>JAKCEK010000123.1 GCA_021838005.1 Actinomycetes bacterium
TGGTAGAGGGCCGCGTCGATCTTGTTGGGACCGGTCGTGCGGGCGTTGGGGGAGAAGAGGTCGCGCGGGATCGAGAGCAGCGAGGCGGTGCGGGTGCCCGTGTTGAGGTGCAAGATCATGTCGATGTCGGCGTTCACGCCGGTCACGCCCTGGGAGCAGAGGCCGTAGGCCTTGTTCTGGACCGAGAGTCCGCACCGCGTCGTCGATCCGATGAGCAGGATGTTGATCTGCTGGCCCGAGCTCTGCAGGTTGTGCACCGTGGTGCGGTGCACCAGCGAGCCCAGGTAGTAGTAGTCGCCCACGACGGCCGCCACGATCAGCACCACGACGACCCCGAGGGAGAGAAGCGTGCGGCGCAGCCAACGGCGCCGGCGCCGGCCGCCCCGGCGGGCGCGCGCGGGCCGCGGCGCGGTCGGCCCGCCGGTGCGCTCGTCGATCGCCTGGCCGAGGCGCACCAGGCGCTGCTCGTTGGGCAGCGCGCGCGACCCCTCGGGTCGGTCGGAGTCTCGGGGTCGAGCCACCGGACAAGCGTAGTGAAGGGCGCCCCCCGCTTCGTGGCGCACCCGAGGTCCCCCGCGGGGGGCCCGGTAGCCTCTAGTGACCGTGACCGAGCCCGTCGACCCGCGCACCATCCGCAACCTGAGCGTCATCGCCCACATCGACCACGGCAAGTCGACCCTCTCGGACCGGATCCTCGAGATCACCGGGGCGGTCGACCCCCGACTGATGCGGGCCCAGTACCTCGACTCGATGGAGATCGAGCGCGAGCGCGGGATCACCATCAAGGCCCAGAACGTCCGGGTCCGCTACCGGGACCACCTGATCCAGCTGATCGACACCCCGGGCCACGTGGACTTCGGCTACGAGGTCTCGCGCTCGCTCGCGGCCTGCGAGGGCGCCGTGCTGCTCGTCGACGCCAGCCAGGGCATCCAGGCCCAGACGCTCGCCACCTGCTATCAGGCCCTCGAGCACGACCTGGCGATCGTGGCCGTGCTCAACAAGATTGACCTGCCGGCGGCCGACCCGGCGCGCTGCCGCGACGAGCTCGAGCGGGTCCTCGGGATCCCCGGCGAGGAGGTCCTCGAGATCTCCGCGAAGACCGGCGAGGGCGTGCCCGGGCTGCTCGACGCGGTGCTCGAACGGATCCCCGCGCCCACCGGCGACCCGGCGGCGCCCCTGCGGGCCCTCGTCTTCGACTCGGTCTACGACCAGTACCGCGGGGTCATCAGCTCGATCCGGGTCGTGGAGGGCACGCTGCGCGCGCGCAGCCGGGTCCGCCTGTTGCGGGCCCAGACGACCCACGAGGTCGAAGAGATCGGCGTGCGGACCCCCGAGATGGTCGCGGTCGACGTCCTCGGCCCGGGCGAGGTGGGCTACCTCGTGGCCGGGATCCGCGACGTCGGCGGCGCGCGCTCGGGCGAGACCGTCACCGACGCCCAGCACCCGGCCCCCGAGCCCCTCGAGGGCTACCGCGACCCCAAGCCGATGGTCTTCTGCGGGATCTACCCGATCGACGGGGACGATCTGGCGGCTCTGCGCGACGCGCTCGACCGGCTGAAGCTCAACGACGCCTCGATTAGCTACGAGCCGGAGAACTCCCACGCGCTCGGCTTCGGCTTCCGCTGCGGCTTCCTGGGCCTGCTGCACATGGAGATCGTGCGCGAGCGGCTCGAGCGCGAGTTCAACCTCTCGATCATCGCGACGGCCCCCTCGGTCGTGTACCGGGCCTTTCTCACCGACGGCACCGAGGTCGACGTCGACAACCCGACCGACTTGCCCGACCCCAGCCGGCTCGACCACGTGGACGAGCCGATGCTCGACGTCACGATCATCACCCCGGCCGAGCACCTCGGGGCGGTGATGGACCTCGGCCAGAGCCGCCGGGGCGAGATGACCAAGATGGAGTACCTCTCGACCGAGCGGGTCGAGCTGCGCTACCGGATCCCCCTGGCGGAGGTCGTGATCGACTTCTTCGACGCCCTGAAGAGCCGGACCAAGGGCTACGCCTCGCTCGACTACGAACCGGCCGGCTACGTGACGAGCCCGGTGGTGCGGGTGGACCTGTTGATCAACCACGAGCCCGTCGACGCCTTCTCCACCATCGTGCACCGCCAGAACGCCGACTACTACGGGCGGCGCATGGCCGAGCGGCTGCGCGAATTGATCCCGCGCCAGCTCTTCGACGTGCCGATCCAGGCGGCCATCGGGGGGCGGGTCATCGCGCGCGAGACCGTGAAGGCCCGGCGCAAGGACGTCCTGGCCAAGTGCTACGGCGGGGACATCACCCGCAAGCGCAAGCTCCTCGAGAAGCAGAAGGAGGGCAAGAAGCGCATGAAGAACCTCGGCCGGGTCGAGGTGCCCCAGGAGGCCTTCGTCGCCGCCTTGAAACTCGACGAGGACTGACCACGGCGTCTAGCACTCGGTAGACTTGAGTGCTAACAAAGGAGGTGCCATGGCCCGTCGGCGCAAGTCCCCCGTCGCGTCCGGGGACCTCGACGCCCGCAAGGCGACGATCCTCCGGGCCGTCGTCACCGAGCACGTCGACACCGCCCAGCCCGTCGGGTCGTCGGCGGTGGCGGCCGCGACCGACCTCGAGGTCTCCCCGGCGACGGTGCGCACCGAGATGGTCGCCCTCGAGCGCGAGGGCTTCCTCGCTCAGCCCCACACCTCGGCCGGCCGGGTGCCGACCGACAAGGGGTACCGCTACTTCGTCGACCACCTCGAGCGCGGGAGCGTGGGGGCCGCCCAGCAGAGCCAGGTGCGCGACTTCTTCGCCCACGTGCGCGGCGAGATGGAGGACGTCCTCGAGCAGACCTCGAAGCTGCTGAGCCAGCTCACGAGCCACACCTCGGTCGTGGTGGGGGCCGGCCACTCGCGCGCGACCGTCTTGTCGGTCCAGCTGGTGAACCTCGACGCCCACCACCACCTGCTCGTGACCGTCTTCTCCGACGGCACGGTCACCCGGCACAGCGTGATGGACGGCCTCGGCGCCGACGCCGCCGACGTCGCCGAGGCCTCGCGCCAACTGAACGCGCTGCTCATCGGCACGACGCTCGGCTCGCGGATCCAGGTGCCTTCGCGCAGCGACGCCGTGGCCCGCCTGGTGCGCGAGGCGACGAGCGCCCTGTTCGCGGCCGCCCCCACGATCGAGGGCGAGCAGGTCTACATCGGCGGCTCCTCACACGTCGCCGAGGCCTTCGACGGCGTGGAGACCGTGCGCGCGGTGCTCTCGATCCTCGAACAGGAGCTCGTCGTGGTTTCGCTCATCGAGGACATCCTCGACGCCGACGTGGCGGTCGCCATCGGCTCGGAGCACGGTCTCGAGCCGCTCTCGGCCTGCGCGGTCATCGTCGCCCCGGTCGTGCTCGAGGGCGAGACCGTCGGGGCGCTCGGGCTGCTCGGCCCCACGCGCATGAGGTACCGCGAGGTGATGGCGACGGCCCAGGCCGTCTCGGACGAGCTGACCCGCCACTTCGGGGGTGAGCCCGGTGCCTAGCCCCGACCTCTACGCCCTCTTGGGGGTGGAGCGCACCGCGAGCCCCGACGAGCTCAAGCGCGCCTACCGGGCGCTCGCGCGCCAGTACCACCCCGACACGGCCGGGGCCGACCCCGAGTCCGAGGCCCGCTTCAAAGAGATCAACCAGGCCTACGAGATCCTCTCGGACCCGGAGCGTCGGGCCAACTACGACCGCTTCGGCTCGGCCGACGGACCGGGCGACCCCTTCAGGGGCGCCGGCTCGGTCCAGGACATCTTCGACATGTTCTTCGGCACGATGGGCGCGCGGCCCGAGCGGCGCGGGCCCCAGCCCGGCCCCGACGCCGAGGTCGCCCTCGAGATCACCCTCGAAGAGGCGGCCTTCGGGGCGGCGAAGGAGGTCACCGTGACCCTGGCCCGGCGCTGTGGCGAGTGCCAGGGCAGCGGCGCCGCCCCGGGCACGACGCCCCAGACCTGCCCCGAGTGCGGGGGCGCGGGCGAGGTGCGCCGGGTGCGCAATTCGATCCTCGGCCAGATGGTCACCTCCCAGATCTGCCCCCGGTGCCAGGGGATGGGCACGCGCCTCGAGGCGCCGTGCCCGTCGTGCCGGGGCGAGGGCCGTCGCCCCGAGGCGGTCACCCTCACCATCCAGGTGCCCCCGGGGGTCGAGGACGGCTCGACCATGCGCCTGGCCGACCGCGGGCCGGCGGGGGTGCGCGGGGGCGGGAACGGCCGGCTGTTCGTGCACCTGCGGGTCGCGCCCGACGAGCGCTTCGAGCGCCACGGCGACGACCTGCACCACGTGGCGCGCGTCACCTTCGCCCAGGCCGTGCTCGGCACCACGATCGAGGTGCCGACCCTGCGCGAGCCGACCACCCTCGAGGTCGCCCCCGGCAGTCCCGGCGGCACGGTGACCCGGATCCGCCACGAGGGCGTCGAGCACCTCCACGGCCGGGGCCGCGGCGACCTCTACGTCCACCTCGAGGTGGAGGTGCCCACCGAGCTCGACGCCGAGTCCGAGGCGCTGTTGCGCCGGTGGGCCGAGCACCGGGGCGAGACCGTCGACGAGCCGGCGACCGGGCTCTTCCACCGGCGCCGCACACGGCGGTGACCCTCGAGCTCTTCGAGCGCCGCGTGGCGGCCCTGGCCCAGCTGCGCGTCGCCGACCCGGCTCGACCGGTGCTCGAGCCCGCGGCCGAGCACCACCTGCGCCGGGTGCTGCGCGCGCGGGTGGGCGAGGAGGTCGTCGTCACCGACGGGCGGGGCGCCTGGACGCTGTGCGCCGTGCGCGAGGCCGGCCTCGAGGCGCTCGGCGAGCCCTCGTACGATCCGGCGCCGCCCGAGAGCGTCCTCTACCTCGCCCCGCCCCGGGGCGAGCGGGCCGACTGGGCGATCGCCAAGGCCACCGAGATCGGCCTCACCCGCGTCGTGCCCCTCGTGTCGGCGAACCTCGCCTGGCGCTTTGCCGGCGAGGCCCGGGCCAAGGTGCTGGCGCGCTGGCGGCGCGTCGCCGAGGAGGCGGCCGGTCAGTGCCGGCGCACCCACGACCTCGTGGTCGACGAGCCCACGACCCCCGCCGAGGTGCCCGGCGACGTGGCCGTCTGCGAGCCCGCGGACTCGGCCTCGCGGGACTGGCGCGGCGTGCGGGCGGTCGCCGTCGG
The DNA here is from genome assembly GCA_021838005.1 of Actinomycetes bacterium. GTDB lineage: Bacteria > Actinomycetota > Acidimicrobiia > Acidimicrobiales > RAAP-2 > RAAP-2. The sequence continues at coordinate 5,137 of JAKCEK010000123.1, forward strand.
ACCCGAGGGCGGCTGGGCGCCGGGGGAGTGGTCGGCCCAGCGCCGACGGGTCTCGCTCGGCGACACCGTGCTGCGCAGCGAGACGGCGGCGGTCGTCGCGGGGGCCCTGTGCGTGCTCGCGGGCGCGTCGCCGGGGTTTAGCCTGGGCGCAAAGGAGGGTGGATGAGCGACTGCGTCTTCTGCGGCATCGTCGCGGGCGTGGTCCCGGCGACGGTGGTCGCCGAGAGCGACCGGGCGATCGCCATCGCCGACATCGCGCCCCAGGCGCCGGTCCACGACCTCGTGATCCCCAAAGAGCACATCGAGAGCGCGGACCTGGTGGGCGCCG
>JAKCEK010000124.1 GCA_021838005.1 Actinomycetes bacterium
CGGAGATCCCCCCGGGCGACGCGTGGCCCGAGGTGGTCGCACGGGCCACGTCCAGGATCGCGCCGTTCGCCGTGCGCCTGGGGGACGTGGCGTCCTACGACGATCGCGTCCGGTACCTCGCCGTCGAGGGCGACGGCGTGTTCGCTCTGCGCTCGGCGCTCGAGGACACCCTCGGGCTAGCGCCGCGCCCCCAGCCCTTCGCCGCGCACCTCACCCTGGCCGCGGCCCGGCGGCGCCGGGCGCTCCCCGAGGTCGACGAAAGGGAGATCCCGGCCTCGGTGCACCGGCCCTTCGTCGTCGGCGCTCTCGTGCTCTTCACCCGTCGCGCACCCGGCGCGCCGTACCACGCGGAGCGGGCCTTCCCCCTTGCGGGCGCGTCGTGAGCGCGACGTGCTAAGCCGGGTGCGTGTCGGCCTTCCTCCTCACGCGCCGTCGCGCGGGTCCGCAGTGGGAGCCCACCCGCCCCGTCGAGGCTCAGAGCCGGTGGGAGGAGCACGCGCGCGTGATGGACGAGCTGGTCGAGCGGGGCGTCATCGTCCTGGGCGGTCCCGTCGGCGCCGGCGAGAGGGTCGTCCTCGTCTGCGAGGCGGCGACGGCCGACGCGCTCATCGCGGCGTTCGCTGACGACCCCTGGACCGCCAGCCACTTGGTCGATGAGATCGAGCCCCTGACCATCCGGCTCGACGCGAGGCGTCGGTGAGCGAGCCGCGCGAGGCCGGCGTCTCGGTCGTCTCCATGTTCGCGGGTGTGGTGATTGTGCTCGTCCTGGGCTCGATCGTCCTCTCCCAGACGATCGGGGGGAATCCCGCGCACCCCAGCGCCGGCGCGCGGCCCACCGGGACCGCCGCCCCGGCGGCGTCGGCCCTCGCGAGCGTCCCGTCCGCGGCCACGCACGCGGCATGTGTGGCCGACGTCGCGGCGATCGAGTCGGCGGTCGCCGTCTTCGAGTCCCTCCACGGCGCCCTCCCGCCGGCCGGGACCGTCTGGGCCACGGGGCCCGGTGGACCCCTGAGCGGGCAGCGCTGGCCCTCGGGGGGCCCGTCGTTCGCCCTCGCGTGGTCCGGGACGGCGGTCGCGGTGCGAGTAACCCAGGGCCCCCACGCCCACCCGGCGATCGACGGCGCGGCCGGCTGCACCGGCCTCTGATCAACCCGGGACGATCGTCACCTGCTCGGTGTTCGCGAGAAGCTCCACCCAGGTCTGACCCGGGGCGAGCTTGATGACCGTGCCCTGATCGTTCGTGAAGACGGTGCGGTGGTAGAGGTTCGAGCGCGACCAGTGGCCGTGCTGGACGACGCCCCCGGTGAAGACCTCGACCGGGCCCGAGCCGATCATCTGGGCGTAGGAGTCGATCACGCCGACGCCCCCGACGTAGTCCACCGACATCACGATCACGTTCTTCGGCGCCAGCTGCACGCCGTTGGCCGACTTCTCGAGCGAGCCGAAGAGCGAGCGATCCCAGCGTCGCGTGCTCGGGTTCCACGTGTAGGTCACGGCGTAGCCGGCCTCGAAGCCGACGGTGAACGAGCGCACCTTCGGCCCGTGGGCGAACTGCCCCGCGGCCAGATACGTGAAGAGTGGTCGGGTCGGCCGGGGCACGCCGTCCTTTTTCATCAGCAGCTCGGCGTTGGCGAACAGGTTGTGCGGCACGGGCCGGTTCGGGTCGCGGAACATCGCGGGGCCGCTGTTGGACTCGTCGTAGAGCTTGACGGGAGCCGTCGCGATGCTGCGCAGGGCGTACTCCGCTCCACCGCTGAAGGCGAAGATTCCTCCGATGGGAAAGACGATCTCGCGGTCGGTGCGCCGCACCGAGCGTACCGGGCCCACGACCGAGGGCAACTGGGAGTCGAAGATCGCCGCGAGACGGGTGATGCCGCCCTCCACGATCTCCTCGTAGACGACGTCGGCCTCTTGCACCCCGTACTGGGGCATGGCCTGGGGGGTGTTGTCGATCTTGATCGTGAGGGCCGAGCGGTCCTGGGTGAGGTGGCGGGGGTCGGCCAGACCGGTCAGCGGGTCTACGTAGACGTGCGACGGCGTGGTCGTGGCCGTGGGCTGGGTGGTCGTCGTCGAGGTCGTCGACGTGCCCGAGGCCCCCGCCGGTTGAGCGAGGACCATCCCGAGGAGCAGCACGACGGCGAGGGGGGTGACGGCGTGGCGCACGACGGCCAACCTAGCGAACCGCGGACAGTCCCGGTCACCAGGGAGCACGCGCCGGACTCGCGTCGCGAGGGGTGGGCCACCACCGCGGGGGCGAACACCGTGACCGCGGTCTTACCCGGCGCGGCGCCCGGAGTCGACTCCGGCGCCGCGGCCGGCCCCCTTGGCCGCTTCGAGGACGTGGGGCGACGCTCGTGGTGGCGTCCTGTCGGGAGCGTCGTGAGGATCCGGTCCTGGGACACCCATCCGCGACGCCCCCCGGGGGTCCCCCGGGGTCCCCCGATTCCCGAGATGGGCGTGGTGGCCCGGCCGTGGATTCCACCTACGCCCTCGCGCCGGGAGCGCGGCGGGACACCGGGGCTCAGGCCACGCGAGTCCGTTGGGTCGGTGCGGCGCACTCCCGGCACAAGATGACCGACGGGGGGAACTCGCGATGGGGCTGTGGCGAGCGGAAGACGCGCACGACCCCCGAGGATCGGCACTGACTGTGGTGCCAGCAGGAGCGCCGGGTGCACCCACAGGGCCCTGACGCCGGCTGACGCGTACGGCCCGAGCGCTCGGCCCAGTGGGTCGAGGCCGCGGTGTGAAGATCACCCATGATCGCCTCCGGAACTCCGCTCCCACCAGGCTAACGACCCCGTAGCGCGAAGGGGTGGATGCGCGACGGTCGACCGTCCGGGGACCATCGGACCCCCTCGGTGACGGACGAGCGCTCGGTACACTGCGCCGGTGTCCGAGCGCTGGGTCCGCGCCGTGGTGCGCACCCGCTCGGTCGTCCTCGTGCTCTGGGCCGGCGTCGCGATCCTCGGGGTGATCGGCGCGACGTCGCTCTCGAGCCGGCTCTCCACGTCCCTCGACGTCCCGGGCACCGCCTCGTTCGCGGCCAACGCGATCCTGGTGCACGCCTTCGACGAGAACGCGGACGGGTCGTTCACCGTGGTCGTGGCCGACCGCCACCTCGACCCGGCCCGCCAACGCGTCCTTCGTACGGAGCTCTCCCGCGCTCTCGCCGGGATCGCCCACGCCCGCGTCGTCGAGAGCCAGTCCGTCGCCGGGCTCTGGTACGCCGTGGTGAGCACCCCGCTCGATCTCACGAGAGCCGCCGGGCTCACCGACGCCCTGCGCCACCGTCTCGCCACGGACGGGCCCGCCGGGGCCCTTCTCACCGGTCCCCCGGCTCTCCAGAGCGACCTCGGCCCCGTCTTGCGTGCGGACCTCGCCCGGGGTCTCGTCGTCGCGCTCGTCGCGGCCGCCCTCCTCCTCGCTCTGAGCCTGGGGTTCGGCGAGGCCCTGCTCGTCCCCGTGCTCATCGCCCTCGCCACGACCGGGGCGTCCCTCGCGGCTCTCGAGGTGCTCGCCCGACACCTCACGATCTCGCTCTACGCACCCAACCTCGTGGAGCTCGTCGGGCTCGGCCTCACCGTGGATTACACCCTCTTGCTGGTGCACCGCCTGCGCGAGGAGGCGAGCCGTGGCCCCGACCCCATCGCGGCGCTCGTGGCGACCATGGCCACCGCCGGACGAACCGTCGTCCTCTCGGGGCTCGTCGTGGCGGCCGGGCTCGCGGCCCTGTTGTTAGAGCCGGTCGCCTTCGTCCGCTCACTCGGGATCGCCGGGCTGGTCGTCGCCCTGGCCGCCGTGGCCTCGGCGCTGAGCCTCGCCCCGGCGCTGCTCTCCCTGCTCGGGCCGACCGCCCGCCGCGCCCGCCCGGCGCGGGCGAGCGCGGTCGCGTGGGCCCGGTGGGCTCGCGTCGTGCTCGCCCGACCCCGCGTCGCCCTCGTGGGGTCGCTCGTCCTCCTCCTCGTCCTCGCGAGCCCCCTCGTGGGGTTGCGCCTCACGCCCCTGACCCTCGCCTCACTACCCCGGTCCATGCCCTCGGTGCGGGCCCTCGACCTCGTGAGCTCGAAACTCGGTCCCGGGGTCGCGACGCCCCTCACCGTGGTGATCGACACCCACCGCGCCGGCGGCGTCGGCGCGCCCGGCGAGGCCGCCGCGCGAGCGCGTCTGGCGACCACGCTCTCGCGCGACCGCGAGGTCGAGATAGCCGCCGTCGGCACCGCCGCGCCGTTCGTCGCCGGATCCGGGCGCTACGCCCAGATCGACGTCGTCGCGCGCGACGCCTTCGGCTCACCCGACGCCCAGGCGCTCGTCGCGCGCGTGCGCGACCGCCTCGTGCCCGCCGCCCACTTCCCGGCGGGCACCACGGTCCTAGTCGGCGGGGCGCCCGCCCAAGGGGTGGACTTCCTCACGCGCGTCTACTCCTCGGCGCCCCTCTTCGCGCTGGCCGCGCTCGTCGTCACCTCGCTCTTGGTCGGACTGGCCCTGTCGTCGTGGGTCCTCGCCCTGCTCTCCGGCGCACTCGCCCTCCTCAGCCAGGCGGCCGCCCTGGGGATCACCGTCGCGGCGGTACGCCTCGGCCTGGGCGCGTGCGTGGCCTCGCCGGCGGCCACGGCTCAAGTCGAGGGGTGGGTGCCCGCCTTCCTCTTCGCCCTCCTACTCGGGCTCTCCACCGACTACCAGGTCTTCATCCTCGCGCGGGTGCGCGAGGCGTACCGCCGCCACGGCGACCCCGACGGCGCCGTGGTGGGCGCCCTCGAGCGCACGGGGGGCGTCGTGAGCGCCGCGGCGCTCGTCATGGTCGGGGCGCTCGCCGGGCTCGTGATCGGCCGCGTCGCGGGGCTGCGTGAGTTGGGCCTCGGCCTCGCCGCGGGCGTGCTGGTCGACGTCGTGCTGGTGCGCGGGGTTCTCCTGCCGAGTGCCCTCGGGCTCCTAGGACGGCGCGCCTACGGGCGAGCGGGCGGGCCCGACGTCCCGCCGGACCCGGGGAAGGAGGGCCGGCGAGGCGTCGGGCGAGGTCCGGCTACTTGACGATCCGGATCGCGAAGCGAAAGGCCGGCACCTGGTAGCCCAGGGCGAGGCCCGGGAAGTCGCGGGCGTAGGTGAGCACCGGCAGCATGCCGTAGACCGTCGTCGCGAAGTTGGGGTTCAGCGTGTAGAGCTCGGGGTAGAGGTCGATGAGGTGCACCCCCGGCCCCCCGGTCGCGTAGAGGTGGATCGCCGTGTAGCCGTTGGAGTTGAAGCCGCACCCGTACCCGACCAGGCTGTTGTCGTAGTCGACGGCGAGGGTGTTGTCGATCTCGGTCCAGCCCACCCCGTCGAGGGCGATGGTGAACTCCTGACCCTCTTTGAAGGTGTAGGTCGGCTGGCCCACCCCGGCCACCTGGGTGAGCGTCGGACTCGCGACGTTGGTGGGCACCGGAGCCGCCGCCGCCACGCCGTCGGAGAGCACCCGGCC
>JAKCEK010000125.1 GCA_021838005.1 Actinomycetes bacterium
CGCGCGAACGGGCCCCTAGCTAGCCCCTGGGGAGCTTCAGCGACCGTCAGCCCGACTGGGCGGACCTCGCCACCCTCGAGGTCGAGCTCGAGCAGTTCGACGAGCCCGGCTGGCTCTGGCGCGGCGCCGAGCGGGTCGTCACCGGCCCGTCGTGGGGCGGCAACCTCGAGGTGCTGCAGTGGATCCTCGCGACCGGGCGGTGGGTTCGCCCGGTCGAGGCGTACCGCGGGGTCGTGCTGATGCTCGAGACCTCCGAGGAGATGCCCCCGGCGCGAGAGGTCTACCGGATGCTGCGCACCCTCGGCGAGCGCGGGATCCTCGGGGTCGCCGGTGCCGTGGTCGTGGCCAAGGCCAAGGCGTGGTCACCCCAGTTCCCCCTCAGCCCCGAGGAGTCCCGCGCCTACCGCGACGCTCAGGTCGACGCGGTGGTGCGGGCCCTCGACGAGTACGCGCCCACGACGCCGGCCGTGATCGGGCCCGACCTCGGGCACACCGACCCCCAGGTCGTCGTGCCCTACGGGGGGCGCCTCACGGTCGACGGCTCGGCCCGGCGGCTCTGGGCCGAGTACTGACCGAGGGTGCTAGCGCCCATCGGGCACGTAGTGGCGCTCGTCCTTCGCGTCGAGCCAGACCCGCATCGTGCGCCCCGTCGAGGGGTCCTTGAAGACCTCGTCGGTCGAGCGCCAGGTCGGGTCGGGACGGGTCGTCTCCCCGTGACGGCGCGTGAAGAGGCTCACGATCGCGAAGACCGCGAGGGCGGCGAGGACGACGAGCGCGAACATCAGGCCGAGAACGTGACCGCCGTGGCGTAGGCGACGACCTCGGTCAGTCCGTTGCCCATGTCCGAGGAGTCGAAGCGTACCCCCACGAGGCCCTGCGCCCCGAGGAGCTGGGCGTTCTCGATCAACCGGTCGAGGGCGTGGCGCCGGGTGTCCTCGACCAGTGCGGTGAGCTGGCCGACCTCGCCGCCGGCCAGCGCCTTGAGGCCGGCGCCGATGCCGCGGGCCACCCCGATTGAGCGCACGACGACCCCGAAGACGGTGCCGAGGGTGCGGGCGATCTCGTGCTCGGCGAAGGTGAAGGCCGTCGTCAAGGGAAAGCTCGACCCCCCGGGCTGGCCGTAGCGGGGCGTGTCGTCGGGCATCGCGCCTCCTTCTCACCGCGACCCTACAGCGCGTCGCGGCGGACCCGTTCGCTCCCGGGTCCCGATGCCGTCGGGTTTAGGATTCGCGTGGGGGGCGGTACCGACGGGTTCGGAAAGGACCACCATGAGTTTCCCCAGCGCCTCCTACTCGATCACCATGCGGGTGATCCTCACCAACACCTCGGCGATCCCCGCCGTCGCCACGGCGGTGAGCGCCGCCGGCGGGCTGGTGACGGCCCTCGACGTGGTCGAGCCGATCGCGGGCCATACGGTGATCGACGTCACCTGCAACGCGAGCGACGAGGGGCACGCCGAGGTGCTGCGCGGGGCGGTCGACGGGGTCGACGGGGCGCACGTCCACGCGGTGAGCGACCGGACCTTCCTGCTGCACCTGGGCGGCACGATCGGGACCGAGGCCAAGGTGCCCCTCAAGACCCGCGACGACCTCTCGATGGCCTACACGCCGGGGGTCGCGCGGATCTGCAGCGCGATCGCGAAGGACCACGCCCTCGCGCGCAAGTTCACCATCAAGCGCAACGCCGTCGCCGTGGTCACCGACGGGTCGGCCGTGCTCGGGCTCGGCAACATCGGCCCCGAGGCGGCCCTGCCGGTGATGGAGGGCAAGTCCCTCCTCTTCAAGCGCTTCGCGGGCATCGACGCGTGGCCGGTCTGTCTCGCCACCCAGGACGTCGACGAGATCGTGGGAATCGTCCAGGCGATCGCCCCGGTCTACGGCGGGATCAACCTCGAGGACATCGCCGCCCCGCGTTGCTTCGAGATCGAGCGGCGGCTGCGTGACCTGCTGGACATCCCGGTCTTCCACGACGACCAGCACGGCACGGCGACCGTCGTCTACGCCGCCCTCCTCAACGCCCTCAAGGTCGTGGGCAAGCCACTCGACCAGGTGCGCGTGGCGATCGTGGGCATCGGCGCGGCGGGCGTGGCGATCACCCGGCTCCTGCTCGCCGAGGGGGTGGGCGACGTCGTGACCCTCAACCACCACGGCATCCTCGATGCGGCCGACGCCACCCTCGACCAGGAGCGGCGCTGGGTCGCCGAGCACACCAACGTCGAGGGGCGTCGCGGCGACCTGCGCGAGGCGATGCGCGGCGCCGACGTCTTCATCGGCGTCTCGGGCCCGAACGTGATCGGTGAGGAGCACCTCGAGCTCATGGCCGACGACGCCATCGTCTTCGCCCTGGCGAACCCCGACCCCGAGATCGACCCGTCGATAGCCCGGCGCCACGCGCGGGTCGTGGCGACCGGGCGAAGCGACGAGCCGAACCAGATCAACAACGTGCTGGCGTTCCCGGGCATCTTCCGCGGCCTGCTCGACGCCGGGGCGACCCGGGTCACCGAGGCCGTCGAGGTCGCCGCGGGCCGGGCCATCGCCGAGGTGGTGAGCGAGAGCGAGCTCTCGGCCGACTACATCGTGCCCACGGTCTTCAACCCGGCCGTCGTCGCGGCGGTGGCCGGCGCGGTGGAGGCGGTGGCCCGCACGACGAGCGGCGCCTACGCCGACTGATCAGCCCACGCGCACGAAGGTCCCGCGGTAGCCGCCGCCCGACTGGACGAGGCGCCGGGCCGAGCAGGTGAAGGTCACCGGCGGCGTCGAGGTCGGCGCGGCCAGGCGCACGACGTGCCCGGCGAACGTCGCGGTGACGCGCAGGGACTCGGGGCGCGTCGTGAGGAAGTCCATCGTGCTCGCGTGCACGGCGACGGTGTAGGCGATCGCTCCGCGCAGCGCCACCACGTAGGGCCGCCCCTGCACGACGCCGCGTAGCACCGTGGCGTGGGCGTAGTTCGCGACCTCGCGTCCCGCACCGGAGAAGGTGAGGGTGCGACCGGCGTCGCCGCGCAGGGTGAAGGGGTGGCCCTGGTAGCTGTCTGGCTCGACCTCGCCGACTTCGCGCCACGTGCCACGCAGGCACGACGGGATCGCGTGGGCGATCCGCGCCGCTCCGACCGGGGCGCCCAGCGTGAGCGCCGCCGCGGCGCCCGCCACGAGGACGGCGACCGGGCGCGAGCGCGTGCGGTGGCTCACGCGGGACCGGCCATCGTGTAGGGGAAGTTCTGGCCGCCGCGGTGGTCGTAGAGGTCGCCGGTGCGGCACCGTCCGTCGGTGGTGCAGCCGACACCGGAGGCGCCGATCCACTCGCCCGTGGTGGGTCGCGGGAGGGCCAGCGCCGACCAGGGCGAGCCGATCGCGCCGCGCACCGCGAGGCTCGTCCCGCCCAGGGGGTCCGAGCTCGGCGCGTCGCCGACGGCCACGCACCTCGTCGCCGACGCGCAGCTCACCTGGACGAGCTGACCCGACAGCGAGCGCGGGAGGGCGACGGCACTCCAGTGGCGCCCGTCGGGCGAGGCGAGCAGCACCGCGAGACACGAGCGGGACCGGCACGGTTGGCCCGAGGGCGTCGCGTAGCCGGCCACGACGCACGCGGACCGGCCCGCGCACGCCACGCTCTGGAAGGCCGGGGTGCGCGACCCCCACGGGTGGGGCGTGGTGACCGCCCGGAAGCCCCCGGGGCCCGTCGTGGTCACCTCGATCGCGCCGCTCGCCATCACGCACTGCTGCGCGCCCGAACAGGCGAGCGGCCCGCCGACGACGCCGCTCGGCAGGAGTTGGCCCGACCAGGTCGCCCCGGCGTCGTCGGTCGACCAGGCCACCCCGCCCGAGCTCGTCGGGCCGTCGTAGTAGCCCACGGCCAGGCACGACCGCGGGCCGCCGCAGGCGACGTCGAGGACCTGGGTCGAGGTCGCCCCCCGGACCTTCGTGAGCGCGTGGGTGCCCCAGTGCCGGCCGCCGGTCGTCGTCACGAACGCGTCGGGGCCGGTCACGCTGTGGCCCCGCAGGGTCCCGCTCGAGTTGGCGACGGCGACGCAGAGCGGGCCGTCGCACGCGACGTCGGAGAAGGACGTGCTCGAGGTGCCCGAGCCCTTCACCGTGTAGAGGGTCTTCCAGGCGCCCGTCGCACCGGCCTCGTCGATCGACGCGTTGGCGAGCGCGAGGCACGTGGACGAGGAGCAGGCGACCCGACCCGGCTCGGTGAGGCCGAGCTCGGCGATCGCGCGCCACGACCCGCTCGCCGACGCCGGGGGAGCGGCGGCGAGGACGAGGACGAGGACGGCGGCGACCGTCGGGCCGACGAGGCGCGCCGCCCGGTGAGGACCCACGCGAACCCCCTTCACGATCGAGCGAAGTGTAGGTGCCATCCGCGGCTCGAACAAGCGCCCCGCCGGTCCGTCCCCCCGGGGCGCGGGTGGGAGGGATACCCTCGGTACGTGCCCACCGGTCCGTTCGCCGGGCCCGGCGAGGACCCGCACCAGATTGTCGAGTACGTCCGCGCCCTCGGTCACGCGATCTCCCTCGAGCAGCTCGACCGGCTGCACCGGCGGCGCCTGGTGCCGGCCCCGACCGGCGGCGCCTTCCCGCCGGGCACGGCCGAGCGCGTGGCCCGCATCGCCGAGTTGCGCGCGACGACCCGCCAGTTCGACGAGCTGGCGTGGCGGCTGTGGTGGGAGGGCTTCGCGGTCGAGCGCCTCCTCGTGCGCTCCTACCTCGAACGTCGGGCGGCCCGCTGGGACGACCTCGTCGGCGGCGACGAGGTCGACGAACCGGTGGCGCGAGAGCGCGACGTCCTCGAGGACGTCTTCTTCCGCCACCTGAAGAAGGGCTCGGCGGTCTCGAGCGGCCGGCGCGCCCTCGAGCGTGGCGCGGCCACCTACCTCGCCTTCTCCCGGCTCCTCGTCGAGCTCGAGCTCGGCGGAGGCGCCCCCGCGGGCGAGCCCGGGGCCCTCGTGGGTCCCCTGGCCGGGCTCGTCGGTGAGGGGGAACTCGACTTCACCAAGGCCGCGGTGGACACGAGCGACGACGACCTCGCGCGCGCCCGGCTCGTCGCGCGAGACCTCTTCGAGGTGATCGCCCGAGTCGGTGCGGCCCTCTCGCGCGTGCACGGCGCCGGTCACAGTGACTCGGTGGGTCGCGCCCTCGTCACCATGACCGAGAGCGCGAGTGAGCAGGTCCTCGCGGTCCTGCTGGCCGCGGCCGACGGCCGGCCCACGGGGCTCGCCGATCCCGCGACCGCCGTCGAGGCGCCGCGGCCGCCCCTTGACTTCTCGAGCTTCGCACGGCTCCGGGCGCTCGCTGGGGTCGACCCGGCCGCGGCCCGCCTGCTCGAGCCCGAGCGACTCGCGCAGGCCCTCACCTCGCCCGAGGACCTCGCTGCGTGGTGGACCGAGGCGTCGCCCCT
>JAKCEK010000126.1 GCA_021838005.1 Actinomycetes bacterium
GCGCCAGCAGGTCGTAGGCCTGGCGGGTGGTCGAGCCCACCGGGTCGTTGCCCTGGTCCGAGCTGCCCAGGCGCAGCGAGAAGAAGGGCACGACGAAGAGCGCGATCACGACCAGGGCCAGGGCGCTCAGGGTCCGGGGGTGGTTCGAGACGAACCGGGCCCAGCGCTGCCAGGGCCCGCTCGGCAGCACCGGCTCGGGGCCGTGCTCGGCGAGGCGCGCGCGCTCGCGTCGGCTGAGGACCCGGGGCCCGATGAGGGCGACGAGGGCCGGCAGCAGGGTCACGGAGGCGAGCATCGTCACGAGCACCGCGAGGGTGGCGCTGACCGCGACGCCGTTCAAGAACGAGAGGCGCAGCACCAGCATGCCCAGCAGGGCGATGCACACCGTGGAGCCGGCGAAGAGCACCGCTCGGCCCGAGGTGTTGATCGCGGTCACGATCGCCTCCTCAGATGTGGCGCCGCGCTTGAACTCCTGGCGCGTGCGGGTGATGATGAAGAGGGCGTAGTCGATGCCCACGCCGAGGCCGATGAGCGAGCCCAGGATCGGGGCGAACTGGGCGATCGCGATGGCGTGGCTCAGCAGCTCGCCGCCGGCGAGCGCGACCCCGAGGGCGAAGAGCGCGATCCCGAGGGGGAGCAGCATCGCGAGGAAGGAGCCGAAGGCGAGCACCAGGACGACGGCGGTGAGCAGGAGCCCGACGACCTCGCCCTTGCTCGACGAGGGCGAGGAGAGCTGGCCAAAGGCGTTGCCGCCGAAGTAGACCCCGAGGTCGGGCGACCCCATCGTGAGGGCCTGGGTCTCGACGGCCTGGATCTGGGGGGTGCGCAGCTTGAACCCGGGCAGGGCGAAGTGGACGACGGCGTAGGCGACGGCGCCGTCCTTGGAGACCTGGGTCGCGCCGGCGCACGCCCCGCTCGGGAGCCGCTCGCTCGCGAAGGGGGCTGAGCAGAAAGGCGAGACGACGCTCGCCACGACGGGCTGGCGGGCGACGGCGGCGAGGGCGGCCTGGATGGTGCGCTCGTGGGACGCGACGGTGCCGCTCGTCGCGTGGATGACGATCTGGTCGGTGTCGCCCGCCTGGCCGGGGAAGGCCGACTTCAACAGGTCGTAGGCGTGGGTCGAGTTGGTCCCGGGCAGGCTGAAGGTGTTGGCGTAGGCCGAGCCCTCCGCGCGGGCCGCGGCGTTGGTCCCGAGAAAGAGCAGGACCCAGACGAGCAGGACGATCCAGCGATGGCGAACACAGAGGCGGGCAAGGTTCTTCACGGGACCTTTTCGGGGGGACGGACCGGTACGGTGGCGGGAGGAAGATGAAGTCTAGGGGTGACATGGCGGGTCGGGCGAGAGGCGAACGTCACCGCTTCCCGGGCCACGAGTACCCCCAGGTGATCCCCGAGCCCGACGAGGTCCGCCCGGGGGCGCGCGCCCCGTGGGCCCACCTCGAGCCGGCGGCCCGACGGGGCCTCACGGTCGAGCGGGTGGCCCGGGCGCTCGCCCGCCGGGGCCAGGCGGGCCCGCCGCCCGAGCTCGCCCCACCCCTCGGTGACCCGCGCGAGGTCGGGCCCGGGGCGTCGGTGCTCGTCGCGCTGTTCGACGAGGGCGGCGAGGCCCGGGTCGTTCTCACCCGTCGGTCCCGGACCCTGCGAGCCCACCGCGGCGAGGTGGCGCTGCCCGGCGGGCGCCGCGAGGCCGCGGAGTCGCCCTGGGAGACGGCGCTGCGCGAGGCGAGAGAGGAGGTCGGGCTCGACCCGGCGGCGGTGCGCCCCCTGGGCTGGCTCGCGCCCCTGTCCACCCCCGTCGCCCCCCGGGCGATCGTGCCCGTGGTGGGCGCCCTCGCGACCCGGCCGTCGCTCGAGGCCCAGCCCGACGAGGTCGAGCGGGTCTTCACGGTGGCCCTGTGCGACCTGCTCGCCGAGGGCGCGTTCTTAGAGGAGCGCTGGCGTCGCGAGGGTCTGGCGGGCCCCGACGACGAGGGCTTCCACCCGATCTACTTCTACCGGGTGCCCGGCGACCTGCTGTGGGGCGCGACCGCTCGGGTCCTGACCGAGCTGCTCACGATGGTCGTCGACGAGCCCTGAGCTCGGCCGTCCCGCTCGGACCGGCGGGTAGATTGGACTCACGCCCCCATCCACAAAGGCGGAGGACCCATGGCGGAAGTGGAGATCGGCATCTTCAAGACGGCGCGTCAGGCCTACGGCTTCGACGACATCGCGATCGTGCCCAGTCGGCGCACGCGCGACCCCGAGGACGTCGACATCTCCTGGCAGATCGACGCCTACAAGTTCGAGATCCCGGTGCTCGGCTCGGCGATGGACGGGGCGATCTCGCCCTCGACGGCGATCGAGCTCGGTCGCCTCGGCGGGCTCGGGGTCTTGAACCTCGAGGGCTTGTGGACCCGCTACGAGGACCCGACTCCCCTCTTCGAAGAGATCGCCGAGCTCGAGGACGACAAGGCCACCGCCCGCATGCAGCAGATGTACCTCGAGCCCGTGAAGCTCGAGCTGGTCGCCGAGCGGATCCGTCAGCTCAAAGAGGCCGGCATCGTGACCTCGGCCTCGGTCACCCCCGCGCGCACCGCCTGGATGGCCAAGACGATCATCGACGCGGGCCTCGACATCCTGGTGATCCAGGGCACCGTCGTCTCGGCCGAGCACGTCTCGAAGAGCGGCGAGCCCCTGAATCTCAAGAAGTTCATCCGCGACTTCGAGATCCCGGTGATCGTGGGGGGCTGCGCCAGCTACCAGGCCGCCCTGCACCTGATGCGCACCGGTGCGGCTGGGGTGCTCGTGGGGGTCGGGCCGGGCAACGCCTGCACCAGCCGCGGGGTGCTCGGCATCGGGGTACCCCAGGCGACGGCCATCGCCGACGTCGCCGGGGCGCGGATGCGCCACCTCGACGAGACCGGCGTCTACGTCCACGTCATCGCCGATGGCGGCATGAGCAAGGGCGGCGACATCGCCAAGGCCATCGCCTGCGGCGCCGACGCCGTGATGATCGGCTCGCCGCTCACCAGCGCCGTCGAGGCCCCCGCCCGCGGCTACCACTGGGGCATGGCGACCTTCCACCCGACGCTGCCGCGCGGCACGCGCGTGCGCACCCAGGTCCGCGGGACCCTGCGCGAGATCCTGCTCGGCCCGGCCCACGAGAACGACGGCCGTCTCAACTTGATGGGGGCGCTGCGCACCTCGATGGCCACGTGCGGCTACGAGACCCTGAAGGAGTTCCAGAAGGCCGAGATCATGCTGGCCCCGGCCCTGCAGACCGAGGGCAAGGCGCTCCAGCGCTCCCAGGGCGTGGGCATGGGGCATTGACCCGCCCGGTCCTCGTCGTCGACTTCGGCGCCCAGTACGCCCAGCTCATAGCCCGTCGGGTCCGCGAGGCCCACGTCTACTCCGAGATCGTCCCTCACACGATCACGGCCGACGAGGTGCGCGCGAAGGATCCCGCCGCGCTCATCCTCTCGGGGGGGCCGGCCTCGGTCTACGAGGAGGGCGCGCCGAGCATGGACCCCGCGCTGCTCACCCTGGGCGTGCCGACCCTCGGGATCTGCTACGGCGCCCAGGTCATGGCCCAGCTCCTCGGCGGGCGCGTCGCGCGCACGGGGGTGCGCGAGTACGGCCGGACCGCCCTCGCGCGCACCGGAGCCACCTCCGCCCTGCTCGCCGGGCTGCCCGAGGCGACGACCTGCTGGATGAGCCACGGTGACTCGATCGTCGAGGCCCCCGAGGGCTTCGCCGTCACCGCCAGCACCACCGACGTGCCCGTCGCCGTGATGGAGGACCCGGCCCGGCGGCTCTACGCCACCCAGTACCACCCCGAGGTGGCCCACACCGAGCGGGGCCAGGAGCAGCTGGCCCACTTCCTCCACCACCTCGCCGGTCTCGCCCCGTCGTGGACGAACGCCTCGATCATCGACGACCAGGTCGCGCGCATCCGGGCCCAGGTGGGCGCGCAGCGCGTGCTCTGCGCGCTCTCGGGCGGGGTCGACTCGGCCGTGGCGGCCGCGCTCGTTACCAAGGCCGTCGGCCGCCAGCTCACCTGCGTCTTCGTCGACACCGGCCTCATGCGGCTCAACGAGGGCGAGCAGATCGACGAGACCTTCACCCGCCAGTTCGGCGTCGAGCTCGTCCACGTCAAGGCCCAGGACCGGTTCTTCGACGCCCTGGCGGGCGTCACCGACCCCGAGCGCAAGCGCAAGATCATCGGTGAGCTCTTCATCCGCGAGTTCGAGGCCGTGGCCCGCGAGCTCGCCGCCGGCGAGGACGTGCGCTTCTTGGTCCAAGGGACTCTGTACCCCGACGTGATCGAGTCGGGCTCGGGCCACGCCGCCAACATCAAGAGTCACCACAACGTCGGCGGGCTGCCCGAGGACCTGGCCTTCGAGCTCGTCGAGCCGCTGCGGCTCCTCTTCAAAGACGAGGTGCGTCGGGTCGGCGAGGAGCTCGGACTGCCCGAGGAGATCGTCTGGCGTCAGCCCTTCCCGGGTCCGGGCCTCGCGGTGCGCATCGTCGGCGAGGTCACGCGCGAGAGGGCCGAGATCCTGCGCGCGGCCGACCACGTCGTCGTCGACGAGATCCGTCGCGCCGGACTGTACCGGGACCTGTGGCAGAGCTTCGCGGTGCTGCCCGCCGTGCGCACGGTCGGGGTGATGGGCGACGGGCGGACCTACGCGTACCCGATCGTGATCCGCGCCGTCACGAGTGACGACGCGATGACCGCCGACTGGGCCCGCCTGCCCTACGACCTCGTCGAGCGGATCGCCAACCGGCTCATCCGCGAGGTCGAGGGCGTCAACCGCGTGGCGCTCGACGTGACGAGCAAGCCGCCGGGCACGATCGAGTGGGAGTGAGCGCCGGGCGGATCACCGAGGCCGGGCTGTGGGGCGATCCGACGCCGGAGGGTCGTCCCGACCCGGTGGCGCTCCTCGAGGGGCTGACCGCGCCCCAGCGCGCCGCCGTGACCCATCGCGGCGGGCCGCTCCTTGTCATCGCGGGGGCCGGCTCGGGCAAGACCCGGGTGCTCACCCGACGCATCGCCCACCTGCTCGCCACCGGCGACGCCGAGCCCCACCAGGTCATGGCGATCACCTTCACCAACAAGGCCGCCGACGAGATGCGCCGTCGCGTGGTCGCCCTGGTCGGCGCCGACGTCGAGCGGATGTGGGTCTCGACCTTCCACTCGGCCTGCCTGCGCATGCTGCGCGGCCACGCCGACGTGCTCGGCTACGAGCGGGGGTTCACGATCTACGACGCCGGCGACGCTCAGACGGCCGTCGAGCTCATCATGCGCGAGCGGGGCCTGGACACCAAGCGGCTCGCCCCGCGCAGCGTCGCGGCGAACATCTCAGCGGCGAAGAACGAGATGGTCGGCCCC
>JAKCEK010000127.1 GCA_021838005.1 Actinomycetes bacterium
GCCATCATGGACGACGTGGCGGCGGGAATCGGCTCCGGTGCCGTCCTCGTGCGCGAGGTGGATCGGCGTCGGGCCATCGCCGCGGCGATCGAGGCCGCCGGTCCGGGTGACGTCGTCGTGGTGGCTGGCAAGGGACACGAGACCACCCAGACCGTGGGCGACTCGGTCGTCCCCTTCGACGACCGCGAGGTCGCCCGAGAGTACGTGAGGTGAGTGGATGCTGAGCCTGATGGAGGCCGGGGGAGTGGCCTTCCTCCTCGCGCTGCTCGTGACGCCCCTATGGATCCGTTCTCTGCGCGCGCGCGCGATCGGCCAGCGCATCCTCGAGGACCTGGCCACCCACCAGCACAAGGCGGGCACGCCGACGATGGGGGGCGTGGTGATCGTCGGCGCCACGGCCGTCGGCTACGTCATGGGTCACGTCGGCACGGCCATCACCTTCTCGCGGGCCGGCTTCCTCGCGCTCGCGGTCATCGTGGCCTCGGGCGCACTGGGATTCCTCGACGACCTCATCGGGGTGCGCAACGCGCGCAACCTGGGCCTCAACAAGCGCGGCAAATTTGCCGGCCAGCTGGTCATCGCCGGGGTCTTCGCCGTGCTGGCGCTGACCTGGGTGCACACGTCGACGGATCTCTCGTTCACGCGCTTCTCCCTGCCGGGCTGGGGGCTCAGCGCCGTGGGGTGGTTCGTGCTCGCGGTCTTTGTCGTGGTGGGGACGTCGAACGCGGTGAACCTCACCGACGGGCTCGACGGTCTCGCGGCCGGTGCGGCGACGTTCTGCTTCGGCGTCCTCGCGATCATCGGTTACTGGCAGTTCCGTCACTACAGCATCTACCGACTCCACGCGGCGCTCGACCTGGGCCTGGTGGCGGTGGCCCTCGTGGGTGCGTGCCTCGGCTTCCTCTGGTGGAACGCGGCGCCGGCGCGGATCATCATGGGCGACACCGGATCGCTGGCCATCGGGACCGGGCTCGGCGCCCTCTGCCTGCTCATGAACCTCGACCTGTTGCTGATCGTCATCGGCGGTCTCTTCGTCGCGGAGACCCTGTCGGTGATCCTGCAGGTGGTCAGCTTCCGCGTCTTCGGCCGACGCATCTTCAAGATCGCGCCGTTCCACCATCACTTCGAGATGAAGGGGTGGCCGGAGACGACGGTCATCATCCGCTTCTGGATTCTGGCCGGTCTGCTCGCGATGCTCGGCCTCGGGATCTTCTACGGTGACTTCCTCAAGATCGCCAAGGTGGTCTGATGTCCGAGGGTCGCTTCCTCAAGCCGTTCGAGCGCGGTGGCGCGCTCGGGCGCACGCTCCTGGGAATCACGGCGGCGATGGTCACCTTGGGCACGGTCTTCGTGGCCTCGGCCAGTGAGGGCGAGGCCGCTGCGGCGGGGACGTCGGTCTTCTCGATCATGGTGCGTGACGTCGCCTACCTCGCGCTCGGCGTGGTCGCGTTCTACCTCGCCGCGCGGGTCCGACTCGACCGGCTGGTGAGGAGCGCGCCGGCCCTCGCCTACGTCGGGGTGGGTCTGCTCGTGGCGGTGCGCCTGGTCGGCACGTCGTCCAACGGCGGCACCCGGTGGCTCAACCTCAAGGTGATCCAGCTGCAGCCCTCGGAGCTCTTCAAGCTCTTCACCATCCTCTTCGTCGCCTGGCTGATCGAACGTCACCACCGTGAGTTGGGTGACTGGCGACGGGTGCTCGTGCTCAGCTGGCCGATCCTGGTCGGTGGCCTCCTCGTCGTCGCCGAACCGGACCTCGGGACGGCGTCGGTGGTCTTCTGCCTCGCGTTGGTGATGTTGTGGATGGTCGGCCTGCCGCGTCGCTTCTTTGTCGCCGTCGGCGTGGTCGGCGTGGCGGGCTTCGTTCTCTTCATGAAGATCAAGCCCTACTCAGCCCAGCGCTTGACCGCCTTCTTGCATCCGAACGCGAACCTGCTGACGAGCGGCTACCAGCTCTTCCAGTCGAAGATCGGCCTCGGGGCCGGTGGCCTCACGGGTCTCGGGCTCGGACACAGTCGCGAGAAGTACGGGCTCTTGCCCAACGCGCACACCGACTTCATCTTCACCGTGATCGGCGAGGAGCTCGGGCTGGTCGGCACCCTGTGCGTCCTCGCTCTCTTCGTCGCCTTCCTGGTGACGGCGGTGCGCATCGCCCAGCGCAGCCCGCACGGGACCTACCGGCTCATCGTCGTGGGGATCACCACCTGGATCATGGTGGAGGCCGTCATCAACGTCGCCTCCGTGGTCGGGTGGTGGGCGGTTACCGGAGTCCCCCTGCCGTTCTTCTCCTACGGGGGCACCGCGCTCATCGTGGAGCTCTTCGCGGTCGGCCTCCTCTACAACGTGGCCCACGACCGCTCGCGGGCGCCCGACCTGGTCGTCGCCGAGTCGGCGGGGCCCCGGGGCCGCGTGCACCGGCCGACGGGCGCCCCGTCTCGTCCTCGGGTGGCCCCGTCCCCCCGGCGCGCCGCGCCCGCGCGCCGGGCGCCCGCGAGCGGGTCCCGGCGCGGGGTCGTCCGCCCGCCGCACGCGCCGGCGCCGCGTCGCTATAGACCGGAGGGGTGATGCGCGGTCCCGTCATCGTCACGGGCGGCGGGACCGGGGGCCACGTCTTTCCCATGGAGGCCATCGCCGAGGCGTTGCGCGCCCGAGGGCTCGCCCCCGGGGAGATTCGCTACGTCGGCAGCCGCAGGGGCCAAGAGGGCCGACTGCTCGGCGAAGGGCCGGTCGCCCTGACGCTGCTGCCGGGCCGCGGCTTGCGCCGTTCGCTACGCCCCTACGACCTCGCCGTGAGCGCGCTCGCGGCCCTCGGGCTCGTGGCGGCCCTCGTGACGGCCGTCGCGCTGGTGGGCCGGTGGCGACCCCGGTGCGTCGTCTCGGTCGGCGGCTACGCCTCGTTCGCGACCTGCGCGGCGGCCGTGGTGTGGCGGGTGCCACTCGTCCTGGTCGACTTCGACGCCGTGCCGGGCGCCGTCCACCGCGTCTTCCGGCGGGCGGCCGCGCGTCGCTGCGTCGCCTTCGGACCCCCGGCGGACGACGAGGTGGTGACCGGGACCCCCCTGCGCGCGGCGATCGAGGCCGTCGACCGCAGCGACGCCGCGCGCGCGGCGTCGCGCGCGGCGGCCGTCCCCCCGATCGAGCCGGATCGGCTCGTCGTGGTGGTGATGACCGGGTCCCTCGGCTCGCGCCGGGTGAACGACGCCGTGGCCGACCTCGCCGCCCGGTGGGCGTCGCGACGCGACCGGACGATCCTGCACGTCACCGGTCAGCGCGACTACGAGCACGTGCTCGGGCGCCGGGTCGGGGGCGACCTCGACTACCGGGTGGTGGCCTTCGCCGACATGGCTGAACTGTGGGCCGTCTGCGACGTCGCGATCTGTCGGTCGGGGGCGGTCACCGTCGCCGAGTTGACCCGTCTCGCGATCCCCGCCGTCGTGGTGCCGCTGCCCGGCGCACCGGGCGACCACCAGCGCCGCAACGCCGAGGCCCTCGCCGCCGTCGGCGGCGTGGTGGTCATCGACGACGCGTCGTGCGACGCGCAGAGCCTGGCCGCCGCGCTCGAGTCGCTCGGAGAAGCGTCGACGCGCGCGGCGATGTCGAGTGCGCTCGCCGCGCTCGGTCGCCCGGACGCGGCCTCCGCCATCGCCGAGGTGGTGGAGGGGGTGTCACGGTGAGCCTCGTCGCAGTGGGCCGGCGGGTGCACGTGATGGGCGTGGGCGGGGCGGGCATGAGCGGCCTGGCCCTCTGGCTGGCCGAACGCGGCGCGAGGGTGAGCGGATGCGACGTGGCGCCGTCCGCGGTGCTCGAGGAGCTCGCCGCTCGCCGGATCGCCGTCTCGCTCGGCCACGACCCGTCCCACCTGGCCGGGGTGGACGCGGTGGTGTGGTCGCCGGCCGTGGCGGCGGACAGCCCCGAACTCGTCGCGGCGGCGGCGCTCGGCCTCGAGCGGGTCGACCGCGCGGCGGCCCTCGCCCAGGTCACCGGGGCCACGCCGACCTGGGGCGTCGCGGGCACCCACGGCAAGACGACGGCCACCTCGATGCTCGTCCAGGTCGCCCTCGCCGCCGGGCGCGACGCGGGCTGGCTGCTCGGAGCCCCGGTCCTCGGGGTCGGCGCGAACGGCCACTACGGCGCCGACGAGCTCGTCCTCGAAGTCGACGAGAGCTACGGCACGATGGCCGGGGTGACGCCCGCGGCGCTCGCCGTGACCAACGTCGAGCCCGACCACCTCGACTACTACGGGACCCTCGAGCGGCTCGAGGCCGCCTTCGCCGACCTCGTCGCGCGCACGACGGGCCCCGTCGTGGCCTGGGCCGACGACCCGGGCGCCGCCCGGGTGCTCGCCCACGCCGCCCGCCCGACGACCGTCGGGGCCGCGCCGGGGCGCGAGTGGAGGGTGGAAGAGGTCGCGCTGGGTCGCGACGGCTCGCGCTTCGCGCTGCTCGGTCCGGGCGAGCGGCTCGAGGTCGACCTGCGGGTGACGGGCCGGCACAACGTGGCGAACGCCGCGGTCGTGGCCGCGCTCGCCCGGACCCTGGGCGTGGAGGCGCGCGCCGTGGAGCGGGGGCTCTCGAACTTCCTCGGGGCGCCGCGACGCTTTCAGCGACGTGGCGCGTGGCGCGGTGTTGACGTCGTCGAGGACTACGCCCACCTGCCCGGGGAGATCGCCGCGACCCTCGCCGCGGCCGCCGAGCTCGGGTACGCCCGCGTGGCCGTCGTCTTCCAACCCCACCGGGTTACTCGGACCGTGGCCCTGCTGGGCAGCTTCGCGCCGGCCTTCGACGGGGCGGCCCTCGTCATCGTCACCGACCTCTATCGGGCCGGCGAGCCCAACCCCGAGGGGGTGACCGGCGAGCGCGTCGCGACCGCGCTGGTCGAGCGCGGCGACGTCGAGACGGTTCGCTACGTCCCCGACCTCGACCGGGTGCCCGAGGCTCTCTCGGAGTCCCTCGACGGGGTCGACCTCGTGCTCGTGGTGGGCGCGGGCGACGTGGGGCGCGTGATCGCCGAGCTGCCGGGGGGACTGGCGTGAGCCTCGCGCGACTGGTGGAGGTGGGCGGCCCCCGCGTGAGCGAACACGCACCGCTCGGGTCGCGCACGACCTACCGGGTGGGTGGGGCGGCGCGGGTCCTCGTCACCCTGGCGCGACGCGACGACCTGGACGAGCTCGGCCCGCTGCTGGGCGACCTCGCGCTCGAGCTGGTCCCGGTCGGCAACGGCTCGAACCTCCTCGTCGCCGACGGCGAAGTCGACGTCTGCGCCGTGGGCCTCGAGGGCGAGTTCGCGGAGCTCGACTGGCGCGACGACGACGGCGAGGTGCTCGTCGAGCTCGGCGCCGGGCTCGACCTGCCCGTGGCAGATC
>JAKCEK010000128.1 GCA_021838005.1 Actinomycetes bacterium
GACCGGCGTCGGGGGGATCCTGCGCGACGTGTTCACCATGGGCGCGCGCCCCCTCGCGGTGATGGACCCGCTCTTTTTCGGCCCGCCCGTCGACGCACGGGCCCGCTGGCTCGTCGAGGGCGTGGTCGCCGGCATCTCGGGCTACGGCAACTCGGTCGGCGTGCCGACCATCGGCGGCGAGCTGACCTTCGACGAGGGCTACGCCCAGAACCCGCTCGTGAACGTGCTCTGCGTGGGGGCCCTGCCGCGCGAGCGCCTGGTGCTCGGACGCGCGAGCGGGGTGGGCAACCTCGCCGTCCTGCTCGGCAGCCGCACCGGCCGTGACGGCATCGGCGGGGTGTCGGTGCTGGCCTCGGCGGGCTTCGCGGGCGCCGACGGCGCCGCCTCGCTCGACGAGGTGAAGCGTCCGAGCGTCCAGGTCGGCGACCCCTACGAGGAGAAGCGGCTCATCGAGGCCTGCCTGGGCCTGCTCGACGAGGGCCTGGTGGTGGGCATCCAGGACCTCGGCGGGGCCGGCCTCACGTGCGCGGCCAGCGAGACGGCCGCGCGCGGGGGCGTGGGCATGGACGTCGACGTCACGGCCGTGCCGCTGCGCGAGGCGGGCATGGCCCCCTGGGAGGTGATGACGAGCGAGAGCCAGGAGCGGATGCTCGCCATCGTGCGCCCCGAGGACCTCGGCGCCGTGGAGGCGCTCTGCACGCGCTGGGAGGTGCGCAGCGCCGTCGTCGGCCGGGTGACGGCCCCGGTGATCGACGCCGCGGGCCAGCCGGTCGGGTGGCTCCGGGTGCGCGACGGGTTCGACGGCCCCGTGCTCGCCGAGGCGCCGGCCGCGGCCCTCGCCGACGACGCACCCCTCTACGACCGGCCCCGGGCGCGCCCGGGCGACTTCGCGGCGCGCCTCGCCGACGATCCCTCCGACGAGCCGGCCGGCGACGTCGGCGCCGAGCTGCTCGCCTCGCTCGTCGACCCCGCCTGGGTGTACCGCCAGTACGACAGCCAGCTCTTCTTGAACACCGTGGTCGGCCCCGGGCGCGACGCCGCCCTGTTGCGCCTGGCCGGTCCGGGCCTGCCCCAGAGCGAGCGGGGCTTCGCCCTCACCACCGACTCGAACCCCCGCTGGTGCGCCCTCGACCCGCGGGCCGGCACGGCCCTCACCCTCCTCGAGGGAATCGCCAACCTGGCCTGCGTGGGGGCGACGCCGGCGGCCGTCGTGAACTGCCTCAACTTCGGCAACCCCGAGCACCCCGAGGTGATGTGGCAGCTCAGCGAGGCCGTCGACGGCCTCGCCGAGGCGTGCCGCGCGGCCGGGCTGCCGGTGATCGGCGGCAACGTCTCGCTCTACAACGAGTCCGGCGGGCGCGACATCGACCCCACCCCGGTGCTCGGGGTGCTCGGCCTGGTCGAGCGCCTGGTCGCGCCGCCGCCGGGCTGGACCTGGCGCGAGGGCGACACGGTCGTGCTGGTCGGCCCGCGCGAGGCGCGCCCGGCGCCGTTCCCCCTCGCGGGCTCGCTCTTCGCGCGCCGACGGGGCCGGACCGGCGGGCGGCTCCCCGAGTTCGACGAGCGCGCGCTCGCGGCCTGCCGGCTCGTCGCCGACGAGGTCGCGCGCGCCTGCGCCGGGAGGGCCACGACGGTCGCGGCCGTCCACGACGTGGGCGCCGGCGGCCTGGCCACGACGCTCGCCGAGATGGCGGCGGCCTCGGGGGTCGGCCTCGAGTGGCGCGACCCGCGCGGGCACGCCGAGCTCTTCACCGAGGCGCCGGGTCGCTTCGTCGTGGCCACGCGCGACCCCGCGGCGCTGCTCGACCGGGCGGCGTCGGCCGACGTCGAGGCGACCGTCCTCGGGGTCGCCGCGGGGGACCGGCTGGCCTTGGGCGAGGGGTGCGACCTC
Organism: Actinomycetes bacterium; assembly: GCA_021838005.1. Lineage (GTDB taxonomy): Bacteria > Actinomycetota > Acidimicrobiia > Acidimicrobiales > RAAP-2 > RAAP-2. The sequence continues at coordinate 1,892 of JAKCEK010000128.1, forward strand.
GCCGTCGGCGACCTCGCCGAACGGCGCGCGAGCGCCCTGCCGGCGGCGCTCGGGCTCTAGCGGGCCGCCTTCAGCTCCTCGAGCACCCCGTCGGGCACCTCGAGGTCGCCGGTGAGCCCCCGGCCGAGGGCGACGCCGACCTTGTAGGTGCCGTGGTAGTCCGATCCGCCCGTCGGGATCATCCCGGCCGCGCGCGTGAGGCGCACCATGGTCTCGCGCGTCTCGCGCGGGGTCGAGCCGTAGTAGGCCTCGACGCCCGCGACTCCGCGCTCGCGCAGCGAGGCGAGCACGCGGGGCATCGTGCGCTCGAGGTCGCCCGGCTCGTCGAGGTAGTTGTCGAGGGGGTGGGCGATCGCAAAGACGGCCCCCGACCCGCGTCCCGACTCGACGAAGCGCTCGATGGGGATCGAGGTCTTGGGAATGTAGGCCCGTCCCGACGCGCCGAGCCACTCGGTGAAGACCCGCTGGGTCGTGGCGTCACCCGGCGCGCCGACGATCTCGGGGTGCAGCTCGGCCATGGCGCGCGCGACGTGGGGCCGGCCGATCGACTCGAGCCGTCCCGACAGCCCGATGAGGTAGTCGAGGGTGAGCCGGGAGAAGCCGTTCGCGCGCAGCAGCTCGACGAGCGCGGCGTTGCGGGTCTCGCGGTCCTCGCGCAGGGCCGCGAGCTCGCGCTGGAGGGGGTGGTCGGGCCCCAGGGGCGGGAAGTAGGCGAGGACGTGGACGTTGCGCGCGCCGAGGCGGCCGCCGCGGTCCTTGGGGAACTCGTTGTCGCGCAGGGACACCTCGAGGCCGCCCACGTGCTCGACGCCCACCGTCGCGCAGGCCGCGCGCATCGCCTCGTGGCTGGCCGTGGTGTCGTGGTCGGTCAGGGCGATCGCGCTGAGCCCGACCCGCGCCGCCCGGGCGGCCAGCTCGTCGGGCGTGTCGGAGCCGTCGGAGTAGGACGAGTGGGTGTGCAGGTCCAGCATTGCCGTACGTTAGCCAGCCCCGCGAAGAGCCCTGTGGTTGACGGGGAATCGCGGGTCGACGAGCCCGTAGGCTGGGGGAGCATGAAGGAAGCCTGCGGCGTCGTCGCCATCGTGGCCCCGGGCCGGGCGGCCGCCCCCCTGTGCTACGACGCCCTCTACGCCCTGCAGCACCGCGGCCAGGAGTCGGCGGGGATGGCCTGCTTCAGCGACCACCAGATCACCGTCGTGAAGGACAACGGTCTGGTGAGCCGCGTCTTCACCGAGTCGACGCTGCGCGCGCTTCCCGGGTCGATCGTCATCGGCCACACGCGCTACTCCACCTCGGGCTCGGCGAACTGGACGGCCGCCCAGCCGGTCTACCGCTCGGCCGGCCCGTCGGGCTTCGCCCTCGCCCACAACGGCAACCTGACCAACACGGCCGCCCTGGCCGAGGGAGCGGGGGTGCTCGTCGCCTCGATGCTCTCGGATTCGGACCTCGTGGCCGAGCTCCTCGCGCGCGAGGTCGATCTCGGCGCGCCCCTCGACGAGGCGCTCGGGGTGGTGCTCGCCAAGGCCGAGGGCGCCTTCTCGCTCGTGGTGCTCGAGGCCGGCCGGGTGCACGCGGTGCGCGACCCCTACGGCTTCCGGCCCCTCTGCCTGGGCCGGCTCGGGCCGGCCGAGTCGCCCGAGGGCTGGGTCGTCGCCTCCGAGACGCCCGCCCTCGACACGGTGGGGGCGACCCTCGTGCGTGAGGTGCGCCCGGGCGAGATGATCACCCTCGACGAGACCGGCGTCGAGGCGCGTCAGCTCCTCGAGCCCGCCGCCGGGCCCGAGCGCCTCTGCGTCTTCGAGTTCGTCTACTTCGCCCGGCCCGACGCCTACCTCCTCGGCCACGAGGTCCACACGGCCCGCCGGCGCATGGGCGAGCGCCTGGCCCACCAGGTCCCGGTCGAGGCCGACCTCGTGATGGGCGTGCCCGACTCGGGCGTGCCCGCGGCCGAGGGCTACGCCGCGGCCTCGGGAATCCCCTTCGCCCACGGGCTCGTGAAGAACCGCTACATCGGGCGCACCTTCATCGCCCCGGGCCAGGACGCGCGCGCCGCCGGGGTGCGACGCAAGCTCAACCCGCTGCGCGAGACGATCCGCGGCCAGCGTCTCGTGGTCGTCGACGACTCGATCGTGCGCGGCACGACGACGCGCGCGCTGGTGGGGATGCTGCGCGACGCCGGCGCGCGCGAGGTTCACCTGCGGATCAGCTCGCCCCCGTTCCTGTGGCCCTGCTACTACGGCATCGACACCCCGACGCGCGAGGAGCTGCTCGCGAGTCACCACACCGTCGCCGAGATGAACGACTACCTCGGCTCGGACAGCCTCGAGTTCATCTCCCTCTCGAACCTGCGCGCCGCGATCGGGGTCGGCGAGGAGTGCTGCGACGCGTGCCTCACCGGTCACTACCCCGCGCCGATCCCGGTGACCCTGGGCGTGGGGCGGGCGTGAGCCGGCTCCTCGAGGTCGAGGGGCGGCGCACCTACGCCCAGGCGGGCGTCTCGATCGCGGCCGGTGACGAGGCCGTCGCGCGCTTCGCGCCCTCGGCCGCCGCCGCCGGCCGACCCGAGGTCCTCGAGGGGCTCGGGGGCTTCGCCGGCCTCTTCGCCCTGCCGACGCGCTACCGCGACCCGGTGCTCGTGGCCTCGGCCGACGGGGTCGGCACCAAGCTCGAGGTGGCCCGTCTCGCCAGCCGTTTCGACACCGTGGGGATCGACCTCGTGGCCATGCTGGTCGACGACCTCGTCTGCACGGGCGCCGAGCCGCTCTTCGTGCTCGACTACGTGGCCGTGGGGGCGCTCGATCCCGCCCGGGTCGCCGAGGTCGTCGCCGGCGTCGCCGAGGGCTGCCGACGGGCCGGCGCGGCGCTGCTCGGCGGGGAGACGGCCGAGCACGGCGGGGTCATGAAGCCCGACGACCTCGATCTCGCGGGCTTCGCCGTCGGCGTCGTCGAGCGCGACGGGCGACTGGGCCCGCACCGGGTCCGCGCCGGGGACGCGCTCGTCGGGCTCCACTCGCCCAACCTGCGCTCCAACGGCTTCACCCTCGTGCGCGACGTCCTGCTCGCCGACCCGGGGGCGCTCGAGCGGCCGGCCCACGCCGGGACGGACGCGAGCCTCGCCGACGTGCTTCTCTCGCCCTCGGTCATCTACGCGCCGGGCGTGCTGGGGCTGGGCGAGGACCTCGGCCCGGCGCTGCACGCCGCGGCCCACGTCACCGGCGGGGGCATCGTGGGCAACGTCGCACGCCTCCTCCCCGAGGGCCGGCGCGCCGTCATCGACCTGACGGCCTTTTCGACCCCGGAGGTCTTCTTCGAGATCCAGCGGCGCGGCCCGGTGGGCCCCGAGGAGATGGTGCGGGTCTTCAACTGCGGTCTCGGGATGGTCCTC
>JAKCEK010000129.1 GCA_021838005.1 Actinomycetes bacterium
GCCACCAGGTGCCGAAGCGATCCTCACCGGGGCGCGCGAGCTCCAGCGCCCGGTCCGGCGCCGCCTCGATCGCCCGGCGCACGACCACCCGGGCCCGCAGGGACAAGGCGAGCAGGGCCAGGTTCTCCACGGCCACGAGCACCGCGAGGGCGATCACGAGCTCGCCCAGCCCGTCGGTGCGCGGCCAGCCCCACCAGTGCAGCAGGGCGACCAGGGCGGCCTCGACGACGAGGGCCTGGCCCGCGAGCTCCCCGGCCGCCCAGCCGACCGGGAAGGCGAGGGCCGCGAAGACGCCGCGACGACCCGGGCGCAGGGCGGTCGCCGCCGACAGCGCGAGGAACGCGCTGAGGGCGACGATGAGGTAGGCCATCCCCCCATTCTTAGGGTTGCGGCGCCCCCACCGGCTCGGCCGGCCCAATGGGTAGGGTCAGAGCGTGGAGACGATGGCGCTCTCGACGCTTCGCGGGACGGTGGGCCTGTGGACCGCCACGCTCGACTCGGTCCCCCCGGTGCGGGCCGTCCAACTGGCCCAAGAGATCGAGGACCTCGGCTACCCCTCCCTCTGGTTCCCCGAGGCCTGGGGCCGCGAGGCCCTCACCCAGGCGGCCCTCTTCCTCTCGGTGACGACGCGCCTCACCGTCGCCACGGGGATCGCCAACGTCTGGGCCCGCGACGCCGTGGCGACGCGCAACGCCGCGCGCACCCTGGCGGCGGCCTCGCGTGACCGCTTCGTGCTCGGCCTCGGGGTGAGCCACCAGCCCCTCGTCGAGCGGCTGCGGGGTCACGCCTACGCCGCGCCCGTCGCCCACATGCGCACGTACCTAGAAGAGATGGACGCGGTCCCGATGCACGCCCCCGAGGCCGAGACCGCCGTGCCGGTCGTGCTCGCGGCCCTGGGTCCGCGCATGCTCGCCCTGGCGGCCGAGCGGGCGGCGGGCGCCTTCACCTACCTCGTCACCCCCGAGCACACCGCCACGGCCCGGGCCGCCCTGGGAGAGAGCTTCCTCGTCGTCGAGCAGGCGATCGTCCTCGACCAGGACCGCACGACCTACCTCGAGCGGGCCCACGCCCACCTGGACTTCTATACGGGACTCGCGAACTACCGCAACAACTGGGCCCGACTGGGCTTCTCCGACCCGGACTGGGTGCGCGGGGGCTCGGGGCGGCTCTGTGAGGCGCTCGTCGCCCACGTCGACTCCGAGGGCGCCCGCGAGGTCGTCGCCCAGCACCGGGCCGCGGGGGCCGACCACGTGCTCCTCCAGGTGCTCGGCGAGGGGGCCGAGCCCCCGCTCGAGGAGTGGCGCCGCCTGGCCGAGACCCTCACCGGCTAGGCCCCTCGGTTCGGACCCGCTCTTCGAACCCCGGGACACACCCGCGATGTAGGTTCGGCCCGTGGCCGAGGGCACACCCGACCGATCGACACGAGACGCTCTCATCGAGGCGACCGTGGGCCGCCTCTGGGAGGCTGACGAGGGCGAGGTGCGCATCCTCGACCTCTGCCAGGAGACCGGGCTCTCGACGAGTGTCATCTATAGCCACTTCCGCTCCCGTCAGGGCCTGATCGACGCCGCCCTGCTCACGATCCTCTCAGAGATCACCGACGGGATCGTCCGGGGCCTCACGGGGGTCCTCGAGGGGCCTCACCCGACGGGTCGCCTCCTCGACAGCCTGCACGCCTACGTCACCGACCCGGCCCGAGAGCACGAGCACACGAGAAACCGCCAGGCCTACGTCCGGGTCTCGGCCTCGGCCCTCGCCCGGCCCAGCCTGCGCCCCGGCTTCTTGGAGGTCTACACGCGCTATCTGGGGCGCTGCGCCGAGCTCTACGACGAGGCCGTCGCCCGGGGGCTGCTGCCGACCACGCTCAGCGGGCGACAGTGGGCGCTGCTGCTCGAGAGCCAGATGGTCGCGCGCGCCCTGCACGACCTCGACGCCGCCTGGGACGACCAGGGCGACTGGCTCCTCGCGCTCGCGCGACTCGCCGGCGACACCACCGAGGCCACCGAGCCCCGCTAGCGGGGGCGCTCGCCGGGCTCGAAGTAGGCAACGGCCCGGTCCCGCCGCCCGCCCGCGACGGCGCGCGCGCCGAGCGCGACGAAGCCCACGAAGACCACCTCGCTGAGGCCGACCCCCACCCAGCCCACGCTCACGTAGAGCACGCCGAGGAGGAAGCCCTTCACGACCCCCGCGTGGACCATCCAGGCGACCACGAGCGGCCCCGCGGCGACGAGCCAGCTCACGAGGGGCGCGACGAGCACGGTGCCCACCCGGCGGCGCGCCCCGAGGTAGATCCCGAGCGGGGTCGAGACGAGGGCGCCGTAGACCACCTCGTAGGGCGTGGGCGCGACGACCCCCGCCACCAGCACGACGGCCATGGCGATCGCCCAGAGCACCAGGGGCCCCGAGACCCCCGCCCGGGTGCGCTCACCCAGCCTCACGACAAAGCCCGCCACGCTCCCACCGTAGTGGGGACCCCGGATCGCCCGTCGGGCCCCACGGTACGCTGAGCCGATGGCGGCCGGCGTCCTCGTCCTGCTGGGCTCGGGCGAGACGGCCCCGGGCATGACCCGGGTCCACCGCGAGGTCCTCTCAAAGGTCCGAGACCCGCGCGCGGTGAACCTCGACACGCCCTACGGCTTCCAACTGAACGTCCCCCAGATGAGCCAGAAGCTCGAGGAGTACTTCGCGACCTCCCTCCAGGTCGCCCTCACGACCCTGCACCTGCCCTCTTTCGCCCGGGCGAGCGAGGTCGAGCGGGCCCTCTTCAAAGAGCGGGTCCGCGAGGCGTCCTACGTCTTCGCCGGCCCGGGCAGCCCCACCTGGGCCCTCGCCCAGTGGGCGCCCCTCGGGCTCGCCGACGACCTGGTGGCCGTCCTCGACCAGGGCGGGACGGTCTGTCTCGCCTCGGCCGCCGCCCTCACGGCCGGCGCCCTCACCGCCCCGATCTACGAGATCTACAAGGCCGGGGTCGAGGACCCGACCTGGGTCCCGGGGCTCGCGCTTATGGGCTCGGTCGGCCTCGACTGCGTCGTGATCCCCCACTTCGACAACGCCGAGGGCCAGAACTACGACACGCGCTACTGCTACCTCGGGGCGCCCCGCCTCGCTCGGCTGGAGGACCAGCTCGACGAGGGCGTCGCGACCCTCGGGATCGACGAGCACACCGCCGCCGTCTTCGACCGCGAGAGCGACACCCTCAGCGTGCGCGGGCGCGCCCGGGTGCACTGGCGCCTCTCGGGCCGGGTCCGCACCTTCGCCGCCGGAGAGACCATATCCCTCTCCGAACTGCGGGGAGAGGCCCCCGCGCGGGCGACCGCACTCTTTCTCGCCGACCCCACGCCCGCGGCCGAGCCTGCGCGGGACCCGCTCGGACTCGCCGAGGAGGTCTCTCGGGGAGGCACCCGGGCCGCCCACGCGCTCGCCCGCCTCGTCCGGCTCGCCGAGACCGGCGGGGAGGGTCGCATCGACCCCGAGCCCCTCATCGAGGGCGTCCTCGCCGCCCGCCGCGAAGCCCGCGAGCAGGGTCAGTACGCGCTGGCGGACCTCCTGCGCGACGCCCTCGCCGGGGCCGGGATCGAGGTCAAAGACGGCCCCGCCGGCACCACCTGGACGCTGCGCCACGACTGAGCTCCGAACGGGCGCCTCGGTGGATCCGGGGAACGCTCGAGCGACCCAAAGAGGGAGGGCCCCCTCTCGGGGGCCCTCCCTCTCTACTGCGTGGAGTGAGTAGGAACTACTTGGTCAGGTAGTTGACCTTGCCCGACTTGCCGTTGGCGAGACGCACCGTGAAGGTGTGCCAGCCCCTGACGTTCATCGGGGTGGTGACGCGCACCGTGAGCACCTTGCCGTTGTCCTTGGAGACAACCGCGCGGACGCCCTTGGCGGTGCTGGTGATCTTCGGCTGGCCGTAGAAGCCGGTACCGACGATCGTGATGGTCACCGTCTTACCGTGCACGGCAACGCCGTGGACAGCCGAGACGTGGAAGCTGGGCGCCGGAGGCGTCGTCTGGGCGGGCAGGACGACCGCGGAGGTGGCGTTACCACCGTCGAGGTTCATCACGACCAGGCTGGTCGCCGTCGCGCCCGCGGCACCGAGGGTGCACGCCACCGTGATCGACGTCGCCGAGGCCACCGTGGCCACGCCGCAGGTCCCGTTCGCCGTGGCGGTCACAACCGCACCGCTCTGGAAGCCCGTCCCAGTGATGGTGAAGTTGTTGGTCGCACTCGGCGTCGCCGTCGAGGGCGAGACCGCAGAGATGGTCGGGGCCGCGTCGATGACGAGACCAGCCGGAGCCACCGCCGACGTGCTCGCCACGCCGCCGTCAGGGTTGGTGACGGTGAAGCCATCAATGGTGTTCGCGTCGCCCGCGGCGATCGCGATGGTCGCGGTGATCTGCGTACCAAGGGCGTTCACACCCGTGACCTTCGCGGTGACACTCGTGTCAGCCGCTCCGGCCGCGTTCTTGAACGCCGTCACCGTCGCGCCCGACTCAAAGCCGGTCCCGACGATGGTCACCTGCTGAGCCGTCGCACCGACACCGACCCCCGTGGTTCCGGTCGCGTACGTCGTGTTCGTGACGGTCGGAGACGGGTTGACCAACATCGGGAACGGCACCGAAGCCTCGGGAACGCCGTAGGCGTCCGTCGTCACGAGCGTCACGGTGTCGTACGACGTCGCGGTGCTCTGCTTGGTCGGCGAGGCCGTCACGACGAAGTTCTCCGACGTCGCGCTGACGTTGTTGAACACACCGTTGAGCGTGTCGGCGTTAGCGACCGTCACCTTTCCCTGCGTGGTGTTGTTGAACTCGGTGCCGGTCAGGGCGACCGTCGTGCCGATGGGCGCGCCGATCGCGAGGGCCGCGGGCGACGCCGACGTGATCGTCGGGCCGTCAACCGTGAAGGCACCCGGGAAGGCGCCGACCGTGCCGTCGTTGCTCAACAGAGCCGTGTGCGGACCAGCGGTCGGCATCGCGGGCGAGACCGCGAAGATGCCGCCCACTCCGGCCGACACGTTGCAGGTCAGCGACGTGCCCGCGCCGTTGGACAGACACGGCGTGTTCGGGCCACCCGAGCCGGTCACCAGCGCGTTGGAGTCCGGAACGTTGTTCGAACCCCACGTGGTGTACCCAAGCGGGAGAGTGTACGAGCTGAAGCCCATACCGGTGAAGGTGATGGTGGTGCTCGGAGCACCGCCCACGACGGACGCACCGGTGGCGAGGCTCGAGCCCGTGACGAGGGGGTAGGCCGTACCGGCCTCGCCGAAGCC
>JAKCEK010000130.1 GCA_021838005.1 Actinomycetes bacterium
CGTAGTCCGACCCGAGCATCGCCTGGATACGGGTGGCCTTGGCGACCGACTCAACGATCACGAGCGCGCGGGCCATCTCACCTCCCTCGGGTTCACGGCGAGTCACCCTATCGCCGGGGCCCGGCGACGGCGGCAACGGACGGGCGGTTCCGGGCGCGGACCAGGGCTAGGCGGACGAGTGCGGCGCCGCGACGATCTCGTACTGGGGGTTGAGGATGACCGCCTCGCGCCGAAGCGTCGTCACGGTACCCTTCACGACGAGACGCGTCCCCCGCTCGATCCCGGGCACGCTCGCTCGCCCCTGGAAGACGAGGGTGATCGAGCCCGACGGGTCCGCCAGCACGCAGTGCAGCTCGTTGACCCCCGCTTCGTGGTCGATCGCCATCGCGCGCACCCGGCCCGCCACCTCGACGAACTGGCGCTCCACGACCCCCCCGATCGGGACCGACCCCACCGAGCGCTCGGCGAGCCGGACGTCGGCCTCGAGGTGACTGGTCTCGCGCACGCCCCCCCGGGTCACTTCGTCGCCCATGGGCTCTTCGACCTCCCGGTCACCCAGGCGCCGCCGCATCGCCCGGTACGGGATGATCATCGTGGCGGTGCGCGGCACGTGCATCACCGCACCGGCGATCGCGTCCGCGGTGCGGTCGTGGAGCAGCCGCTGCAGTCGCGAGACGAAGCCTCGCCGGGGCAAGATCACCATGCAGAAGACGTCGGGGTCGCGCACGGCGTCGGCCACCAGCTCCAGGGCGGCGCGGTCGACCCGGCGGTCCTCGCACTCGGCAACCTCCAGGCTTATCCCCTCGCTGCCCGTTCCCGACTGGCCCCAGCGCTCCTCGAGCCGCTTGGTGACGGCCGGGTCGATGTCGAAGTGGACGGCGCGGATCGAGTAGGGGTTGAGCGACTTCGCGTAGAGCAGCGCCCGCTCGGTCGGCAGGTCGTAACTGTCGACGAAGACGATCACTCGGTTCATCCGGATCGCGACCGACGACTTGCCGGCGTTGGACTCAAAGGCCGCCGCCTCACGCTCGTACTGGCGGTGGAAGCGCACGAGGCCCCAGTACATGAGCGGACCCACCAGGGCGATGATCCACGCACCCTCGGTGAACTTGGCGATGAGAAAGACCAGCACGACGACCGCGGTCACGGTGGCCGAGAGGCCGTTGAAGGCGACGCCCAGACGCCAGCGGCCGACCCGGGTGCGCGCGTGGCGCGCGACCATGCCGGCGCCCGCGAGGGTGAAGCCCGTGAATACCCCGATGGCGTACAGGGCGATCAGGGCGTTGACCCGCGCGTCGAAGATGACGATGAGCGCGAGGGAGACCACCCCGAGGACCATGATCCCGTTCGAGAACGCCAGGCGATGACCGCGCTTGGTGAGCTGGCGCGGCAGGTAGCGGTCGGTCGCCACGTAGTTCGCGAGGAACGGGAAGCCGTTGAACGAGGTGTTGCCCCCCGTGTAGAGGATGAGCAGGGTGGCGAACTGGACCAGGTAGTAGACCACGTGTCCGATCCCGTGGGCCCCGAAGACGTCGAGAACCTCCTGGGAGACGACCGTCGGCGAACCGACCTGGTAGGGAACCGCGTGGGTCCACGAGGCGAGCAGCGTCGTGCCCACCAGCAAGAAGGCGAGGATCGAGCTCATCGTCACCAGCGTGATCCGCGCGTTGTGGGACTCGGGGCGGCGGAAGCTCGCGACGCCGTTACTGATCGCCTCGAGCCCGGTGAGCGACGAGCCCCCGTTCGCGTAGGCCCGCAGCAGCGTCACGAAGGCCAGTCCCATCAAGACGCCGTTGCCGGGGTGTCCGAAACGCCCGTCGATGAGGAGGTGCCGGGCCGGGAGAGGGATCCGCTCGAGGGTGCCGGCGAACTTCTTGTAGTAGCCGATGACGATGGTCAGTCCCAGCATCAGCACGTAGAAGAAGGTGGGAAATGCGAAGTAGCTCCCGGCCTCGCGCAGTCCCCGGAGGTTGCCGAAGATGAGCAGGAGGACCACGGCGATCGTGATCACCAGCGTGTAGGGCACGAGCGACGGGAAGGCCGAGGTGAGGGCCGCCGTGCCCGCGCTGCACTGGACGGCGACCGTGACGATGTAGTCGATGAGCAGCGCCACCGCGGCCACCTGGGCAACCCGGGGCCCAAAGTTGTCGCGCGTGACGACGTAGGAGCCCCCAGCCGTCGTGTAGTACTTGATGACGTCGAGGTAGCTGGTCGTCACGAAGACGAGGACCCCGATGATGACGAACATGATGGGGACCACCAGCGCGAAGGCGGCGATCCCGATGTAGGGCGTCATCTGGGTGAGGATCTCCTCGGTGCCGTACGCCGAGGACGAGATGCAGTCCGGTGCGAGCACCCCCAGCGCGATCGCCCGGTTCAGGCGCTCCCCGGCGAGCTGCTCGGTGACGAGCGGCTGGCCCAAGAAGAAGCGCTTGAGCCGGTAGTCCCACGACTCGGGGTAGACCTGGGCGAGGTTCGCGTGCGAGGTGAGGGCCTGGCCACGCCGTGGACGCGAGTGCGACGAGCCAGGCACGGTGACGATACTAAGGCAGCGCCCGCGCGCTCCCCGGCTGGACCGAGCCGCTATCACCCCTGAGTTGCGCGCAAAACGGGCGTTGTGGTGGGATGAGTCGGTGCACATCATCGTGGTCGGCTGCGGCCGGGTGGGCTCCGAGTTGGCCATGGAGCTCTCCGACGAGGGTCACTCGGTGGTCGTGATCGACAAGAACCGAGACAGCCTGCGCCGGCTCACCCACTTCCCCGGCAAGACCATCATCGGTTCGGGGTTCGACCGCGACGTCCTCTTCCACGCCGAGGCCGTCCGAGCCGACGCCCTGGCGGCCGTGACCAATGGCGACAACTCGAACATCCTGTGCGCGCGGATCGCGCGCGACCACTATCAGATAAAGAACGTCGTGGCGCGCATCTACGACCCCAACCGGGCCGAGATCTACATGAAGCTCGGCATCCCCACGGTGGCGACCTCCTCGTGGACCACGGGGCAGGTCAAGCGGTGGCTCCTGCCGACCGATTCGTCCATCAGCTGGTCCGACGCCGCGGGGACCGTCCACTTCGTCGAGCGCATCGTGCCCGACGCGCTCGCGGGCCGGCCGGCCGGGGACTTCTCCCTCGGCGACGACGTCCGGCTCGTCGGGGTCGTGCGCGGCGGCGTCGGCCGACTCGACGTCGAAGGGCTCTTCGCCCAGGAGGACGACATCTTGGAGTTCATGGTCACCTCCGAAGGCCTCGGTCGGCTCTCGGCGCTGCTCGAAGGACGGTCCGCGTGAAGATCGTGATCGCCGGCGGCGGATCGGTGGGCACGGCCATCGCGACGGACCTCGTGGACCGTCACCACGAGGTCACCCTGCTCGAGCAGGTCCCCGCGACCGCCGAGAAGCTCAGGTCGCAGCTGCCGGCCGTCACCGTCGTGGCCGCCGACGCGTGCGAGTTCGCCTCCCTCGCGTCGGCCGACGTACGCGGCGCCGACGTGATGATCGCCGCGACCGGTGACGACGAGGACAACCTCGTCGTCAGCTGGCTCGCCAAGCAGGAGTTCGGGGTGCCCCACGTCATCAGCCGCGTGAACAACGCGCGAAACGAGTGGCTCTTCACCGAGTCCTGGGGGGTGGACGTCTCGGTGTCGACGCCGAGCCTGATCACCTCGCTCGTCGACGAGGCGGTCGAGGTTGGCGCGGTGATCCAGCTGATGACCTTCGCCCACGGCAAGATGTGCCTGCTGGAGGTCACCCTCGACGAGCGCTCGCCGACGGTGGTCGAGGACCTCACCCTCGACGAGCTCCCCCTGCCCGACTCGGTCCGGGTGGTGGCCGTGGTGCGCAACGAGACCCCGCTCGTGCCCTCGCCCAGCATGCACTTTCTCGTGGACGACCACGTGATCCTCATGGCCCGCGCCGACTCGCGGGAGGAGTGCTCGACCGCCTTCGTGGGCTGAGCCCGCGAGGGCGGACCTACCATTGAGTCGTGCGCGCGGCCTTCTTCGACCTCGACAAGACGGTCATCGCGAAGTCGTCTCTCCTCGCCTGGGGACCGGAACTCCACGCCCGCGGCCTCTTGCACCGGCGCACCCTCGTCGGGGCGGGCATCGCCCAGTTCTGGTTCCAGCGCTTCGGCGCCGACGACAAGCGCCTCGACCGCGTCCGCCAGGCCGTCCTCAAGGTCACCCGGGGCTGGAGCCGTGACCAGATCCGCGACATGGTACGCGAGACCGTCAACGAGGTTATCGAGCCGCTCCTCTACGCCGAGGCCCTCGAATTAATCGACCACCACCTGGCCCAGGGCGACGAGGTCTACCTCGTCTCGTCGGCGCCGGCCGAGATCGTCGAGCCCTTCGCCGAGGTTCTCCACCTCACCGGGACGATCTCGTCCATCGCCCGGGTCGACGACCAGGGCCGCTTCACCGGCGAGATGACCTTCTTCGCCCAGGGCCCGCACAAGGCCGAGGCGATCCGCGAGCTCGCCGCGCGCCGGGGCATCGACCTCGCCGACTCCTTCGCCTACTCCGACTCGATCTCCGACGTGCCGATGCTCGACGTCGTCGGCCACGCCTACGTCGTCAACGCCGACCGGGCCCTGGCCCGCCTGGCCCAGGAGCGCTCCTGGGCCCAGCTCACCTTCAGCCACCCGGTCACGGCGTTCAGCCGGACCCGCTCCCACACGCCGGTCGTGGTCTCGGCCGCCCTCGGGGTGGCCGCGGCGACCGCCCTCGGGGTGTTCGGGCTGCGCAACCAGCGCCGCTAAAGCGTCAGCAGGTCGCGCGCCCCGGTGTCAGAAGAGGGGTGGCGCAGCTTGGACATGGCCCGCGCCTCGATCTGGCGGATGCGCTCGCGCGTGAGGTTCATCTCGGCGCCCACGTCCTCGAGCGTGCGGATCTCCCCGGCGCCGTCTAGCCCGAAGCGCATCCGCAGGATCTTCTGCTCGCGCTCGTCGAGGGGCTCGAGGAGCTTCTCGATCGCCGCCGGCATCATCTTCACCGCCGCGACGTCGAAGGGCGACTCGGCCGAGCGGTCCTCGACCACGTCGCCGAGCTCGGCGTCGCCGTCCTCGCGCAGCGGCTCGCTCAGCGAGATCGGCTCGGAGCGGAAGCGGAGGGCCTCGATGAGCTTGTCCTCGGGCATCTCGCACTCCTCGCAGAGCTCCTTGATGGTCGGCGGCCGACCGAACTTCAGCTCGAGGCGGGACTGGGCCTTCTGGACGCG
>JAKCEK010000131.1 GCA_021838005.1 Actinomycetes bacterium
CGAGAGCGGCCTCGAGCACGGGGTCGTCCACGACCAGGGTGCGCTCGAGGTAACGGTCGACGCCGTCCCAGTCGTGCGAGCTCACCGCGCCAGTCTGTCAGCACCGGCGCCCGGCGTCGAGGGCGTCAGTCGTCGGCGACCTCGAGGGGCGTCGCGCCCGTGACGCGCACCAGGTCCTCGTAGGTCGTCGGGAAGACGGCGTGCGGGTGACCCGCGGCGGCCCAGACGACGTCGTAGTCGCCGAGCGCCTCGTCGATCACGACGGTCGCCTCCCGAGGGTGGCCCGTGGCGCTCGCCCCGGCGGAGGTCGCCGGGCTCCAACCCACGGGGCTCACCGCGCCGATGGCGAAGCCCGTCCAGGTACGGATGTAGTCGGCGTCGGCCCGGTGGAGCTCGACGTGCCCCAGGGCGGCGGCGACCTTCACCGTGTCGACGCGGTGCCGGCCGCTCGTGATCACGAGCAGCGGGTGGCCGTCGGGGAGCCGAAAGACGATCGACGAGGCGATCTGGCCGACCTCGACCCCGAGGGCGGCGGCCGCGTCGGCCGCGGTGCGCGCCGAGGCGTCGAGGACCCGCACCGACGTGGTGACGCCCGCGCGCGCGAGAGCCTCGACCACGCGGCGCACCGACGCCCTCTCGCGGACCGGCTCGCTCACCGCGCGTCCCGTCGGCGACCGAGGACGACGACGTCCTCGTCGGTGACGCCCATCGAGGGGTAGAGGCCCCGCGCGGCGACGTGCTCGCGGCGCACCACGAGCAGCGCCCTTTGGACGCCGCGCGCACGGAGCCACTCCTCGACCGCGTCGACCAGCCGACGGCCGACGCCGCGTCCCTGACGGCCCGGCTCCACCCCGACGTAGGAGAGCCCTCCGCGGTGCCCGTCCTCGCCGACCACCGCCGTGCCCCCTTTGGCGCCGCCGTCGCGCACGCCGAGAACGCTCGAGGCCGGGCCCGCGAGGGCCCGGCGAAAGTCGGCCCGCAGGTCGTTCCAGGGGCGAGTGGGGCCCGCCGCCTCCCACAGGGCGACCGTCGCCGACTCGTCGTCGACCGTCTGCTCCTCGGCGGGCATGGGCCATCGTACCCAGGTGCGCCACCCCTAACGTGAGGCGGTGACCTACTGGGACGAGCGCTACCGCTCGACCGAGGCGAGGGAGCGCTCCTGGACCGAGGACGCCCCCCTCGACTCCCTCACCGTCCTCGACGCGCTCGGGCTCGAGCCGAACGACCCGGTGATCGACGTCGGCGGGGGCGCCTCGCCCCTCGTCGACGCTCTCCTCGCGCGCGGCTTCGTCGACCTCACGGTCCTCGACGTCGCCGCCCGCGCACTCGCCGAGGCGAGGGCTCGGCTCGAGGATCCCGCCCTCGCCTCTCGAGTCGAGTGGATCGTCGCCGACGTCACCTCGTGGACCCCCGTAAGGACGTACCGGGTGTGGCACGACCGGGCCGTCTTCCACTTCCTCGTCGACGAGGCGTCGCGGCTCGCCTACCGCCGTTGCCTCGACGCGGCGACCTCCACCGGCTCAACCGTGGTCCTGGCGACGTTCGCCCCGGACGGGCCCGAGACCTGCTCGGGCCTCCCGGTCCGGCGCTGGTCCGCGGACGACCTCGAGCGCGAGTTAGGGGACGCCTTCACCGTGGTCCGCCGGGAACGGCGCGAGCACGTCACCCCCTGGGGCTCGCGTCAGCCCTTTACCTGGGTCGTCGCCGTCCGTCGTTGACTAGGCCAGGAAGTTGGTGAACTGCCAGGGGTCGTCGACGTCGAGCTCGCGCCCCGACCACCGGTCGAACCAGTCGGCCCGCGTCGAGACCGGGTCCCAGTCGATCGGACCGGACCAGGTCGATCCCACGTAGGGGAGGGCCACGTCGAGGACCTCGCGCCACGGGAGCTCGTCGGGCACGCGCACGCCCTCGCTCGGGCGCCGGATCATCCAGTCGAGGGCGCCGAGGATCGACGCCGCGACCTGGACGGTCGTGGCGTTCTGGTGCGGGGCCACGGCGCGCGCCTCGTCGATCGAGGTGAGCATCCCCGTCCACCACGACCGGTACGGGTGACCCATGACGAGGACCCCGAGCTCGTCACGGCCCGAGATGATGTCGTCGTTCATGATCCGCTGACGCTCGGGGTAGGCGTACTGCGCCCCCTCGAGCTCGACGAAGCTCGCCCAGGCCGCGTCACTCGGGCAGTACGCGTAGTGGACCGTGGGCCGGTACGCCGCGTGGTCCTCGTCCCAGACGGTCAGGTGGTCGCAGATGGTGAAGGCCTCGCCGTGGCGGATGACCATGCCCACGATCGGGCTCGAGGGGACCCGCGAACGCACCACCGTCTTGTGGGCCATCTGGGCGAGGCAGATCTGGTTGAGGGGACCCTCACCACGATGCTCCAGGCCGAGCGGCGGCAGGCGCTTCTCGTGGGTACCCCAGCCCATCTCGGCGGGGGCGACGCCCTCCTCGTAGAAGCCGTCCACGCTCCAGGTGTTCACAAACTCCCCGGGTTCTTTCGGTCGGCTCGAGATCTGGGTATCGCGTTCGGCGATGTGCAGGGCGCGCACGTCGAGGGCCCGGGCCACCTCGTTCCAGGCCCCGCGCTCGACGGTGGCGAGGAGCGTCTCGGGATCGGCCGCCCGACCGTCGCGCAGCACGGCGGCGGCGATGTCGTCGAGCGCCCACTTCACGAAGTGGCTGACCAGGCCGGGGTTGGCCCCGTGCTCGACGACGGCCGACGGTCCGCGGTTGTCGCCCCAGCGAGCGATCTGGCGCCGTAGGCGCATGTGGCGCCAGTAGAGCGTGCGCTCCGTCGGTGGAACGACCGCCGCGTCCTCGTAGGGCTCCCAGACCTCGACCGAGGTGTTGAGGTAGCGCACACCGTGATCACGGCACCACTCGAGGAGCTCGGTGAGTCCGACATTCCAGGCCAGGTCCACCAGGATGTCGCCCGGCCCGAGGTGCGCGCCGAGGACCGTGGTGAGGTTCTCGGGTGTGATGGTCTCGCGGACGTAGTGGACGCCCTGGGCGATCGCCGAGGCGATGCGGTCACGGCCGTCGCGGCTCTCGATGACGGTTACCGTGTCGGGGCGAAGCGAGAAGTGCGCCAGCATCATGGGGAGGACGCACTGCGCCACGGAACCACAACCAAGGACGACGACGCGAGCGGGGGCCTGGGGGCTGGACAATCGGGATTCCCTTCGACGCAGGAGCAGACGAGTCTAGGCGCGGGGGCCCGCCCGCCCGGTTCGGGCTGACCGCCCACGACGTGCGCCCCCGGGGCACCCCGATGCGCTCGCTCACGAGAGCGGGGACATCGCGGTGGTGAAAGGGACACTCGTCGAAATCGAACCTCGGGTGTGGACAAAGGTCACCGCCCGCACTTGGGAGGGGCCCCTCAACGGCCTCAGTGTGTCATCGCCCTCCGACGGCTACCCCAGGTGGCGACGGTGCACGTTCGACTCCCGAGGCTCGGTAGACGTGATCCGGTCGTCTAGGACGCAATACTTACCGACAAGGCCCTCGAGTGAGGAGCTGGGACGTCCTCGCCGTGCACTCGCATCCCCTCAATGTGAAACTCAATGGCTCCGCGCATCAGCTCCTCAAGCGCCTCAGGCGTGTCAGCCGCACCGACGCATCCAGGCAAATCAGGGACGTAAGCGGCGAAGTTGGTCCCGCATCCTCGATGATGACCGTGTACCCAGTCATCTCACTCGCGTCCCCAATCCAGCCTGGCGAACAACGCTCGCAAGAACCCCCTTAGGAAGGTCCTTACTCGGGTCCCCGCTACGGTCACGGTACCTGGTTTCGTCTCGAGATGGAACTGACGATGGCTGCCTCGATATCGAACCTGACACCAGCCATGAGCTTCGAGCCCTTTGATGATCTCGTGCACCGTCACGACCCCACAACGGTCGGACATCTCAGTATTCGACCAGGTACCCGTCATTGATCTCTCGCTACGGGCGATGTGTCGTCACCTACTTCAGCCTCAACACGCCAAGACGCCCAGGAACTATGGGTGTGACGAACACTTGACTACAAAGTAGCCCGCCACGATCCAAGATCAAGGCAGAGAGATTTCGCGGCGGCGTAACGATGAATCTCTTCGTTGTCCAACATCGTGTCTCGGGGTTAGGTTGCTCTTCGCTCCAGTCAATGGTGGTCGATGCGACACCGGTATGCGCGGGCAGCAGCACCATTGGGGGCCGGTAACGATGCTCCTGTTTGTTTGAACCGATAACGCCGCCGGCTTGACTCTCGAGAGTTGTTTGCGCGATTTCCTCAAGTGTGGGCCACGATCCAGCGCCGGGAGCAACGACCGACGGCCTACTTTCGATTGATGCCACGACTGTCGGATAACCCTGCATCGAGCAACGTTGCGAGCCCGAATTACGGAACACAATCGTATAGCTCGCGGTTCCAGCGCCCACATTTCCAGTCGTCGTGAGCGACAACGCGGACGTGCGACACACTGGTACAGGCGAGCCAGAGAGAGTACGGCGACCATGCGACGCACCAACCCAGACACCGAGTGCGAAAGCGATCACAACCGTTGTGGTCGCGGCCCCGATGATCACGACGTTCGTCCGACGTTCAGCACTCCGCTCCCAGAATTTCCACATGGAGCTATTTCTACTTTCACGTTCGCGGAGTCGCCCCTTCGGGGCACGACGTACTGCGACTGACTCAATGGCAGGTTTCAACAGTGTGGTGGGTCATCAAGCTTCTGTGAAGAAGCGATAGACATTTGTCTACCGTTGGTTGACAGAAGTACGAGGTTGTCAGGAAGCGACTTCGACAAGCACCACCTGCGACGACGGCGGCGGGACATCTTCGCCGTGCTCAATCATCGACGCAATGTGCAATTCAATTGCCTCGTGGATGTTGGCGGTTACTTCTTCAAAGGTGTAGCCCGCAGAAACGCAGCCCGGGAGGTCGGGAACGTACGCGCAGAGATTCGGTCCGGCATCCTCAATAATGACCGCGTACTTGCTCATCGCGACCTCCGCTCAAGACCTGCCTGCCTCGCAATGCTAGCCAGTGTTGATTTCGAGAGTTCAATACCCAACGCTCCAGGCACGGTCACTGACCCCTTCTTTTCCGCATGTCGGAAGATGCGATGACTTCCGGATTGCCTGACCTGAAACCAGCCGT
>JAKCEK010000132.1 GCA_021838005.1 Actinomycetes bacterium
CCAGCCCACCCCGTCGAGGGCGATGGTGAACTCCTGACCCTCTTTGAAGGTGTAGGTCGGCTGGCCCACCCCGGCCACCTGGGTGAGCGTCGGACTCGCGACGTTGGTGGGCACCGGAGCCGCCGCGGCCACGCCGTCGGAGAGCACCTGGCCCCCGGCGCCGCGGTAGACGACGACGCTCTCTTTGACGTAGTACGGCGTCTGCGCCTCGATCGCCGAACCCGAGAGGACCTGGATCACGTGCCAGCCCCCCAGACCGGCACCGGGCTCACCGGCGGTCGTGACCGGCACGGTCACCGTGGCGCTGAGCGTTCCGTTCGCGACGCTGGCCGAGCCCAGGGGGGTACTGGCGTACGCCCAGCAGGTCGTCGCCCCGTTGGGGCAGTTCACCCGGCTGCCCACGACCGACGACCAGACCAGCTGGTCGGGACCGGCGCCGGCGAGACCCGTGACGTGCACCGTCACCCTCGAGCCGACGGGACCGGACGAGCTCGATAGCGTGGCCGTTGCCGTGCTCGACGGGTCCAGCCCGGAGGAGGAGGCGGTCGTGTACTGGCTCACCGTCGGGGTGACCGAGGCCGGCCAGTCGACCTGGGTGGCGGGCAGCGAGCCGCCCGGGGTCGTCGTGAAGTAGGCCTTCAGGAGGTTCGCGTAGGGGATCGGCGACTGGTCAGAGTTCATGTAGAGCGTGCCGACCGCGGCCCCGGTCTCGAGGACGTGGCGACCCACTGGGCCGGCGGCGCGAATGTCGAACGACGCGGTACCGCGGGTCCACGCGGCCTGGAACTCACCCACGAAGTGGTTGTCCCAGTCGAGGGCCGAACCCAGCGTGTAGGCGGTCGCCCCGAGCCCGGTGTAGGTCACGTGGATCATCGTGCCGATCGGGCCGCGCGTCGGTGAGATGGTGAAGGTCCGCATCGTCGTGAAGCCGCCCTGGGCGACCTCCTGACCACGCACGACCGCGTAGATCGTGTGCTGGCCCCCGAAGTCGACCGGAACGGTCGTTGAATAGGTGAACGACCCCGCGGCGTCGGTCGTCGCCGTCCCCAAGGTCACGTTGAAGTTCTTCACCGCGGTGCCGAGGTAGTTGACCGTGGACGGCTCAACGTCGGTGACCCAGGTCTCGTTCGAGGTCGACCACTCGATCGCGACGCTCGCGTGGGCCGGCAACTTGGTACCCGTAATGGTGAGCGGTTGGCCCTCGGTGCCCGAGCCCGAGACACCGTATTGGATGCCCGACGAGCGAGTCGTGAGAACCCCGAGCGTGCTGCCCAGGGTGAACGACGGGCTCACCGGGCCCGCCAGGGCGGCGACGTCGGGGAGGTTGGCCGGCGCCGTGAGGGCGTCCGCGTTCGGCGCCTCGGCGACCTGGGCGGCCGACGCCTGAGGGGCGACGAGCGAGGCCGACGAGGCCCCGCTGGGCCCGCCTGTGACCAGCAGTCCAGCCGGCAGCGCGAGGGCGGCGAGGGCGGCGAGGGCTCGGCTCCAGCGTATCGAGCCGTGTGCGATCTTCATGGTTCTCTCCTTCGACGGCGACGCGGCAACGTCACCCGGCGGTCGCGACCCTCGCGCCCGCCGCGGCCCGGATCCGGGACTCGTCCGGGGACGGCCCGGACCCGGGAACTGCGCACCTGCACTGCGAGCGACGAGGCGTCGCTAGGCGGACTGCTGGATCGTGAGCTGCGACGTCGCGGCTTGGCCGGTCTGGGTGAAGGTGTACGTCGCCGCGGGCACCGTGGCCGAGACGAGGATCTTCACCGTCTTGTGCAGCACCGTCGTCTTGCCGTTCACCTTGACCCGATAGGCGACGTGCACGGTCCTGTACACGGCCCCGAGCGGGTTCAGGGTCACGACGACCTTGAAGGGGACGACGCCGATCGGCGTGGCCGAGGACGTCTTCCAGCCGTAGGTCCAGTATCCGTCGCGCGTGGAGTAGGCCATCGCCGGCGGCGTGGTGACGCCCGGCAGATCCTGGATGACGACGCTCTTGACGTTCGAAGCGACGAGGGGCTGGCCGGTCGCGTTGGCGATGCCCCACATCCGGAACACCACGGTCGCCCCCTGGCCGAAGACGTTCTCGAGGCCGCAGCCGCCCGAGGTCACCGACCCCGTCGGGCTGCCCGAGCCCACCACCGTGTCCACGTTCACCGACAGGTACTTGTTGCCGCTCACGTACGGGGCCGCCGTCGTGGTCGTCGTCGGGGTGGTCGTGGTCGTCGTCGTGCCCTGGGCGCCGGCCGAGCCCGCTCCGACGAGCACCACCGATCCCAGGCAGAAGGCGCCCGCGAGGGCGCTACCTATGACTTTCCTCATTGTGTGCCTTTCTCTTCCCCACCGTCATCACTTGACGGCGAGCCTGCCGACGAGGGTCGCGGTGAACTGGTCGGACTCGTGGGACCCCGCGGCCGTGGACTGAATCGAGAACGTCCCGCTGATGGCGAGGGTTCCCTTGGCGGCCAGGTAGATCCCCCGACCGGTGAGGACGGTGGCTGCGCCCTTGACGGTGACCGAGGTGGGAGCGGCGCTCCCGCCGGCGCACGCCGACTGCTTGGCCGAGGACACGACCCGCAAGACGAGGGCCCCCTTGGCCGTCGTGATCGAGCCGCTGCCCGAGAAGGGATCACAGGTGCTCGACGGTGAGGAGGTCCCGGTCCCGCGCAGGGTGCTCACCCCGACACCGGGGATGGCGCCCGTACCCACGAGGGAGGTCACCTTGACCGACGAACTGCTCCACAGCAACGACATCGTCCCGTGGTAGGTCGCGCGAAAGGCGACGGTGTGGGTGGTGGTGAGGGCGCTGCGCATCGACGACGTCGCCGCCGAAGGCGCCACGGTGGCGGCGGCCCCCGTCGCGACCAGGCCCAGGGAGCCCGCGAGGACGGCGACGGCGAGAAGCTTGTTGACTGGGGGGGCTTGCATGTTGAACCTTCCTCACTTATCTGGCTCTTACGATTCGGACCGTGGTCAGTATCCCGTCACCCCCCTTCAGTCCCGTAGGGAGGAAGGTCAGATGTTGTTGGCACTTGGTCTCCTCTGCGTCCGTCGTCCACGCCGTGACCTTGGTCCCGCCCGGGACCCGGGACCCGCGCGGGTCGTCCTCGCCCACCGCTCACCTCGCGCGCGGTCGAACCCTTCGGCGGCGCCGGGGTTTGCTCTGAGCGATCCGGGCCCACCCCGCCGACGCGAGCGTCACCGTCCACGCGCCGTCGAGGCGAGATGACCGCGGTCGTCGCAGGGTCGCATCACCGCCGCGTCGCAGCGCCGGCGCGGGTGCGCGCACCTGAGACTCGTCTCACCCCACGTCGGCTCCCTCGTCACGCTGATCCGGGTCGGCCAGGGCATCGCGGTCCACGCCCTTGGCACGCTCGTGATGGCGACGCTGCTCGCCGGACGCCCCGGCGCGCCCTAGTTCGCGAGCAGGACCCCGTACTCGCCCGAGCCGAACCCGACCGTCCCGGTCGCCAGGCAGAATCCCGAGACGGCGCACGTCGAGCGCTCCATACCGCTCAGCCCCGCAATGCGCGCCACCACGCGCCACGTACCACCGGCGTTCACGCTCTCGAACACGGCGCCCCCTCCCCCGCGTCCCTCGTCGCCGGTCGCCAGGCACAGGCGGGCTGAGAGGCACGTGACGGATATCAGCCCGGTCGTCCCTCCCGGCGGGCGCGCGGCCCGCCACGTCGATCCGCCGTCGGCGGAGACGAGGACGACGCCGTGGCCCAGCGTGCTGTCGGCCGACTGGCCGACGGCGACGCAGGTCATGGGATCGGGACAGCCAACGCCGTTGAGGGCGAACACGCCGCCGGGGAGATGCTCGGCAACCCACGTCGGCGCCGCGCCCGCGGGGCCGACCGTCACCGCGAGCGCCGACCCGGCGGCGCCGCAGCGCGAACCACCCGACCCTGTCGGGGTGCAGGCCGTGAGTCCGATCCCGACCACTTGGCAGGGTCCGGCGGGGGCGCAGGTCGCGGCGTAGGGCTCGTAGAACCCCCCGGCGGTCGGGGCGGCGGTCCACGTCGCCCCCCCGTCAGAAGTCGCCAGCACCACGAGCCCGAACGCGGCGTCGGGCGGTGAGGACGTGCACGTGGGAGGGTTGCAGCCCTGGGGTTGGCCCGCGCCCGTCGCCTGACCCGCCGCGACGCACGTCGACGCCGAAGCGCAGGCCAGCGCCTCGAGCTGGTTTCCCCGTCCCGCCGCCCCGAGCGGCGCGGGGAGGGACACCGGCGTAAACGACGCCCCCCCGTCGGTCGAACGCTCGATCACGAGGGACGAACGCGTCTGGAGCGTGCCACCGTAGCCGACCGCCAGGCACAGCGACGTCGAGGGGCACGCCAGCGCCTCGAGGCCACCGGGCGCGCCCGCGACCATCGCCGCGCGCCAGGTGCGTCCCTCGGACGTCGTGACCATCACGCCGGCGTGTCCACGGTCGTTCACGATGACCGCGCACCACGTCGGCGTCGGACACGCCGCTTGTCCGTAGATGCGACCCGCGACGTGCGCGGTGGGCAGGAGATGCCACGCGCCCGCGGCCACGGCCGAAGGCACGCGGACCGCCACCCCGACGAGAGCGAGGCCGCCCACGATGCCGGCCGCCAGTACCGCGACTCCACGCCTTGCTCCGACCACTTCACCCCCCGAGGCCGTCCCGTGCCTGAATCTATCGCCCGAGCCCCACCGGGTGCGTGAGCGGCGAGCTCTCACGGAGGGGAGCTGCTCGGACGCTCCGGCAACGAGCGCACCCGCCTGCACCGTGGCGTCCGTCACGTCACGGGCAGCGTGCGAAGCCCCCGTGGCGCTCGAGCGCCACCCGCCCCTCGCGGGTCGGGGGGGCCGTGGTCCTAATCATCGGTCTGCCCCCGCGCGTCGTCGACGTGCTCGAGTCCGCCTCCTCCAGCTCGCGCACGTGTGACGGCGCGCTTCCGGCCGTGAGCCCGCGAGGCCTGGAGTCGAGTGACCCCGAGCGCGTCGCCCTCATCTGGAGCCGCGCTGTCGACGCCACTCGAAAAGTGAGCCACCCAACCAAGATGGGAAGGCGATCACCCTGGAAGACTGGGCGCGAAGCAGGCGCCTCCACCTCAGCGAGAGCGACGAGTCGCGCCTCGCGGCATCGCGGGGATCCAGCCC
>JAKCEK010000133.1 GCA_021838005.1 Actinomycetes bacterium
CGCTGCTTCTCGGACTCGGGGACGTCGCGCACGCTCGTGGCGTAACCGCGGCGACAGACGGTGGCGACCGAGACGTTGAAGGTCGCACCCGGGGTGAGGTGCGGATCTGGCAGGGGTTCGCCGCGGCTGTGTCGAAAGAGCCCTCCCGCGGCGAACGATGGCCCCACGGCCGTCAGGGGCACGACCACGGCGATCGCCGTGATCGCTGACGCCCATGCTCTAGCTCCACTCCTCATGCGTGCAGGGTACTCCGGGTGGGTGTCCGAGGATCAACCCGCCACCGCGATGACCGCAGCGCGGGTGATGAGACGTGCGGCTCGCACAGCCCCATGCCTTCACGCCCCCCGCTTTTACGCCTCGCGCGCGGTGTCGTCAGCCTCTCGGTCCTCGTCGCCAACGACTTTCGAAGCGCGTTGCGACGCGTCGTCGACCATGACCGGCACCGTCGGGTCGACCAGTTCCTAGCGCGTCATCACTGCGGCCTCGTCCCCACGCCGGCCAACTGGGGGTAGAGACCCGCCACCCCCGCCGCCAGCCCCAACTGAACGTGACGACTGAGTTCGTCGGCGAGGATCTCGTACGCGTCGCTCTCGATGCCGTCGACGGCGATGCGCGCGATGTCGCGCGGGTCTGACTTGACCGCGTCGATCGACGCCGTCATGTCAGTGTCCATGTAGCCCACGTGAAGTCCCACCACTCGCACGTCATGGTCCGCGAGCTCACTGCGCAGGGCGTTGGTCATCGACCACTGCGCAGACTTGGCCGCCGAGTAGGCCCCGGCGCCGGGGAAGCTGATCCACGACAGCACTGAGAGGATATTGAGGATCGTGCCGCCACCGCTCGCGATCATGCGAGGGGCGAAGGCGCGCACGACCGAGAGTGTGCCGAACACGTGAGTCTCGAATTCGAGGCGAATGTCATCGACGCCGCCACTGAGGAGGTTCGCCCCCGTCGAGATCCCCGCGTTGTTGATGAGGAGATTGGTGTCGCCGATCAGTTCCGCCGCTCGTGCCACGGAGACGGGGTCGGTGATGTCGAGGGGCACCGTTCGCGCGCCGGGCACGTCGACCGTGTCAGGTCGTCGGGCCCCCACCCACACGTTGGCCCCTCGAGAAATGAGTTCCACCGCGAGGTGTCGACCCAGTCCTCTGTTCCCCCCGGTGACGAGGGCGTTGCTGTCTTCGATGCGCATTTTCTCTCCTATTTGTTCGTTCGATTTCGTTGTCGGCCCCGTCGGCGAGTTCGAGACACCGGTGGCCGGGGCGAGTTGACGCGACCGGGGAATGCTCAAGGCGCCCCGCGCACGTCGCGCGCTGCGGTGCGCGGAAGGAGCCACAGTGCCGGAACCACGCTCGAGAGGGAGAACGCCGCGGTGAGCCACCAACCGTGGCGGAAATCACCGAGCGTGAAGGGACGCGACATCGTCGGTGTCCCCAGGACCGAGATGAGGACCGCGACGCCGAGGGCGAGACCGGTCTGACGAATCATGTTGATCACGGCGGATCCGGTGGCGAAGGCGCTGGGCGCCAGGGCCGTCGAGGCCGTCGACATCATCGTGGGCAGCGACAGACCCACGCCGACACCCGTGAGGATGATCCCACCCAATACCGAGTGCGAGTAGTTCGGCCGCGCCGTGATCGACACGGCCCACCACGCCACGCCCGCGGCGAAGACGCCCCCGCCGAGGGCCATCACGAGGCCGGGACCGTATCGGGCGATCAGGCGACCCGTGACCAAGAATGCGAGGAGTGGCACCATCAGCGGTCCCGGCGCGATTGCCAGCCCCGAGCGCAACGCGGTCCAGTGCCACACGTCCTGCTCCCACAGGCTGAGCGAAAGGAGCATCGCCGCAAACGCGAGGGAGAACAGCAGGCCGACCGCGGAGGCACCAACGAAGTGGCGTGATCGGAACAGCGACGGAGCGACCAGGGGTCGCGGACTCACGAGGGTGTGCCAGACGAAGAGCGCCAGGATCGCGAAGGCCACGAGCAGTGTCAACGCGGTGGACCAGGCGCTCCACGAGTTGCTCTGCACCAACGCGAACGTCAACGTCGCGATCCCCCCGGTGGCGAGCAGTGCTCCCCACGGATCGGGATGTTCGCCACCCTCGCCACGCACGCGCGGAAGATAGATCAGACCCGCCACGAAGGCGATGATGCCGACCGGCACGTTCACGAGGAAGACCCATCGCCAGTCCAGGGCGACGAGGAAGCCACCGACGACGGGTCCGAGTGCCGCCGAGGCGCCGCCGACGGCCGTCCACGCCCGTACCGCACCGCCTCGTCGCTCGGAAGGCGACGTCGCGAGTACCAGACTCAGCGACGTCGGTGTGAGAAGCGCGGCGCCTGCGGCCTGGACGACCCGAAAGGCCACGAGCATGGCGACGCTGTTGGACGCCGCGCACGCGGCGGAGGACGCGGTGAAGATCGCCACACCGATCAAGAAGGCCCGGTCGCGGGAGAAGCGGTCGGCGAGGCGACCGAAATAGACCAGGAGCGACGCGTAGACGATGGCGTACGCATTCATGATCCACGACAGACTCGACAGACTCGTCGCGCCGAGTCCCTTGGCGATCTGGGGCAGGGCCACGTTGACGATGAAGAGGTCGAGACTGGCGAGTACGACACCGGCGCAGACGATGATCAGCACCCCCCGCGATCCGACGGCCCGGGACCGTGTGGTGGAAGGTACCTGACTAAGATTTGCCATAGTCAGGTAACTTAGACCCTGACTTTTGTATTGTCAAGTTAGGTAGGATGATGACGTGGAGAATGTCACCGTGAATCTCAAGGGGCGCCTGAGGCCCCGTGGCAATTGGGAAGCGCGCGGCTGCACCATCGCGCAGGCGATGGACGTCGTCGGTTCACGCTCGGCGATCCTTCTGCTACGAGAGGCTTTCTACGGGACGACGAGGTTCGACGATTTCGCGACGCGGGTAGGGATCAGCGAGGCCGTCGCGGCTGCGCGCCTGCGAGAACTCGTGACACTGGGGCTCCTCGAGAAGCGGCCCTACAAGGACGAAGGTCAGCGCACCAGGATGGAGTACGAACTCA
Organism: Actinomycetes bacterium; assembly: GCA_021838005.1. Classification (GTDB taxonomy): domain Bacteria; phylum Actinomycetota; class Acidimicrobiia; order Acidimicrobiales; family RAAP-2; genus RAAP-2. The sequence continues at coordinate 3,054 of JAKCEK010000133.1, forward strand.
CGGCGAAGGGCGCGGACTTCTTCCCGGTCCTGGTCAGTCTGATGCGCTGGGGTGACAAGTGGCTGGTCCCTGCGGCCGTGGAGTTGACGCATCGAGACTGCGGTGCGGCGGTGACCACGCAACTGTGCTGCGCGGCGGGACACGTCGTCGCCCAGGGCGAAGTGGAACTGACCGAACGATAGGGGAGGATTCCCCTCGAAGGAATACCGGTCCTCGTTGAGCGACCGAGGTGACATCCACGATCGAGATGGCATCTCGGAGAGCGGACATCAGAGGTTCGAAGTGGCGTCATCGAGGTCACCGCACCGATGAGGGGACTCGTCGCCGGCGGCGGTCCCCGGTCGACTACGACGTCATCGGTGTCGCACGAGCCACGGCCCCACGGTGACCTCGGGGTTGGACGACGCCGGAGGAACCCTCGAAGTTCCACCGAGGACCGAAAGATGTTCCACCGACGACCCACCCAGGGCTCTCGCCGTGCACTCTCGAGATCGGCGCCCACCCGATCGCCCGTTGACTCTCGGGAACATATTTGGTAGCATACTGAGTATGTACAACCAGGTTGAGCGATCATGACGGTCAAGCATTCGTTGCTCGCGCTGTTGAGCGAGGGGCCCAAGTACGGTTTCCAACTCCGTCAGGAATTCGTGGCCCACACCGGCGCGGTGTGGCCGCTCAACGTCGGACAGGTCTACACCACGCTGGACCGGCTCGAGCGTGACGGTCTGGTCGAGGTCGATGATCCCGACGCGGACGAGCGCCAGAGGAACTACCGGATCACCTCCGCCGGTGAGGCGGAGCTCGCGCGCTGGCTGCGGACCCCTCCCGACCTCACGCAACCGCCGCGAGACGAACTGGTCATCAAGGTCCTGGTGGCCTCTCGTATACCCGGTGTGGACGTCCACGACGTGATCCAGGTCCATCGCCGTTACCTCGTGGAGCTCATGCAGCAGTGGACCCGACTCAAGGAGGACGAGGCCAGTTTCGACCTGGCCTTCGCGCTCGCGGTGGACGCCGAGCTGTTCCGACTCGACGCGGTGGTGCGCTGGCTGGACTCGGCCGACGGCCGGCTCCGGCGTTGGAGCAGCGAACCCGCGGCCGAGGGCGTCGAGACGATGCCGCGGATCGCTCGCCGGACGGGGGTGGTGTGATGAGCATCCTGGAGATGCGAAACGTCTCGAAGGTCTACGGCGAGGGCAACACCGAGGTCGACGCGATCAGCAACATCGACCTCAACGTGGACCGAGGCTCACTCGTGGCGATCATGGGTCCGAGCGGATCGGGCAAGTCCACGCTCTTGGGCATCGCCGGGAGTCTGGAACTGCCCACCAGCGGCGACGTCGTGATCGACGGAAAGAACATCGTCACGATGTCGCGGGACGAGAAGGCCCGCCTACGTCGGCGCACGATCGGCTACGTCTTCCAGGACTTCAACCTGTTGGCGGGTCTCACCGCGGTGGAGAACGTCTCGTTGCCCCTCGAACTCGACGGGATCGCGCTCAAGCGCGCGAGGGCCCAGGGAATGACCGCGCTCGAGGAGCTCGGGCTCGGTGAGCGCGCCGATCGGTTCCCCGACGAGTTGTCGGGAGGCGAGCGACAGCGCGTGGCCATCGCGCGCGCCGTGGTCGGCGAGCGCAGTCTGCTCCTCGCCGACGAGCCCTCGGGGGCGTTGGACTCGGCCAACGGTGAGGCCGTCATGAGGATGATCCTCAACGCCTGCCACCGCGGCGTGGGCGCGCTCGTGGTGACCCACGACGCGAAGCTCGCCTCGTGGGCCGACCGGGTGGTCTTCTTGCGTGACGGCCGGGCGGTGGACGAGACGTTGGCGCCCCCGCGCCCGGAGGACATCGTGCGTGACGCCCTCACGCCTCCATCATCGTGACCCGCGGCGCCGATCCTCGCGGCGAGCGACCACTCGACGGAGGGATGGTGGCCCGTCAGGCGATGGTTCGCTGGGCGTGGCGCCTGTTTCGGCGCGAATGGCGTCAACAGCTCCTGGTCCTCTCGCTCATCA
>JAKCEK010000013.1 GCA_021838005.1 Actinomycetes bacterium
GTCGCCCACCCCCTCGAGGCGCAGGTCCATCCCCGCGTTGAAGGCGAGCTGGGTGACCATGTGGTCGTAGAAGCCCTGGCCGGTGTCGACCAGCACCCGGCCCTCCCCGTCGGGTCGCAGCCGGACCCTCAGGCGGGTCTCGGCGGTGGCGCGCTCGTGGCGGGTCCAGGGCTCGGCCGGCGTCGCCCCACCCACGACGGCCGCGAGGCACTCGAGCAGGAAGTCGTTGTCCACCTCGTCGCGCACGCTCACCCGCAACCCGCCGGGATAGGCCCTCGTCACCGCCCCGAAGGGCAAGAGCCGCTCGACGAGTGACTCCGGCTCGTCCATGGGCACGAAGAGGAAGTTGGTCGACGAGGCGAGCGGCGCGAGCCCCAGCTCGGCCAGCCCCCGGGCCAGCCGCTCGCGCTCGGCGAGGGTGGACGAGACGTCGACCGGGGTCGCGAGGGCGGCCAGCGCCAGCGCGGCCGACAGCGACGACACCGACAGGGGCGCCTGGCGCGAGGCCACGGCGGCGATCGTCTCGGGGTCGGCGAGCGCGTAGCCGACGCGGGCTCCCGCCAGGCCGAAGGCCTTGGAGAACGTCCGCAGGACGATCGCCCCACGCGCGAGGCCCTCGCGCGCGTCGAGCCCGGCGTACTGGGCGTAGGCCTCATCGAGGACGAGCTGGCCCGACGTCACCGGCACCTCGACCATCTCCCCGGTCGGGTTGTTCGGCCGACAGACAAAGACGAGGTCGGCGCTCGCCGGCTCCTCCACCAGGGTCGCGCCGGCCATGAGCGCCGCGTAGCGGTACATCGAGTACGTGAAGCCGGGCACCGTCGCCACGGTGCCCCCGGCGGCGTAGAGCCGCGCGAGCAGGACGATGAACTCGTCGCTGCCCGCCCCCAGGGCGACCTGGTCGAGCCCGACGCCGTGGTGCGCGGCGATGGCCCGGCGCAGGGGCTCGTAGCGACCGCGGTCGTACTCGTTCACCTCCGCCAGGGCGCGCGCGAGCGTCGCGGGTCGGGCACTGGGCGGCGGGACGGCGGCCACGTTGCCGTCGAAGCGCACGACCCGCGCGGGGTCGAGGCCGACCCGGGCCGCGATCGCCTCGGTCGAGGGGGGCCAGCGGTAGCTGTCGAGCACCTCGGGGGTCATCGCCGCGCCGTCCGCTTGTGGGCCTCGAGGCCCTCGAGCTCGGCCAGGGCCTCGATGGTCGGGGCGAGGCGCGCCAGTCCCTCCTCGGTGACCCGCTGGACGGTCACGCACTTCATGAAGCTCTCGAGGCCGAGCCCGCCCGTCGACCTCGCCCAGCCGCCGGTGGGCAGGACGTGGTTGCCGCCCGTGGCGTAGTCCCCGGCGGGCACCGGCGCGAAGGGGCCGACGAAGACGGCCCCGGCGTTGCGGATCCGCCCGGCGAGGGACTCGGCCCGGGGCCCGAGCAGCGCCACGTGCTCGGCGGCGTGGGCCTCGACCTGCTCGAGCGCCGCGTCGAGGTCGTCGCCGACCCACACGACGTGGCCCCGGGAGTCGGGGCCGTGCTCGAGCTGGGCGGCCAGCTCCTGGTCGATGATCGCCCGGTCGAAGCCCTCGTCGGCCACCACGACGACTTCGCTCGGTCCCGCCGGCAAATCAATGGCCACGTCGCGGCTCACGAGCAGCTTCGCGGCGTTCACCGCGCCGCCCCCGGGTCCGACGATCTTGTCGACGGGCGCGATCGACTCGGTCCCGTAGGCCATCGCGGCGATGGCCTGGGCACCGCCGATGGCCCACACCTCGTCAACCCCGAGCAGGGCGGCGGCCGCGGCCACCGTGGCCGCCCCCCGGGGGGGTGTGCACACCACGACGCGCTCGACCCCCGCCTCCTGGGCCGGCACGACCGTCATGACGAGTGACGAGACCAGCCCCGTCGGGACGTAGACGCCCACCGAGCGCAGCGGCGTCCAGCGTCGCTCCAGGGTCACCCCCGGCGACACTTCGAGGACGAGGTCGTGCGGGCGCTGGGCGGCGTGCCAGGTGCGCACGTTGCGCGCCGCCGCGAGGACGGCCTCGGTCGGGAGGTCCCCGTAGGCGACGGCCCGCCGGGGCCGCTCGAGGGCCGTTCCGTCGAGGCGGTTCGACCAGTCCGCGACGGCGGCGTCGCCGCGCTCGCGCACGTCGGCGACGATCGCCTCGACCGTGATCGAGGGGTCCGGGAGGATCGAGCGGCTCACGGCACCATCCTCTCCACGGGCAGCGTGAGGATCGAGCTGGCCCCGGCCTCCTCGAGGCGCGGCAGGAGCGACCAGATGTCGGCCGCGGGCACGAGGGCGTGCACCGCCACCAGCCCCGAGCTCGCGAGATCCATGATCGTCGGCGAGCCGCGCGTCGGCAGGATCGCGGTCACCTCGTCGAGCCGGTCGCGCGCGACGTTGCACAAAAGGTACCGGTTGGCCCGAGCGGCCACCACGGAGCCGAGCACCGTCGCGAGGGTGCGGCGCGCCTCGCTGTCGGCGTCGCTGGAGCGCCCGACGAGCACCGCCTCGGACTCAAAGAGGACCCCGATCGAGCGCAGGCCGTTCGTGCGCAGCGTCGAGCCGGTCGAGACCAGGTCGATGATCGCGTCGGCGAGTCCGAGTCGGGGCGAGATCTCGACCGCGCCGGCCACCGTGACGACCTCGGCCGCCACCCCGCCGTCGGCCAGCCCCTTGGCGGCCAGGTGGGGGTGGGTGGTCGCCACGCGCCGGCCCGCGAGGTCGGCGAGGGACTGCGCGGGGTCGCCGTCGGGCACGGCGGCCTGCAGGGAGCACGTCCCGAAGCCCAGGCGCAACAAGACCTCCACGTTCGACTGTCGCTCGGCCACGAGGTCGAGCCCCGTGATGCCGCAGTCGACGACCCCGTCTTGGACGTACTCGGGCACGTCGTCGGCCCGCACGAAGAGCAGGTCGATCTCGGCGTTGCGGCAGTGCGACTGCAGGACCCGCTCCCCCGGCTCCTGGGGGGCCACGCCGCTCGCCTCGAGCAGGGCCCACGACGGCTCGCGCAGCCGGCCCTTCGAGGGCAACGCCAGGGTCAGGCGCCGGCTCACCGACGCCCCGCCTTCAAGACGGCCCGGTAGCCACCCTCACCGTGGTGGAGCCACTGGGCCACCCGGGTCACCGTCGCCGTCGAGGCGCCGGTGCGCCGGCTGATCTCCTGGTAGGGCACGCCCCCGTCGACCAGGCGCGCCACCTGGAGCCGCTGGCCCATCGCGTCGAGCTCGGTCAGCGTGCACAGGTCGCGCAAGAACGCCGCCACGGTCGCCGGGTCGCGCAGTCGACTGAAGGCGTCGACGAGGTCGTCGAAGCGGTGGCTCGTCTCGGGCGTCGTCCCCGCCGGGAGGACTTTTCCACTGGTCATGTCATCATGCTAATATGCTACTTCGCTACTATGCAACTCCTCCCGGCCGTCGACGTCCTCGGCACCGACGCGGTGCGCCTCGAGCGCGGCGACTACGACCGGGTCCTCTTCCGGCGGCCCCTCGAGCCGTTCGTCGCCCAGGTGGCCGCCACCGGCCCGGCGATGATCCACCTCGTCGACCTCGAGGGCGCCCGCGACGGCCGGCTGCGACCCGAGGTGGTCGAGCTCGCCGCGGGGGCCGCCGGGGCCGTCGCCCTGCAGGTCTCGGGCGGCCTGCGCTCGGTGGAGGCGGCCCGGGCGGCGCTGGCCGCGGGGGCCGCGCGCGTCGTCGTCGGGACCGCGCTGTGGGAGCGGCCCGGAGCCCTCGCGGCCTTCGTCGCCGCGCTCGGCGACCAGTTGGTCGCCGCACTCGACGTGCGCGACGGGCGCCTGGCCGTGCGCGGTTGGACCCAGAGCGCACTCGAGCTCGACGAGGCGCTCGCCGCCTGCGTCCGGGCGGGGGTGTGCCGCGTGCACGTCACCGCCATCGAGCGCGACGGCACCCTCGCCGGACCCGACCTCGACCTCTACGAGCGGGTCTGCGCGAGCGGGCTGGCGGTGGTGGCGGCCGGGGGCGTGCGCGACGACCGCGACCTCGCCGCCCTCGAGGCCGTGGGCTGTGAGGGGGCCGTCATGGGGCTGGGACTGCTCACCCGGCTGGGCGTGGCGCGAGAGGGCGGCGGGGATTAACTGCACTATGCAATAATTAGTTAGTGAACTCTCGGGTCGCACCGACGACGGCCGACGACGTGGTCGACGCCGTGCTCTCGGCGAGCCGCGTGCTCGTGGCGGTCGCCGCCCGGTCGCTGGTCGACGTGGCCGACGAGGTGACGCTCCCCCAGTACCGCGCGCTCGTCGTGCTCGCGTCCCGCGGCCCCCAAAAGGTGGCCGGCCTCGCCGGCCACCTCGGGGTCGCGCCGGCCACCGCGACGCGTATGTGCGACCGCCTGGTGCGAAAGCGCCTCATCACCCGGACCCACGAGCGCGGCGATCGGCGCAGCGTGCGCGTCGAGCTGAGCCCCCGGGGGCGGGCGCTCGTCGACGAGGTCTCCGAGCGTCGCCGGGTCGAGATCCGAGAGCTCCTGCGCTCGGTGCCGTCGAGTTCGCGCGACGAGCTGGTGCGTGCGCTCGGCCTGCTGCGCGCCGCCGCGGGCGAAGTCCCCGAGCAGTCCTGGTCGACCGGGTGGGACCTGTGAGGGCGCGCGCCGGCACGCTCGACGCGCTCCGGCGCCGCTCGAGCCAGTGGCTGCGCACCACGCTCACCCGATGGCTCGCGGGGGCGACCTACACCAAGAAGTGGCTGGTGCTCGGCACCCTCATCGGAGTGATCTCGGGGCTGGGCGCCGTCGTCTTCTTCGAGTGCCTCAAGCTCGCGACCCACTACCTGATCGTCGACCTCGGCGGCTACCAGCCGGGCAGCCCCCACAGCGAGGGGACCGTGCTGCCCTGGACGCACTTCACGCGACCGTGGGCCGTCCCCCTCGTGGCGGCGGGCGGCGCGCTCGTCGGCTCGGTGCTCGTCTTCACCATCGCCCCCGACGCCGAGGGCCACGGCACCGACGCGGCGATCGCCGCGGTCCACCACAACCCCCGGGGCATCCGCGTGCGCACCGTCGTGGTGAAGATCGTGGCCTCGGCCTTCACCATCGGCTCGGGCGGGTCGGCCGGGCGCGAGGGGCCCACCGGCCAGATCTCGGCGGGCTTTGGCTCCTTGCTGGCCCGGATCTTCGACCTCTCACCCACCGACGCGCGCCTCTCGGTCGCGAGCGGCATCGGCTCGGGCATCGGGGCCATCTTCGGCGCCCCCCTCGCCGGAGCGGTGCTCGCCACCGAGATCCTCTACCGTGACGACTTCGAGGTCGAGGCCCTTCTCCCCTCGTTCATCGCCTCGATCGTCGGCTACGCCCTCTGGGGCAGCGTCGAGGGTTTCGGCCCGCTCTTTGGCTACAAGAACCACTACCACCTCCACGACGCGCTCCAGCTCTTCTGGTTCGCGGTGCTCGGGGTGATCGCCGGGGTCATCGGGCTGGCCTACGCCAAGGGGTTCTACGGCATCGCCGGGGCCTTCGCTCGCCCGCGACTGCCCCGCTGGGTCCGCCCGGCCATCGGGGGGGCGCTCGTCGGGCTGATGGGCCTCGCGATCCCCGAGGTGCTCGGAACGGGCTACGGCTTCATCCAGGAGATCTTCGGCCACCGACTGCTCGCGCTACCGCTGTGGATCGTCGTGCTCACCCCCTTCGCGCGCATCGCGGCCACCGGGTTCTCGGTCGGCTCGGGCGGCTCGGGGGGGATCTTCGGGCCCGGGATGGTCATCGGCGCGTTCACCGGGGCCGCGCTGTGGCGCCTCGTCGAGCCCCTCGCCCACGGGTTGGGCCCGAGCGCCACCCCCTTTGTCATCGTCGGGATGATGTCGTGCTTCGGCTCGATCTCGCGCGCCCCGTTGGCGGTGATGCTCATGGTGGCCGAGATGACCGGGTCGCTCTCGCTCGTCGTGCCCGCGATGCTGGCCGTGGGGCTCGCCACGCTCGTCGTACGTCGCAGTGACGACACGATCTACCGCAGCCAACTACGCACTCGCGCCGACGCCCCGGCCCACCGCCTGGTGAGCGGGATGCCCCTGCTCGAGTCGCTCGACCTCACCCGGGCGGCCCGCCCGCCGCGCTGTGTCGTGGGTGACCGGCTCGAGGTGGCGGCCGCCCGCCGCCTGCTGGTCGAGCGCGGCGTCCGCGAGGCGCCCGTGGTCGACGACGACGGGCGCTACGTGGGCCGCACGGACCTCACCGCGCTCGGCGCGGCCGACGAGGGGGCGCCGGTCGCCACCAGCGGCGCCGTCGACACGACGCACCCACCGGTGCTGCGCACCCGCCACCTCGGGGTCGTCCTCGAGTCGCTCACCGCGTGGGACGTCAGCTGGCTCGCCGTGGTCGACGACGACCGCCAGGTCGTGGGCACCGTCTCGGTCTCGGACCTCGTCGCCGCGTACCGCTTCGCCCTGCGCGACGTCCTCAACCGGGCGAGTCGCCTAGGCCCCGACGCCGGAACGGCCGACGTCGTCGTCGAGGGGAGCTCGTCCCTGTGCGGACGGAGCCTGCGCGACGCCGGACTGCCCCACGGGACGCTCGTCACCGCGATCGAGCGGTCCCGCCAGATCCTCATCCCCACCGGGGACACGACGATCGAGGCCGGCGATCGGCTCAGCGCGCTCGGCGCGCTCCGAGACCTCGCCGAGCTCGAGACGATCGCACGGCCCTAGACCGCCCCCGAGGCGACCATCGTCGGCGCCGGGGTGAGCGAGCCGCCCCGGGGCTCGACGGTGATGCCGAGGGCGCTCGGGGTGACGTCGGCCAGGGTGAAGGCGACCGCACGCGGCGCGCGACCCAGCACGCCGATCGAGACCGGCCGGCCGGCGACGATTCCCCAGAGCTGGTAGGTGCGACCCGCGCCGAGCGGGGCGAGGGTGTCGCGCACCAGGTAGCCGCGCCCGTCGCGGAGAAGGACGAAGGTCGCGAGCCCCTGGCCGCTCGCCGTGGTGAGCGTCACCACCCGGTGGCCGGGCGTCGCCAGGGCCGTCGCGACGACCCCGCGGCGCGCGCTCGCGAGGGCGCTCGCGAGCGAGCCGGCCCGCGCGCTCTCGTGGGCGAGCCCCACCGCGAGGGCCACGACCGCCGCCGCCGCGACGAGTGACACGGCCGCGAGCGCCCGGCGGGTCCGCCCGAGCGCCCGCGGGGCCGCGTCACGGGCGAACACCAGGGGCGGGGGCTCGATCGGGACGGGGCGCTCGTCCAGCCTCGCGGCGATTCGCTCCCAGAGTCCCTCGGGGGCGGCCAGACCGGTCGTCCCGAGGGCCGTCGCCACCTCGCGCAGGTCGTCGAGCTCGCGCTGGCACTGCGCGCAGGTGGCGACGTGCGCCTCGACCTCGGCGCGCAGGTCGGCGTCGAGGGCGTCGAGGCTGAGCGGGGCGAGCAGGTCGTGGGCCGCGGTGTGGTTCATAGCTCGACTCCTTGCACGCCGCGGCGCTCGAGCTCGCCGCGCATGCGCCGCATCCCGCTGCGGATCCGGCTCTTGATCGTCCCTTCGGGCTCGTCGAGGATGCGCGCCACCTCGACGTAGGTGTGACCCTCGAAGTAGGCCAGCTCGATCGCGCGCCGCTCGGGCTCGGGCAGGGCGGCCAGGGCGACGCCGACCTGCTCGCTCACCACGGCGTCCCACGCGCGCTGGGCCACGTCCGGTGCGGGCGAGAACGAGCGCGTGGCGTCGGCCGCCTCGCGCCGGCGCGCCGCCGAGAGGGCTCGCACGGCGTCGACGGCCCGACCGTGGGCCATCGTCATGAGATAGGCGCGCAGCGAGCCGCGGGTCGGGTCGAAGCGCTCCGGCGCGTTCCACAGCCGCACGAAGACCTCCTGGGTCACGTCCTCGGCCTCGGCCCGGCTGTTGAGGACTCGGCTCGCCAGGCCGAAGACGGCGCCGCCGTGGCGGCGGTAGACCTCGGCGAGCGCCGCCGGGCTGTAGCGGGCGACGTGGGTGACGAGCTGGGCGTCACTGGCCTCGGCGAACTCTTCCACGCACCTTCCTTCGTCACCGCGCGCAAGTCGGATGGGGGAAGTGTCGTCATCCGACTCCGGCGGCGCGCCGAATACCCGACGACCCTACCCACCCCCTGAGGAGGAACCCATGACCCCAGACCCCCGAGCGCTCGGCGAGCTGCTCGACGAGTCCCAGGACCTACAGGCCGACGCCCTCCGCCCGACCCGTGACGCCCTCGAGGAGCTCGTCGAGCTCTCCCACGACGCCCCCGAGGAGGACCGTGCCGAGCGCCGCGCCTTCCACGAGGCCCAGCGCGAGGCGCTCGCCCGTGCCCTGGGCGTCACCGCCCTCGGCACCGTCGGCGGTCTCGCTCTCGTCGGTGCGCTGGCCTCGCCGGCCCTTGCGACCTCGTCGCGCGACGCGCAGATCCTCCAGACGGCGGCCTCCATCGAGAACCTCGCCGTCTCCACCTACGCGACCGCTCTGACCCTCGACTACATCGGGGGCGCCTCGGCCAACCCCGTCGTAGCGAAGTTCGCGCGCACGACCCGCTCCCAGCACGCCGAGCACGCGGCCGCCTTCAACGCCGCGCTGCGCGCGATGAGGGCCCCCGTCCAGGCGAGGCCCGACCCCGCGTTCGTCCCGGTCGTCGACAAGGCCGTCAAGAGCCTCGCCGGCGCCTCGGCCGCGGCGGGCACCACGGCCGTCGTGGGGCTCGCGATCGAGTTGGAGAACATCGCGGCCGAGACCTACGTCAAGGACACGACGCTCACCTCCTCGACCTCGAACCGGGCCCTGTTCGCCAGCATCATGGGTGTCGAGGCCCAGCACGTGGCCGTCCTGCTCGCCGTCCAGGCCCTGCTCGGTGCCGGCGAGCCCCAGCTGATCTCGCTCGACCCCGGCACGGCCGCCCGACTGCCGGCCGCGGCGGGCACGGTCGGCTTCCCTCACCCGTTCTACCTGACCCGCAGTGCCGCCCCCGCTAGCCAAGGAGCCGTCAAGTGACCACGAAGAACCCCTTTTCCGGCAGCGAGCGAGAGCTCCTCGCCATGACCCGCGAGCTCGACGAGCTCCACCACGACCTCGGGATGCCGTCGATGTGGGCCGGCGTCGAGAGCGTGATCGACGCCGCCCACGAGACCGCGACGTCACCGCGCGCGGCCAGTCGGCGCACCTTCTTACTGGGCGCCGGCGCGGCGAGCGTCGGCGCGGCGGCGGTGCTCGGCGCCGGGCTCCCCGGCGTCGCGGGTGCGCTCACGCGGCCGCGGTCGGGGACCACCCCCGCGGACCCGCGGGCCTTCCCCCCGGCGGGGCTGCGCGGGGACCTCGCGGTCGCGGCGGTCGCGGCCTCGCTGGAGAACCTCGCGGTCTTCGCCTACAGCGCCGGCCTCTCGGCCGCCACGGCGGGCAAGCTCGGCCCGGTCCCCCCGGCGGTCGCGACGTTCGCGACGACGGCCCGGGCCCAGCACACCCAGCACGCCGACGCCTGGAACGCGGTCCTGAGGAGCCACGGCAAGGCGAGGGTCACGGTCACCAACCCCACCCTCACCCCCGTCGTGCAGAGCGACTTCGCCACGGTCACCGACGTGACGGGACTGGCGAACCTCGCCCTGACCCTCGAGATCATCGCGGCCGAGACCTACCAGAAGGAGACCGCCGAGCTGATGTCGACAGAGGCGATCGCCCTGTCCGCCTCGATCCAGCCCGTGGAGATGCAGCACGTCGCGATCCTCTACTACGTGCTCGGGGAGTACCCGGGCGCCCAGAGCGCCGCGGGCGTGCCGCTCGCCTTCAGTTCCACCGCGAAGGCGGCCTAGCCGTGGGTCCCCGTCGAGCCCTCGCCGCGACCGCGGCGACCCTCGCCCTCGCCTTGGGGGCGGCCGTCCCGGCGGCCGTCGTGAGCGGGGCGACGGCCCCCACGGCGCACTCGGTGGACCGAGCCACCGGGACCCACCCCCGCGTCTCCGCGCACGCCACCGTCGTCATCTCCAACTTCATGTTCCACCCGATGCGACTGGTCGTCTCACCCGGCGAGCGCGTCGTGGTGGTGAACAAGGACGCGGTCGTCCACACCCTGACCGCGACCACCGGGCGGTTCTCGACCGGTGACATCCCGGCCCTCGGGTCCCGCGCGATCAGGGCGCCGCGCGCGAGGGGCACGTACCACTACCTCTGCGCGATCCACCAGTTCATGACCGGGACGATCGTCGTGCGCTAGGCCCCCCGGCCCCCCGGCCCGGCCGGACCCCCCGGCTCCTCGGACGCGGGGGGCCCGGCCGCGTCAGGGCGAAACTCGACCGGCAGCTCAATGACGGCCGTGCGTCCCCCTCCGGGGGTGTCCTCGACGCGGGTCTCCCCGCCGACCCGGGCGACGAGCCGCTCAGCGACGGCCCGCGCCACGGCACCGTCCTCGAGAGCGCGGCGCACGCGGTCGACGACCGCGATCTCGACCCGGGCGCCGAAGCAGGCCGCGCTGACCCGCACGGACTCGCCCCCTCCGCCGGCGTCGAGGGACGATTGGAGATAGGCGGCGAGGGCGTGGCTGACCGCCCCGCGGTCGGTGACGACCGCGGCGTCGGGCTCTACGTCGGTGACGACACGCGGGTCGTCCCCGACCGCCGCCACGGCCGCGGCCACCAGGTCCTCGAGCGCCACGGGCGCGAGGACCGGCGCCGCCGCGTCGAGTCCCCGGACCGCGTCGAGCTGGGCGCAGAGGTGCTCGAGGTGAGTGAGGGAGTGACCCAGCCGGGTGAGCCGGTCGCGCTGCAGGGCGGCCGGCGCCGCGCCGATCGCGTCCGCTGCCAGGTCGAGCTCGCGCCGGGCGACCGCGACCTCGCGCACGAGCGTGGCGCGCACGGCGTCGGCGAGGACCCCGCGCCGGCTCTCGCGCGCGAGCTCGGCGACGGCGCGCTCCTCGGCGCGGGCCGTCTCGACGACCGCGAGGCCGACGGCGACACGCCCCGCGAAGGCCGCCACGAGGGCGCGGTCGTCGTCGTTCAGTGACACTCCCTCGAGGGCCAGGCCGTGGTCCTCGTCGACGGGCACCACCACGGCCCCCGCGAGGTCGACCGAGGGAGCGCCGACACCCAGAACGACTCGGCTCCCTTCACCACTCGCCTCGAGGAGCGACACCCCGGACGCGCCCAGGACGTCGAGCAGCGTGGCGAGGAGCGGCTCGAGGACCCCGACCGAGGTCCCCACCGCCAGGGCCGCCTGGGAGAGCACGCGAGCCTCGGCGCGCGCACGCCGGGCCTCGGCCGAGCGGCGCACCACCGAGGTGGTGAGCATGCTCGCGACGATCGCGAAGGCGAGGTAGCCGACGAGCGCCACGGCGTCGTCGACGTGGTTGACGCTGAGGGTGTGGATGGGCGTCACGAAGTAGTAGTTCTCGAGGACCGCCGCGGCCAGGGCGGCGGCCACCCCGACCACGACCCCACCGAGGGAGGCCAGCGCGAGGACGACCACCAGGTAGGCGAGGAACACGGTGGAGATCGAGACGCTGGGGCGCACCGCGGCCAGCCCGACGGTGAGTCCCGGGAGCACCACGAGCGCGGCGCCCGCCGCACCGAGCCCGCGCGAGGTCGACACCGCGCCGGCGCGGCGGCGGCGGCGCGAGCGCGGCGTCGCGGACGCCGCGGCGTGGGACGCGATGACGTGGACGTCGAGGTCGCGACTGTGAGCGACGAGCCGCTCGACGAAGCCGCCACGGGGTCGCCGCCAGGAGCGCCCGTGGCCGGCGCCGACGACGACCTGAGTCGCCCGCTCGCTGCGGGCGAAGGCCACCAGGGCGCCGGCGACGTCGTCGTCGACGAGCTCACGGAACCGGCCACCGAGCTCCTCGGCGAGCTGACGCATCGCTCGACGGTCGGGGTCGGCGTCGGACTCGGCGTCGCCGCCGACCACGTGCACGGCGACGAGCTCGGCCCCGGCGCGCGCGGCCATGCGGGCCGCCCGGCGCAGCAGGCCCTCGTCGGCCGGGCCGCCCGCGAGGCCCACGACCAGTCGCTCGCGCGTCTCCCAGGCCCTTTCGATCTCGTGCTCCTCGCGGTAGCGCGTGAGGGCCTCCTCGACGCGGTCGGCGAGCCACAGCAGGGCCAGCTCGCGTAGCGCCCCGAGGTTGCCGACGCGAAAGTAGTTGGCGAGGGAGGCGTCGATGGCCTCAGCCGGGTAGATGTTGCCGTGCGCCAGGCGCCGGCGCAGGGCTTCGGGGGTGATGTCGACGAGCTCGACCTGCTCGGCCCGGCGAACGAAGGGGTCGGGCACGGTCTCGCGCTGGGTGACCCCGGTGATCGCCTCGACGACGTCGTTCACCGACTCGAGGTGCTGGATGTTCACGGTCGTGATCACGTCGATCCCGGCCGCGAGCAGGTCCTCGACGTCCTCCCAGCGCTTCTCGTGGCGCCCGCCGGGGACGTTGGTGTGGGCCAGCTCGTCGACGAGGGCGACCTCGGGGGCGCGCGCGAGGACGGCCTGGAGATCCATCTCGCTCAGGCGCGCACCGCGGTACTCGCGGGTCACCCGCGGCACGACCTCGAGGTCGCGGAGCTGAGCCTCGGTGAGGGGACGGCCGTGGGTCTCGACGTAGGCGACGACGACGTCGGTGCCCCGCTGGCGCCGTCGCCAGCCCTCGTCGAGCATGTGGTAGGTCTTGCCCACGCCCGGCGCCGAGCCCAGGTAGACCCGCAGCGTCCCGCGGCTCACGGCCCTCCGGCCCCGCTCGCGCCGGGGAGCGAGCTCGCTACCGCCTCGGCGATCGCCACCGCGGCGACACGCCGCTCGAGCGACACCGGGTGAGCCGTCCGCGGGGTGATGACGAAGCGGCCCCGGACCGGCCCGCGCCAGGTGACGGCGATCTCGAGCTCGGGCCCCGGCAGCCCCCACTCGTCGACCGGCCAGAGCAGCCCCACGTTCTCGACCTCACCATTCGGCCCCAGACGCGCTCGCGGCGGCTCGAGGTCCCCGGGCTCGTAGCGACAGGCCCGCAGCTCGAGCACCTCGACGAGGAGCTCCTCGGTCCGGGCGACGACCGCCCTCACCGGCTCGCTCGAGGCCCCGAGGGCGGCCCCCTCGGCGACGGCGTCGACGAGGCGGGTGCTCTCCTGGTGGCGCCGCTGGCTTCGTCGGCTCCACTGGGCGAGCTCGGTCACGCCGACGCCGACGACGACGAGCGCGACGAACGTCTCGAGGTCCGGCCGGTGCCCAATGGTGAAGCGCCCGTACGGCGGGGCCCAGTAGAAGTCGTACCAGGCGGCGGCCGACGCGGTGGCCACGTAGCCGGCCCCCCGATCGGCCACGACGGCGAGGACGGCCACAACCGCCACGAGCAGGAGCGCCATCGCGGCGCCGGCCAACCGGGCGCGCACGGGGATCAGCGCCGCCGCGACGACGAGCGGCGCGATGAACGACCCCCCCCAGACGGCCAGGCGGACCCGCGGCGCGCTCACGACGAGAGGCCGCGCAGTCGGGCGAGGGCCTCGTTGAGGCTGAGGACGTCGATGTAGGACGAGCCCAGGAACCCCCACTCCGGGCCGTGGGTCTGGCGGGCGATGAGCGTCTTCAGACGGCGCGGGGAGATCCCCGTCGCCCGGGCGACCATGGGGACCTGGACGAGGGCGTCGGCCGGGGAGATGTCGGGATCGTACCCACTGGCCGAGGTCGTCACCAGGTCCGGGGTCGGGTGCGCGACCCCGAGGCGGTGCCAGTAGGCGACGAGGGCCTTGGTATCGGCCACGAGGGTCTTCGAGCGCGGACCGAGGTTGGTCGCCCCGGACTCCCCGCGGACGCCGTTGGCGACGAGCGGGTTGTCCCCGCCGCTGACGTGGGTCGTGGGGTTCGCCGCGTAGGGGCCGGTGTCGTCGGGACGGCCGTGGAACCAGTCGCGGCCCGTCCAGTTCTGGCCGACGAGCGTCGAGCCGTTCGGCCCGATCGACCCGTTCGCCTCATGGGGAAAGAGCAGCTGGGCGACCCCGGTGCCGACGAAGGCGTAGAGGAATCCGAAGACCAGCGTGCAGATCACCACCATGGCGAGGGAACGGCGAAGGTGGGTCCACATGATGGCTCCTAGTAGGCGTGCAGAGCGACCAGGATCAGGTCGATCAGCTTGATGAAGACGAACGGCGCGATGACGCCACCGACCCCGTAGATCAGCACGTTGCGCCGCAGGATCGCCGCGGAGTTGGCGGCGTGGAACCGCACCCCGCGCAGTGCCAGGGGGATGAGGGCCACGATGACGAGCGCGTTGAAGATGACCGCCGAGAGGATCGCGCTCTGTGG
This sequence comes from Actinomycetes bacterium, assembly GCA_021838005.1. GTDB lineage: Bacteria > Actinomycetota > Acidimicrobiia > Acidimicrobiales > RAAP-2 > RAAP-2. The sequence goes on from JAKCEK010000013.1 coordinate 14,197, forward strand.
GCTGTGCAGTCGCATGACGTTGAGGGCCTTGAGCTGCGGGTAGGCCGCGTAGAACATCGCCGGGATGATGGCGAAGTACTTCGCCACGTCGTTCGCGATCGAGAACGTCGTGAGCGACCCGCGCGTGATAAGGAGCTGCTTGCCGATCTCGACGACCTCGATGAGCTTGGTGGGGTTCGAGTCGAGGTCGACCATGTTGCCGGCCTCCTTGGCCGCCATCGTCCCAGTGTTCATGGCGACCCCGACGTCCGCCTGGGCCAGGGCCGGCGCGTCGTTCGTGCCGTCCCCGGTCATGGCGACGAGCTTGCCGCCCGCTTGCTCTTGGCGGATGAGGGCCATCTTCGCCTCCGGCGTCGCCTCGGCGAGGAAGTCGTCGACCCCGGCCTCCTGGGCGATGGCCGCCGCCGTGAGGGGGTTGTCGCCCGTGATCATGACGGTGCGGATGCCGAGCCGTCGCATCTGGTCGAACTTCTCGCGGATGCCGGCCTTCACGACGTCTTTCAGTTCGATCACGCCGAGCACGTCGGTCCCGTCGGCGACGACGAGGGGCGTCGAGCCGACGCGGGCGACTCGCTCGACGATCTCATCCAGGTCCGCCGGCACCGTCCCGCCCTCGTCGACGACCCAGCGCTTCAGCGCGTCGGCGGCCCCCTTGCGGATGCGCCGCCCGTCGACGTCGAGCCCGGACATCCGGGTCGTGGCGCTGAAGGGGACGAACTCGTGGGGTTGGTCCAGGGTGCGTTCGCGCAAATCGAAGCGCTCCTTCGCGAGCACCACGATCGAGCGCCCCTCGGGCGTCTCGTCGGCGAGGGAGGCCAGTTGGGCCACGTCGGCGACGTCGACCTCGCTGTGGCCGCCCACGGGGTAGAAGTCCGAGGCCATCCGGTTGCCCAGGGTGATGGTGCCGGTCTTGTCGAGTAGGAGGGTCTGGACGTCGCCCGCCGCCTCGACGGCCCGGCCGCTCATCGCGAGCACGTTGCGCTGCACCAGCCGGTCCATCCCCGCGATGCCGATCGCCGAGAGCAGCGCCCCGATCGTCGTGGGGATGAGGCACACGAGCAGCGCCACGAGGACCACGACCGACACGGTCGCCCCGGAGAAGCGGGCGAACGGGACGAGGGTCACGACGACCGGGAGGAAGACGATCGTCAGGACCGAGAGGAGGATCGTCAGGGCGACCTCGTTGGGCGTCTTCTGGCGATCGGCCCCCTCGACGAGGGCGATCATCCGGTCGAGGAACGTGTGGCCCCGCTCGGCCGTGATCCGCACGACGATCCGGTCCGAGAGGACCCGGGTGCCCCCGGTGACGGCGGAGCGGTCGCCCCCCGACTCGCGGATCACGGGGGCCGACTCGCCGGTGATCGCCGACTCGTCCACCGAGGCGATGCCCTCGGTGATCTCGCCGTCGGAGGGGATGACGTCGCCCGGTTCGCAGACGACGAGGTCGCCCGCGGCAAGGTCGGCGGCGGCGACCCGCTCCTCGGTCCCGTCGGGGCGCCGACGGCGCGCCTCGGTCTCCGAGCGCATCTTGCGCAGGGTGTCCGCCTGGGCCTTGCCGCGACCCTCGGCCATCGCCTCGGCGAAGTTGGCGAAGACGACGGTGAGGAAGAGCCAGACCGTGATGGACCACGTGAACACGCCGGGGTGGGCGATCGCCTCGATGAGGCTGACGACGGTCCCAACCAGGACGACGAACATGACCGGGTTGCGCACCTGCACGCGCGGGTCGAGCTTCCGCATGGCGCCCGTGAGCGCCTCGCGCAGGATCTCGGGGTCGAACAGGCTGCGCGCCTGGGCGACGCCGTGGGGTGCCGTCGACTCGGCGACGCTCATCAGAAGAACCTCCCGTGGCTCAGCTGCTCGACGATCGGCCCCAGGGCCAACGCCGGGAAGAAGGTGAGGCCGCCGATGATCACGACGACGCCCGTCGTCAGGCCCACGAACATTGTGTTGTCGGTGCGGAACGTCCCGAGCGACTGGGGGACGACGTCCTTGCTCGCGAGGGAGCCCCCGAGGGCGATCGCCGGGATCATGATGGCGAAGCGGCCGAGCAGCATGTCGAGGGCCCCGATCACGTTGTAGAAGGGGGTATTGCCCGTCAGCCCCCCGAAGGCCGACCCGTTGTTGTTGCCCTGGCTCGTGAGCGCGTAGAGGATCTCGCTGAACCCGTGGGGCCCGTGGTTGAGGGCGCCGGCCCGCCCGGCCGACGTCGAGACCGCGAGGGCCGTCACCACGAGCACGGTGACCGGCATCACCAGGGCGCCCAGTCCCGCGAGCTTGACCTCGGTCGCCTGGATCTTCTTGCCGAGGAACTCCGGGGTCCGCCCGATCATCAGTCCGCCGATGAAGACCGCGATGACCGCGTAGAGCAAGAGCGTGTAGAGGCCACTCCCGGTCCCGCCCGGCGACACCTCGCCGAGCATCATGCCCACGAGCAGCCCGAAGCCGCCCATCGGGGTGAACGAGTCGTAGGCGGCGTCGGCCGAACCCGTGGAGGTCGACGTCGAGGCCACGCCGAAGAGCGCGCTCGAGGTGTCGCCGAAGCGGACCTCTTTGCCCTCGGTGTTGCCGACGCTCGAGGGCACGCCGGCCGCGGCCACGGCTGGGTTGTTCTGGTGTTCTGCGGTGGCCGTGACCGCGAGGACCGAGCCGAAGAGGATCGCCATCACCGCGAGCAGGGCCACGCCGTGGCGCCGGCTGCCGACCATCTGGCCGAACGTGTAGGTCAGCGACACCGGGATGCACAAGACGAGGAAGATCGAGAGGAAGTTCGTCAGCCCCGTCGGGTTCTCGAAGGGCGTGGCCGAGTTGGCGTTCAAGAAGCCCCCGCCGTTCGTGCCGAGCTGCTTGATCGACTCCATGAAGGCGATGGGCCCTCGCGCGATGGTCTGGGTCACCCCGTTCAGGGCGTCGTGGAAAGAGGCGGTGCCCGCGAGGGTCTGGACGGCCCCCTGGCCGACGAAGACGATCCCCGCCACGAAAGCGACGGGTAAGAGCACGTACACGAGGCAGCGGGTGAGGTCGACCCAGAAGTTGCCCACGGCCGAGGCCTTGCGCCGGGCGAAGCCGCGCACGACCACGATCGCGGCCACGATGCCCACGGCGGGCGTCACGAACTGCTGCACCGTGAGGGTGATCTGGGAGAAGTACGACAGCGTCGTCTCGCCCCCGTAGTTCTGCCAGTTGGTGTTGGTCACGAACGACACGGCGGTGTTGAAGCTGAGCGCGCTGCCGACGTCGCCGAGGTGCTGGGGGTTGAGGGGCAGGTGGCCCTGGAGGCGCAGGACGAGGTAGGTGAGCAGGATCGACATCCCGGAGAACACGACGAGCGCCCCGGCGTAGCGCTTCCAGGACTGCTCCTTGTCGGGCGAGGTGCCGAGGAGACGGTAGATCGGCCGCTCCACCCACCAGAGCCAGCGAACGCGCCCCTCGAAGACCGAGGCCATATAGGACCCGAGGAAGCGCCAGGCGACCGCGAGAGTCACGACGAGCAGGACGAGGGTGAGGAGGAATCCCATCAGAACTTCTCCGGCTTGAACATCGCGTAACCGAGGTAGAAGAACATCACCACGCTCACGACGAGCAGGACGATCTCGGTGGCGCTCACAGCCGACCGAGAGCCGCGATGAGACCGAGCATCGCGGCGGTAAACGCCGCGATGGCGACGACGACGAGGACATCTGCCATGGCTCCATCGTCGCGGGGTCCGGCTGAAGCGCTTCTGTACTGCCCGCCGTGGCCCTGAATATCTTCTGAACGAGCCCCCGCGGCGCCGACTACGCGATACTGAGTCCGTGAGGCGTCGCTGGTGGGGAGTGGCGGCGGGGCTCGGGAGCCTCGCGGTCCTGGCCTCGCTCCTCGTGCCGTTGAGGTCCGTCCTCGCGATCTCGACCGACGCCCTGGTCCTCATCGTGCCCGTCGTCCTCGGGGTCGCCGTCGGCGGGTTCCTCGCGGGCGCGGTGACCGTCGTCGCGGGGTTCCTCGTCTACGACTTCTTCTTCATCCCCCCGTACGGAACGCTCCAGGTGAGCTCGGGCCAGGACTGGGTGGCCCTCGCCGTGTACGTCGTCGTGATGCTGCTGGTCGCCCGAATCGTCGCCGCCCTCGACGTCACCCGCTCCGAAGCGCGCCACGGCCGGGAGGTCGTGCGACAGATGGCGGCCGTCTCGGAGAGCCTGGTCGCGGACGAGCCCGTCGAGACCCTCCTGCGCTCGGTCGTCGCGACGGCCCGCGCCGTCTTTGGCGTCCGCGGGGCGGCCCTCCTCCAGCTGCGCGACGGCCATCTCGCCGTCGTCGCCAGTTCCGGCGAACCCCTCACCACCGAGGACCTCGCCCGTCTCGATCCGGCGTCGGGACGTCCGGTCACCGTCGGACCCGACGTCCTCGACCACGGCGGTCTGCGCGCCGTCGCGCTCTCGTCGTCGGGTCGGGCGGTGGCGATGCTCGCCTTGCGCGGCGAGCCCGAGACGCCCACCGAGCGCGAGGTCCTCACGGCCTTCGCCAACGACGCCGCCGTCGCCCTCGAACGGGCGAGACTGCGTGGTGAGGCCCTGCGCGCGCAGCTCCTCGAGGAGGCCGACCGCTTCCGCCACGGGCTCATGGGCGCCGTGAGTCACGACCTGCGCACCCCCCTCGCCACCATCAAGATCGCCTCGTCGACGCTGCTCGAGCGGGGGGCGTCCCTCGCCGCGCCCGACGCAGACGAGCTCCACCGGCTCATCGACGTCGAGGCCGACCGGCTCACGCGGATGGTGACCAACCTCCTCGACCTGTCTCGGCTGGAGGCGGGCGTCTTGACCCTGCACCACGAGGTGACGACAGCCCGTGCGCTGATCGACGACGCCCTCGCGGCCGTGCGGACGTCCCTCGCGCGTCAGCGGGTCGTCGTCGACGTGGACGCGGACGTGCCGACCCTGAGCGTCGACCCCGGCCTCATGAACCAGGTGCTCGTCAACCTCCTCGACAACGCCCTGCGCCACGGTCCCCCGACGGGCACCGTCACCGTCACGGTGACCCGCCAGGGTCCCCACGTCGTCCTCTCAGTGGACGACGAGGGGCCGGGCGTGCGCGAAGACCAAAGGGGGGACGTCTTCAACCGCTTCACCCAGTTCGACACGGGGGGCCGCTCGGGGCTCGGTCTCACGATCGCACGGACCTTCGTCGAGGCTCACGGCGAGCGCATCTGGTGCGAGACCGCCCCCGGCGGCGGCGCCCGCTTCAGCCTCACCCTGCCCGCCCAAGGGACTCCCTGATGGCCCGGGTCCTGGTCATCGACGACGACCGCTCGCTCCAGCGGGCACTCCGCCTCGGGCTCGAGGCCAGCGGCCATGAGGTCACCGCGGCCCCCGACGGCGAGACGGGGATCGTCCACGCCGCCACCGACGACCCGGACGCCGTCATTGTCGACCTCGGGCTCCCCGACCTCGACGGACTGGAGGTCTGCCGGCGGATCCGCGAGTGGAGCGGCGTGCCCATCATCATCCTCTCGGCGACCGGGGCCGAGTCCACGAAGATCGCCGCCCTCGACGGCGGGGCCAGTGACTACGTCACCAAGCCCTTCTCGATGGGCGAACTCGACGCCCGACTGCGCGCGGTGCTGCGCGACCGCCAGGTCGGCGCGCCGCCCCCTGGCCCGACCGTCATCGCCCTCGGCGCGCTCGAGCTCGACCTCGTCCACCACGACGCGCGCCTCGAGGGGCGACGGGTCGACTTGACGGCCAAGGAGTTCTCGGTCCTCGCCTACCTCGCGCGGAACGCCGGACGGACCTGCACCTACCAGATGATCCTGCGCGAGGTGTGGGGGCGGGGCTACGGCGAGGAGGCCGCCTACGTCCACACCTACGTCCACCGCCTGCGCCAGAAGCTCGACGACGAGGAGGGTCGACTGATCCAGACCCTCCCCGGTGTCGGCTACGCCCTCGCCCTCTCCCCTCGCTGACCCCGAGGCCCTTGGTGAGGCCCCGCCGGAGCGGGGCCCGTCGCGCCATCTCCTCGAGGTGCTGGGCCGAGAGGCGTTCCAGCCGACGGGCGCCGTCGGCTGTCGGGGCGAGGCGCACTACCCGACGGTCGTCATCGGTGCGAACCCGGTGGACGAGTCCGGGCTCGGCGGCCCCGTCGATCCCCGCGCCCTCGGGGTGGGCTACCGCACCCTCCACGCCACGCTCCTCGCCGCGCTCGGCGTACGGGCGTTGGTCGCCCTACTGATCCTTAAGTCCGTCATCTGGAGGGAGCCTGGGCTCGGGCACGAGCGGGGCGTCCTCGGTCACGTCCGACCCGGGTCGACGCCCGCGAGTTGGGCTCTCATCGGGCTCGGCGGCGCGCTGGCCGGTGTCACGCGCTCGCCCTTCACGGCGATCGTCTTCGCCGTCGAGCTGACCCACGACGCCCACGGCCTGGTGCCCCTGCTCGTGGCGGCGACCTGCGCCCACCGGGTGAGCGTCCTCGGCCCGCGACGTTCGAGCCTCACCGAGAAGGTCGCCCGCCGGGGATTCCACGTGATGCGCGAGTACGCCGTCGACCCGCTCGAGGCGACCGTCGTGCGCGAGGTCACGGTACGAGCCCTGACGACGGCCTCGCCCCAGGAATCGCTCGCCGCGCTCTATCGCCGGCTCCCGGAGGGCTCCCACGCCCAACGCCAGCGCCTCGACCCGGTGATCGAAGACGGCCGGCTCGTGGGGGTCGTCCCGTGGTCCGCGGTCCTCGGGGGCCGCGACGCCGCCGCCGCGTCGACGCCGAACGTCGTCGCCTACCCCGACGAGGTCCCGCGCGGTCGCCGACCGCACGGTCGAGCACTCGGTCGGCGTGGTGCCGGTCCTCGAGCGTACGTCGCCCGCCGCTCTGGTCGGGCTGATCAGTGGGTTCGGCGTGCTGCGCGCGCCGCCGGCGGCTCGACGAGGAGCCGCGCCGAGCGACTCCTCGACCCCTGGCCGACGCGGGCCCGAGCTAGGC
>JAKCEK010000134.1 GCA_021838005.1 Actinomycetes bacterium
GACGAGGACGAGCCCGACGACCGCGAACACCGACGCGACGGTCGTCGTGACCCACGCGGCCCTCGTCGGCGCGTGGGCCACGCCGCGGGGGTCCACTACGACCAGCACCGTGGCGAGGGCCAGCGTCGTGACCGCGGCGCTCGTCCACGCGCGTGCCGAGAGCCGCTGTCGCCGCCAGAGCCGTCGCAGGACGAGGGCGATCACGAGCTCACTCACCAAGAGGGGCTGGACGAGGGACATCGGGCCGGCGTGCAGGGCGACGGCCTGGAACACCAGGGAGCCGACCATGCCGACCCACCCGAGCAGCCACAGCGGGTGGCGCACGACGCGGCGCACCCACGCCCACCCCCGACGGGCCCCGGCGGTGGTGGCCACGTGCTGCATCATCACCGCGAGGGCGTTGGCGAGGGCCGTGAGCAGCCCGAAGACGACGGCCACGACCGTCGAGGTCACCGACGACCTCCCCGGGATCGCGTTCCGGGCGGCGGGGCGGCGCGGTGTCCCGGGCCGGTCGGGGGGTCCGGACGCGCTCGCCGCGGACCGCCCCCACGCCCGGCGCCCCGTGACGGGGCCGAGCGGGTCACCGGGCCCGGCGCCCGACACCCCACGCGCCGCTGGCCCGCCCCCGGGGGGCCGACCTCGCGAAGGTGACGCCGGGCCGCGACGACCGGTCCGCCCCTCGCGCTCATGGGACGGAAACTACTGCGGGCCTCGGCGCGGTCGACCGGGCGACGCCGGGGCCACGCCTCGGGGCCCGCCGTGGCGAGCGACCGTGACGCACTCTCGACGAAGGGAACCACGAGACCCCGAAAGAGTGCGACGCCGAGGTCCGCGCCTCCGCGGGCGGGGACGGGCCCGCCGATCTCGTCCTCGCCGTGACGGCGGGAAAGGGGGCGTCGCGAGGGGCCCGGGCTCGGCCGCGCCACGAGGACGACCACCCGAGCAGCCCCTTCGACGCACGTTACGCAGCCCAAAGCGTGCACGTCATGTGGTTCGCTCGGTGCAGCCCTTGGAGTTGCACCCCTCGGGACGTCCGTCCCGGGCACGTCGCCGTCCTCGCCCGAGACGGGCTCAGAGGGCCGCGACCTTGCGCCAGAGGGTGGTCGGCAGGTGGGTGAGCCCGAGGAAGAGGTAGCGAAGAACCGGCGGGCTCCAGATCACGGGCGTATTGCTGGAGAGCCCTCGTAGGACGTACTCGGCGACCTCGTTGGGCCCCGTGGTGAAGGGGACCTCCTTCTGGCCGGCCGTCATCTTGGTGCGCACGAAGCCCGGGCGCACGATCTGCAGGCGCACACCGGTCCCCTCGAGGGAGTCGCCCATCCCCCGGCAGAGCCGGTCGAGGCCGGCCTTCGCCCCGCCGTAGAGGTAGTTAGAGCGGCGTACCCGCACCCCGGCGACCGAGCTCAAGACGAGGATTCGGCCGTGACCCTGGGCGAGCAGCCGGGTCCGCACGGCGGTGAGCGCCGCGACGGGCCAGGTCAGGTTAACGGTGGCCATCCGGGCCGCCGCCTCGGGGTCGTCCTCCATCGCGGCCTGGTCGCCGAGCAGCCCGACGGCGAGGATCACGAGGTCGACCGGGCCTGCGGCGCGCCCGAAGGCGACGGCCACCGCCGGGCCGGCGCTCGCCGGGTCCTCGGCGTCGAAGGTGACGACCTCGGCGTGCGCGGCCCCGTACTCCTCGGCCTCGCGGGCCGCCTCGGCGAGGCGCGTGGGGTCGCGCCCGGCGAGCACGACGGTCTCGGCGCGGGCGGCGCAGAGCTTGCGCACGATCGCCCGGGCGATGTCCGAGGTGCCCCCCAAGACGACCACGCTCTGGGGCTGGCCGAAGGCGTTCTCCACGACTACCTCCCTACCAGATGGAGCCGGCGCGCGAGGTCGCTCGTGAGGACCCCCTCGGGGTCGACGCGCCCGCGCACCGCGCGCCACTCCTCGAGCCGGGGGTACATGGCCGCGACCTTCGACGGGGCCAGCCGGGCGTCCTTGGCCAGGTAGACGCGCCCGCCGGCGTCGAGCACGAGCTCGTCGAGGGCGTCGAGCTCGTCGGGCAGCGAGTCCGCGCCCACGGGTAGGTCGAGGGCGAGGGTCCAGCCGGCCATCGGGAAGGAGAGGTGACCGGGGTCGCCCGCCCCGAAGCGCTTCAAGACGGCGAGAAAGCTCACGAGGCCCGAGCGGGCCAGTCGCTCGACCACGACCCGCACGGTCTCGCCGGCGCCGTCGGGCACGACGAACTGGTACTGGACGAAGCCGCGCGGGCCGTAGAGGCGGTTCCAGTCGGCGACCCCGTCGAGGGGGTGAAAGAAGCTCCCGATCGAGTGGGGCTCGGCGACCGCGTGGCGCGGGGCCCGCCGGAACCACGCCTCGTTGAAGGCTCGCACGCTGAGCCGGTTCAGTAGGCCCGGCGGCGCGACGAAGGGCACGCCGAACCGGCCGGCGCGCGGCGCCCGCGGGGGCTCGGCGCCCGCCGGCGCGTGGTCGCCCCGGGTCAGCACCGCCCGGCCGGTGCGCGCGCCGGCGGCCGTGCAGTCGACCCACGCGACGGAGTAGCGGTAGCGCGCGTCGCCCTCGACCATGGCGGCCATCACCCCGTCGAGGTCGTCGAAGCGATCGGTGTCGACGAGGACGACGTCGCTCGCGACGCGCAAGAGTCGCACGCGCACCCGGGTCACGATCCCCGTGAGGCCCATGCCCCCGGCCGTCGCCCAGAAGAGGTCGGGGTCGGTCTCGGGTGAGACGTCGAAGACGCCCCGCGGGGTGGCGAGCCGGAGGGACTCCACGTGGCTCGCGAAGGAGCCGTCGCGGTGGTGGTTCTTGCCGTGCACGTCGGCGGCCACGGCGCCGCCCATGGTGACCTGGCGGGTCCCGGGGGTGACGGGCACGAACCAGCCCTCGGGCAGCGCGGTCGCGAGCAGCGCGTCGATGCTCGCCCCCGCACCCAGGGTGACGACGCCCGCCTCGTCGATGGGGCCGATCTCGTCGAGCCCGGTGAGCTGGGCCACCGTGCCGCCGGCCAGCTGGGCCGCGTCGCCGTAGCTGCGCCCGAGCCCGCGCGCGCACAGCGGGCCGCGCGCGAGGAGCTCGGCGACCTCGTCGTCGCTCGAGGGCGCCACGACGCTCGCGTCGGCCGTCGGCGTCCGGCCCCAGCCGCAGAGGCGGGTCACCGGTAGACCGCCCAGGCGAGCAGGAGCGCCCAGGCCAGGCCGAGGGCCTGGACGACCCGGTTGTGCAGGATCAGGTGCTCGGGCGTCTCGCCCTCACCGGCGAGGGCCCCGCGCAGGATGTACAAGACGGCCACGACGACCGGGATCACCGAGAGGTGCACCGGGAGGGCGTCGTTGCGCAGCGTGGAGAGGCCCTGGGCCGAGGTGTCGAACGCCCAGAGGCAGTACCCGGCGACGGCCACCGAGGCCGCGAGGGTGAGCGTCGACTCGAGGAAGCGGGCGGTGTACCCCGCCAGCACCTTGCGCGTCGCGCCGGAGGTCACGGTACCGAGCTCGGCGGCTCGCTTGCCCGCGACGAGGAAGAGCGCCCCGAAGGAGATCACGACGAGGAACCACTTGGAGACCGCGAGGTGGCTCGCCGCGGCTCCCGCGAGGGCCCGCAAGAAGAAGCCACTCGCCACGATGGCGAGCTCGATCACCGGGACCTGCTTGAGGTGGAGGCTGTAGGCCACCGTGAGCACGGCGTAGGTGACGAGGGTCCACTCGAGCTGACCGGGGGAGGGCAGGACGAGGGGGAGGGCGAAGGCGAGGGCGCCGAGCACGACCGTCGCCGCGAGGGCGGCGGCCGGGGCCAACTGGCCGGCGGCGATGGCGCGGGTGCGCTTGGTGGGGTGGGCCCGGTCGGCCTCGACGTCACGCAGGTCGTTCACCACGTAGAGGGCCGAGGCGAGCAGGCTGAAGGCGACAAAGGCGACGGCCGTGTGGCCGATCACGTCGTGGTGGGTCAGCACGCCGGCCGCGGCCGGGGCGACGACGACGATGAGGTTCTTCACCCACTGGCTGGGGCGCATCGCGGAGAGGAGGGCGCGCACGGGCCCGCGGGCGGTCGTCACCCGACTCACGCTACTGGTCGACGCCGGGGCGCCCCGGGCGGCGAAAAGTCCTGATTTTCAAGCCAACTATGCTGAACGCGATGGAGCGCACCTACCGCGTCGTGGTCGCCAAGCCCGGTCTCGACGGGCACGACCGGGGCGCGAAGGTCATCGCCCGGACCCTGCGCGACGCCGGCTTCGAGGTCGTCTACACCGGGCTGCACCAGACCCCCGAGCAGGTGGTCCAGGCCGTCGTGGACGAGGACGCCGACGCCCTGGGGCTCTCGTTGCTCTCGGGCGCCCACCTCGTCCTGGTGCCGAGGGTGATCGAGCTGCTGGCCGCGGCCGGCCGAGCCGACGTGCTCGTGGTGGTGGGCGGGATCATCCCCGAGGGCGACGGGGCGGCCCTCGAGGCGGCGGGCGTCGCCCGGGTCTTCACCCCGGGCTCGTCGCTCGAGGAGATCGGCGCCTGGCTGGAGGCCGCCCTCGACGCCCGCGAGCTCCAGCACCACTGAGACTGCGAAAGGACGTCATGGACCTCTTCGAGTACCAAGGCAAGCAGTACTTCGCGCGCTACGGGATCCCCGTCTCGCCCGGCGGGGTCGCCGACACCGTCGAGGAGGCCCTCGAGGTCGCCCGGCGCGTGGGCTTCCCGGTCGTCGTGAAGGCCCAGGTCAAGGTGGGCGGGCGCGGCAAGGCCGGGGGCGTGAAGCTCGCCACCAACCCCGACGAGGTCCGCACCCACGCCCAGAGCATCCTCGGGCTCGACATCAAGGGCCACGTCGTCAAGCGCCTGTGGATCGAGCGCGCGAGCGATATCGCCAAGGAGTACTACGCCTCGTTCACCCTGGACCGGCCGAACAAGGTCCACCTGGGCATGCTGAGCGCCCAGGGCGGGGTGGAGATCGAGGTGGTCGCCGTCGAGAGCCCCGACGCCATCGCCATGCTCCCGATCGACCCCGTGCGGGGGCTCGACCTCGCCACGGCCCGACGCTGGGTCGC
>JAKCEK010000135.1 GCA_021838005.1 Actinomycetes bacterium
CGGCTCACCTCCAGTCCGGAATGGCTGTTCGCGCGCCTCGCGGTTGGGGTGTCGGCGGTCCTGTTGCTACCCGACGCCTACATCTTCTACGTCGGCTCGCCGCTGCGGGCCGTCTTTGTGCTCGTCTGGATGCACTTCGCGATCGCGCTCGCCACCTACGTCAGTCTCACCGTGCTCGCGCCCGTCGCCCGGGGCCGGCACGCCCGCTGAGCCTCCGGTCAGTCGACGACCAGCGCCTCGCCCCCGCCCGACGCGGTGCGGGGGGGACGGTAGGAGCCGCGCAGCCAGGACGTGACCGCCGCGATCGCGCAGATCGCGGCGGCAAAATCGAGCGCGGGGTGAAGGCCGCTCACGAAGGCCCGCTGGATGATGTCGGGGAAGAACCGGCGCCCGAGGATTGCGGTGGCCGCTCCTTTGGGCAGCGAGGCGAGCACCCGAGGCCCGAGAAGCTTGGCCATGGGGTTGTAGCCGAGGAAGGAGGCGAAGAGCGTCGTCACGGGGGGCAGCCCGGCGACGCGGGTCGCGACCCCACCGGGGACGCCGTGTGTCACGAGACCCGCTCGCAGGGCGGGCGGCAGGGTCCTCGAAAGCCCGATGATCATGAGGGTGAAGAAGATCCCGATCGACAGGACCTGGCCCGAGTTCTGGAAGGTCGAGTTCATCCCGGAGCCGACGCCGCGGTGCTCGGGCGGCAGCGCGTTCATCACGCTGGCCCGGTTGGGGGCCGAGAAGGCCCCCATGGACAAGCCGTTCAGCAGCAGCAGCGCGCCGAAGGCGACGTAGGGGAAGTCGGCCGGCAACGCGTCGAGCGCGAGGAACGAGATCGCCGAGCCGATCATCCCGCCGACGGTGAACCCGCGCGAGCCGTAGCGGTCCGAGAGGTAGCCGCACAGGGGACCGGCGAGCAAGAACCCGGCCGTGAGGGGCAAGAGGGCGATGCCGGCCCACAGGGGCGTCGAGGAGAAGCCGTAGCCGTGCAGGGGCAGCCAGATCCCCTGGAGCCAGATGACCATGGTGAACATCAGCCCGCCCCGGCCCGTCGCGGCGAGAAGTGTGGAGATCGACCCGGCGCTGAAGGCCCGGATCCGAAAGAGGGCCAGGCGAAACATCGGGTCCGACGAGCGCCGTTCGAGCCGCGCGAAGGCCACGAGGGAGGCGACGCCGAGCGCCAGTGACCCGTCGACGAAGGGGCTCGTCCAGCCCATCTCGTGGCCGCCGTAGGGCTGGATGCCGTAGGTGATCCCGACCATGAGGGCGACGAGCCCGAGGGCGAAGCTGAGGTTGCCGGACCAGTCGACGTGGTGGTCCCGGTGCACGGGGATCTCGCGCAGTTGGCGGTAGGCCCAGACGGAGCCGAATATCCCAATGGGCACCGAGATGATGAAGATCAGCCGCCACTGGATCGGTCCGAGCAGGCCGCCGAGCACTAGGCCGATGAAGCTGCCGGCGATGCCGGCGATCTGATTGATGCCGAGGGCCATCCCGCGCTGGTGCTCGGGGAAGGCGTCGGTCAAGATCGCCGCCGAGTTCGCGATGAGAAAAGCCGCGCCGACGCCCTGAAAGAGGCGCATCACGACGAGCCAGGTGGCCGCGGCGGTGCCGGAGAACCAGGTGATCGAGAGCAGAAGGGAGAAGAAGGTGTAGACGACAAAGCCGAGGTTGTACATCTTCACGCGCCCGAGCATGTCGCCTAGCCGGCCGAGGCTCACGACGAGTACTGAGGTGACGATCATGAAGCCCAGAATCATCCAGAGCAGGTAGAACGTGTTGCCCGGGGCCAGGGGGTCGATGCGGATCCCGTCGAAAACGTCGGGTAGCGCGATGAGCACGATCGAGGTGTCGATTGTGGCCATGAGGACGCCGAGCGTCGTGTTCGACAGGACCAGCCACTTGTAGCGGTCCGACCGGGGCCGGGCCTGTGGGTCGCGACGGGCCGCCGCGACGCTCACGGGACGAGGTCGCCGCGCAGCTCCTCGGGGACGCTGTCGAGGGCTCGCACGATCGCGGCGGCCAGGGCGCGGGCGCTCTCGGCGTCGAGTTCGAGGGCGACGCGGGCGCCGGGACCCTTCGCGGGGTTGAGGACGTCGATCATCAGGGCGTGCCCGGCGGGGAAGTGCACGGGGTGGTCGAAGTACACCGTCGCGTCCGTGAGCCGCGTCCAGCCCTCGGCGGTCTTGCCGCTCGCGCGCAGGGCGAGGCGCTCGGTCAGGTAGGTGCACATCAGCCGACCGTCCGCGCGAGGAAGGCGAAGACCTCGCCCCAGGCCTCGGTGGCCACCTCCGGCCGGTACGACGGCCGGTCCACCGCGAAGAACGCGTGGGCCGCCCCGTCGTAGGTCTTGAAGGTGAACGTCTTGCCGGCGGCGGTGAGCGCCGCGGCCAGGGCCTCGTTCTGCTCGGGGGAGGGGTAGGTGTCCTCGGCGCCGAAGAGCCCGAGCAGGGGGGCGCTGAGGTTCCGGGCCTCGCCGATGACGGCCTTGACCTTGAGGGGGAACTCCGAGGGAGGGTCGACGGCCACGAAAGCGCCGTAGCAGTCGATCACGCCGTCGAGCGGGAGTCGGCAGCCCGCGAGGAAGGACTGGCGGCCTCCGGAGCAGTAGCCGATCGAGGCGACCTTGCCGTTCGAGGTCGCCAGGGCCTTGAGGTGCGCCATCGCGCCGCCGACGTCGCCCACGAGCTGCTCGTCGGGCACTCCGCCCAGGTTGCGCGCGGTGGCCGCCGCGTCGTCGGGGGCGGCCCCGGGGGCCACACGGTGGTAGAGGTTCGGCATCAGGGCGTGGTAGCCGTTCGCCGCGAACCTGCGGACGATCTCCTTGGTGGCCTCGTCGTAGCCGGGCATGTGGTGGATCACGACGATCGACCCGGCGCGCTCGACGTCGGTCGGCAGAGCCCGGTAGGCCTCGATCTCGTCGCCGTCGTGGCCCACGAGGGTGATGGTTTCGGCCGTCAGGTTATGGGTCACGCGTTGTCCTTCCTTCGTCGTCCCGCAACGGGCGGAGACGCCGGACGCCATTAGTTACTCTTTGTAACTATCGTGGTACCTTAGCACCGTGACGGGAGAGACCGGGTCCGGCGCGGCGTCGACGACGCTCGAGCGCGAGTGGGGACGGTTGCGCCGCGGGCAGCTGCTCAGCCCGCTGCGTCGGCACCTCGACGCCTCGGAGGGGCCACTCCAGCTCGAGATCCTGCGCGAGGTCGCCGACGCGGGGGCGATCCGCGCCTCCGAGCTCGCCGATCGCCTCCACGTGACCAAGGCGTCGATCAGCCGCTACGTCGCCCCGATGATCGCCTCGGGACTCCTCGCGACGCGGCCCGACCCGCGTGACGGGCGCGCCGCGCTGCTCTCGGCGACGGCGGGCGGTCGCCGCGCCCTCGCGCGGCGCGAGGCACGACGATCCCGGGCCCTCGCTCGCCTGTGCCAGGAGTGGAGCGAGACCGACGTCGAGGCGCTCACCCGCTTGCTGCGACGGCTCAACGACGGTATCGACGCGTCCCTGCGGGCCGAACGCCGCCCGGACTCCTAGGGGTCCATCTCGACGAGGGGCCGCCGCTCGCTCGAGCCCGTCCAGTCGGCGATGACGGCCGACACCAGCATGAGCAGGCCCGCGGCCGTGAGGGCGAGGTCCAGGCCGTGGGAGAAGGCGCCGTAGGCCGCGCGCACCACCTCGGCGATCAGCTTCTTCACCGCCCCCGAGGAGACCTTCTCCTGGGCTGCGGCCTGGGCGTTGACCGAGCCGGTGATGACCGCGTTGATGATGAGCTGGCGGTAGGCCGAGGGGATTCCCAGCTGGACCAGGCGCTGGGTGAGGTCGACCGTGAGCTGTCCGTTCACGATGGATCCGAGGATGGCCACCCCGGTCACGGCCCCCAGCTCGCGGCTGGTGTTGATGGTCGAGGCCGCGATGCCCGAGTGCGTGGCGGGGATCGCGGTCAGGGCGGTCTGGTTAATCGGGACCACGACGATGCCGAAGCCGATGCCCGCAAGCCCCATCGTGTAGCCCAGGGGGTCGAGCCCGACGGTGGGCGAGAGCACGACGTTGGTCAGGAGAACGCCGGCGGCGGCGAGGAAGCAGCCCAGCACGAGCGGGGTGCGGCTCCCGACGCGTGACACCCACCGCCCCGTGACGAGGGACGCGACGACCATTCCCCCCAGCAGGGGGAGGAAGTCGAGCGCGAGGGTGTAGGCGCTCACCGACGCGACGATCTCCAGGTAGAGCGCGACGAAGAAGAAGATCGAGAAGATGGAGAAGTAGCTGGTGAAGGCGATCACGGTCGAGCCGAGGAACGCCCGGTTCTTGACCCACGCGACCTGGAGCATGGGATTTCGGACCCGGCCCTCGACGACGAAGTAGGCGACGAGCGAGACCCCGGCGATCGCGTACATCGTGACCACGCCGGTGGATCGGTAGCCCCACGTCTCACCCCGGATGGTCGCGAAGGTCGCGAGCGCGAGGGCGACCGAGGACAGCACGAAGCCCGCGGCGTCAATCGTGCGGCGCTCCTCGTTCACGCTCTCGGGGAGCGACACGCTCGACACCACGAAGGCGATCGCGCCAAAGATCAGGTTGAACCAGAAGACGGCGCGCCAGGTCCACAGACCGACGAGGACACCGCCAATTACCGGGCCGAGGGCGAGGGCGAGGCCCGACACGGCCGCCCAGACGCCGAGCGCGCGGGCGCGGGCGCGCCGATTGGGGTAGATGTGCCGGATCATCGAGAGGGTGGACGGCTCGGAGCCGGCGGCCCCTACGCCCATGATCACGCGCCCGACGATGAGGGTGGTCGCGTCGGGCGCCACCGCGCACACGATCGAGCCCGCGCAGAAGATCCCGACGCCGATCAGCATCACGCGCTTGCGTCCGAACGTGTCGCCGAGCGACCCCGCCATCAGCATCAGGCTCGCGAAGGCGAGGGCGTAGCCACCGACCACCCACTGCAGCTCGGTGACGCCGGCGTGCAGCTCCGATTGGACGCTCGTCAAGACGGCGCTGGCGATGG
>JAKCEK010000136.1 GCA_021838005.1 Actinomycetes bacterium
AGCGCCGCGGTCACGACGCTGGCCCTCGCCACGGTGCTGGTCGTAGTGGACCCCCGCGGCGTGGCCCACGCGCCGACGAGGGCCGCGTGGGTCACGACGACCGTCGCGTCGGTGTTCGCAGTCGTCGGGCTCGTCCTCGTCGCACGCGGGGCGGGCCCCGTGCGTCGCGCGGCGAGCTTCGCGACGGCGACCGCCGTGCTGTGGGCCCTCGAGGCCACCTTCATCAAGAGCGCCACCGACGTCCTCGTCGCCGGCGGCGTCGCTGGGCTCCTGACCTCCTGGCCGCTCTACGCGCTCGTCGTCGCCGGGCTGGGCGGGCTCACGACCGAGCAGCTCGCGCTGCGCGAGGGTCCCCTGCGCGTGTCCCAACCCCTCATCGTGATCGTCGATCCTCTCGTGAGCGTGCTCTACGGCGTCGGGCTCTTTCACGAGCGCCTCGCGTCGAGCGCGGGCGCCCTCGTGGTGACCGGCGTGGCCGTCGTCGCCATGAGCGCGGGCGTCGTGGTCATGACCTCGGCGGTTCCCGAGACTCTCGTGCCCGAGATCCCGCCCCGAGCGCCCACCACCACCTGACGGATCGGGTCCGTCCCCCCCCGGGACGGCCCGTCCACACGCGTTAGTCTTTGGCGACTACCGAGGAGGGACGTCTCGTGAGAATCTCCAGGTGGCTGGTGCCAAGCCGCGCGGCGGCGGCGCTCGTGCTGGCGGCGGTGCTGCTCACCGGCGCGTCGGCCTCAGCGTCCAGGGCCCCCGCCACGCGACGCCCCCTGCCGGTCACCGCCGTGACGCCCGGCAGCGACTACCTGGCGCTCGGCGACTCCGTGTCCTTTGGCTACCGGGAGTCGACGACCGCACCGGCGCCGGACTACAGCTCCGCGGCGAACTTCGTGGGCTTCCCCGAGGACGTCGCGGCCGCACTCGGCCTCCACCTGGCCAACGCCGCGTGCCCCGGAGAGACGTCCTCGAGTTTCTTGAACGCGAGCGCCCTGAGCAACGGGTGCGAGAATCACCCCAGCGCGACCGGGGCCATCGAACCCGGCGGCTATCGGACGCTCTACCCGCTCCACGTGAGCTACTCGGGCAGCCAGATGGCATTCGCGCTGCACTTCTTGCGGACGCACCCGCGGACCACCTTGGTCTCGCTCATGATCGGGGCCAACGACGGCTTCATCTGTCAACAGACCACCGCCGACCAGTGCGTGTCCGCGACCGAGCTCGCCCCCGTGCTGGCGACGGTCACGGCCAACGTGCGCACCATCGTGCGGACCCTACGCCTCAGCGCCCACTACGCGGGCCAGATCGTCCTCGTCAACTACTACGCGACGAACTACGCCAACCCGCTCGACAGCGTCGCCAGCGCGTACCTCAACAAGGCCCTCGACGCCGGGGGCACGGGCTTCAACGTGGAGGTCGCCGACGGCTACGGCGCCTTTGAGCAGGCCGCGCAGTTCTCGGCCGGCGACAGCTGCGCCGCGGGACTCCTCACTCGTCTCTTCCAGGGGACGACGTTCACCGGGTGCGGGGTCCACCCCAGCGTCGCCGGTCAGGCGCTCCTGGCCCAAGCCGTTGAGTCGGTGGTCAAGAAGTAGCGGGTCTCACCGGCCGTCGGGTCCCCGGGCACCGGGACTCCTCGCCACCGAGCGGGGACCCGTTCGAGTGGGCGGGCGGCGCGACACCACGACGAGCCGCGGTCGACCCCCCGCGCGAGAGCAGCACACTCGACCGACGGCGCCGGGCTCGACGAGGGGGTGGCTACTTCTTTGACTTGAGGACCATGTCGGCGGGTCGCAGCGACATGGTGTAGAAGTCGCGGTTCCACCAACTGGCGAAGAACCGCGACGGGATACCGTTCATCGAGCTCAGCAGGTCGGTCCCGCTCCCGCCGTTGATCGGCTTGCCGAGGGGCCCCTGGTAGGAGGAGAACTGGACCCAGTCGGTGTTGATGTCGAGCTCCATGGCCCGCACCGCCCCGGCGTGGACCAGCACGTTCGCGAGGTCCGAGATCGACATGCTCGGGCCGCCGACGTAGACGAGGGCCCCGTCCTTGGTGACCCCGAGGCCCGAACGCCATACGGCGTAGGAGCCGCCGAGGGTCGCGCCCCAGTTGATGTAGTTGGCGTTGTCGAGCCCCCCCACCGGCCGGCCGTTGATGACGATGAGCCGCAGGTTCTGGCGCACCGAGGCCACCTTGTTCGTCATGCGCACGTCGCGGTTCCAGGAGCCGACGGTCATGTCGCCGTTCTTGTAGACGACGACCGAGGCCGCGCCGGTGCGCAGCGGGATGATCGTCTTGCCCTGGGTGTAGTAGCCACCCTGGGCGTCCTGCATGCGAAAGCCCGCGTTGAAGGCGGCCACGAGGCTCTCCGAGGCCTTGGCCGTGATCGGCGCGGAGTACTTGTAGGGGCCGCCGCCGGGGATGTACGAGCCCGAGTAGAGCTGAGCCTGAAGGAGCTTCGGGTCCATCCAGGCGACGCCGACGACGTAGCTCGTGTTCACCTTGTTGGGGCGCACGAAGGCCTCGTAGACCGCCGGGATGCCGTCGGCGGTGCGCCGGCCCACGGGGTGCCAGACCCCCTCGCCGGGCAGCCACTTGCCGGCCGGTGAGGTCAGGCGCGGAGGGGTGGGCAGGTACGTCTCGCCGTTGGCCGTGACCCGTGTCGAGGGGGCGCCGGACTTGGTGGCCGCGTTGCTGAAGGCGTTCGCCGCCGGCCGGCCGCCCTTCTTGGGCGGGTTGAGGGCGTAGTACTCCTTCTCGGCCCAGAGCACCACGGGGCCGAGCCCGTGGCTGCGGCTCCACTCGGCCGCCCGGGCGAGGTAGGAGACCCCGAGCGACGGGTTGCCGAGCGCCTGGACGAGGGTGACCCCGAGGTAGAGCACGACCACGAGCAGGACGAGGCTGACCGCGACGAAGGCCCGACGGATCCAGTAGACGTAGGGCGGTCGGCGCCGGCCCGAGCGGCTCCGTCGAGCCGGGGGTCGACGTCGCGAGGGCACGCTGTAGCCGGCTCGGGAGGGTCGCTGCGTCGGGGGGGCGCTAGACACGCCGACCATTCTCCCAGGACCGCCCAACCTTTCACGCGGGCCCAAGGCAATTCTTAGAGAGGACTTATCCCATCAGGCGCGACGCAGCGGGGTCATCGCGAGCACGAGGTGCTTGACCCCGAAGGCCGCGAAGTCGACCGTGGCCCGGGCGTGGCGGCCCTCCCCCTCGGTGGCGGTGACGACGCCGGCGCCGTAGCGCTCGTGCACGACCCGATCGCCGACCAGTAGGCCGAGCGTCTCGGCCCCGGTCGAGCGCACCGGTGGGGCGGCCCCCGTCCCGAAGGCTCGGCCCTGGGCGAACTCGCTCTGGCGTCCCGCGAAGCCGTCCTCGTCGAGCGAGAAGCTCGAGCGACGCGTCGGCGACACGCTGGAGAGGTCGGTCACGAGCTCGGGCGGCACCTCCTGGAGGAACCGGCTGGGGATGGCCTCGGTGAGCCGACCCCAGAGAGTGCGGGTCCAGGCGTGGGTGAGGGTGAGGTGGCGCATCGCTCGGGTGATGCCCACGTAGCACAGCCGGCGCTCCTCTTCGAGCTCGGCGTCGTCGCTGAGGGCCCGGGCGTGGGGGAAGACCGTCTCTTCCAGGCCCGCGATGACGACGGCGGGGAACTCGAGCCCCTTGGCGACGTGCAGGGTCATGAGCGACACCGCGCCCTCCCCCGAGCCCAGCTGGTCGGAGTCGGCCACCAGGGCGACGCGCTCGACGAAGTCGAGCAGCGACTCGTACTGGGCGGCGGCGCTCGCGAGCTCGCCCAGGTTCTCCAGGCGCGAGTAGGCCTCGTCCGAGCCGTCGGCGCGCAGGGCGTCGCCCAGGCCCGACTCGCGCACGATGGCGTCGATCATCTCGCGCGGGGAGAGGTCGTTCGCGAGGGCGCGCAACTCGTCGAGCATGAAGGCGAACCGGTCGGCGCCCGCGAGCGCCCGGCCGGTGAGTCCGGCGGCCGCGGCGAAAGAGACCGCCTCGGCGAAGGAGAGGCCCCGCTCGGCGGCGTAGGCACCGAGCTTGGCCTGGGCCGCGTCGCCGACGCCCCGGCGCGGCTCGTTGACGACCCGACGGGCCGACGCCTCGTCCCGGGGGTTCACGACGAGCCGCGCGTAGGCGAGGGCCGTCTTGACCTCTTTGCGGTCGTAGAAGCGGGTCCCGGCGATGACCCGGTAGGGGACGCTCGCGCGCAGGAGCTCCTCTTCGAGCACCCGGCTCTGGGCGTTGGTCCGGTAGAAGACGGCCATCTCGCTCCAGGGGACCCCGGCCTGGGCGCGCAGGCGGCGTAGCTCGCTCGCGATGAAGCGGCCCTCGTCGTACTCGTCGGCCGCCCGGTACAGCCGGATCCGCTCGCCGGTGTCCCCGTCGGTGAAGAGGTTCTTGGGGTGGCGACTGGGGTTCTTCGCGATGACGGCGTTCGCCGCGTCGAGGATCACCTGGGTCGAGCGAAAGTTCTGCTCGAGCACCACGACCGTGGCGTCGGGGAAGCGGGACTCGAACTGGAGGATGTTGCGCACGTCGGCCGCGCGGAAGCGGTAGATCGACTGGTCCGAGTCGCCGACCACGCACAGGTTCCGGTGCCCGGCCGCGAGCGTTAGCACGAGCTCGTTCTGGACGCCGTTGGTGTCCTGGAACTCGTCCACCAGCAGGTGGGTAAAGCGGTGCTGGTAGGCGCGACGCACGTGCTCGTCGCGCTGGAGCATCGCCAGCGCGTTCAACAGCAGGTCGTCGAAGTCCATCGCGTTCGCCCGGCGCAGGCGCGCCGCGTAGAGCTGGTAGATCTCGGCGATGCGCCGGCGCACCGGGTCGTCGCCGTAGGTGGCGGCGTAGCGCTCGGGGCCGACCATCTCGTTCTTCGCCGCTGAGATGTTCGCCGCGACGCTGCGCGGGGCGAGCCGCTTGGTGTCCAGGCC
>JAKCEK010000014.1 GCA_021838005.1 Actinomycetes bacterium
CAACTTCGGCACCGGCGTCGGTGATGACGCGATCACGAGCGGACTGGAGGGTGCGTGGACCTACACGCCCACGGCGTGGGACAACAGCTTCTTCGAGATCCTCTTCGGCTACGAGTGGGAGCTGGTGGCCAGTCCCGCGGGCGCCCACCAGTGGAAGCCCAAGGGCGGGGCGGCCTCCGACACCGTCCCCGACGCCCACGACGCCACCGTGCGCCACGCGCCCACGATGCTCACGACCGACCTCGCGCTGCGCGTCGACCCGGCCTACGAGAGAATCTCTCGGCGCTTCTTGGAGCACCCCGAGGAGTTCGCCGACGCCTTCGCCCGGGCCTGGTTCAAGCTGACCCACCGGGATATGGGCCCCCGCTCGCGCTACCTCGGTCCGCTCGTGCCGGCCGAGGAGCTGGTCTGGCAGGACCCCGTCCCCGGAGTGGATCACGACCTCGTCTCGGCCGACCAGGTGGCCGAGCTCTCGCGCGCGGTCCTCGACTCCGGGCTCAGCGTCCGCGACCTCGTCGCGACGGCCTGGGCGTCCGCGGCGACTTTCCGAGGGACCGACAAGCGCGGAGGCGCCAACGGCGCCCGGATCCGCCTGACGCCCCAGCGGGACTGGGCGGTCAACGAGCCGGCCACGCTCGAACGCGTGCTCTCGACGCTCGAACGGGTCCGCGGCGAGTTCAACGCCCGATCGGGGTCGACCCGGATCAGTCTGGCCGACCTGATCGTGCTCGCCGGTGGCGTCGCGGTGGAGAAGGCCGCGGCGGACGCGGGGGTCACGGTGAGCGTCCCCTTCCGTCCGGGACGCACCGACGCCATCGAGGCCCAGACCGACGCCGAGTCCTTCGCCGTCCTCGAGCCCACCTTCGACGGCTTCCGCAACTACGTCGCGCCCGGGCACGGCGAGCGGGCGGAGGCGCTCTTGCTGGAGCGCGCCGACCTGCTCACCCTGACCGCGCCCGAGATGACGGTGCTCGTCGGGGGCCTGCGCGTGCTCGGCGCCAACCACGATCGCTCACCCCACGGCGTGCTCACCCGTCGTGAGGGCGCCCTCACCACCGACTTCTTCACCAACCTCCTCGACATGGCGACGGAGTGGTCGGCGACCTCGAGCGACGAGACCCTCTTTGAGGGACGCGGTCGAGCCACGGGCGAGGTGCGCTGGAGCGCCACGCGGGTCGACCTCGTCTTCGGCTCGCACTCCCAGCTGCGCGCCCTCGCCGAGGTCTACGCGAGCGACGACGCCACCGAGAAGTTCGTCCACGACTTCGTCGCCGCCTGGGTCAAGGTCATGGAGCTCGACCGCTTCGACCTGCGTTAACCCCTCGATTCCGGCGGCGTCGGGGGGACGTCCGGCTGGGCCCCCTGGTCGACGTCGGCCGTGGGGGCCCGCTCCGCGGCCGAACGCACGCGCGCGACGGGGTCGGCGCAAAGGGCCGCCACCTCGTCGAGCGCGCTCCGGGCCGCGGCGGACCACGACCCGGCACGCCATCTCGCGCACCCGCCAGTGGTCGTCGCACGTCGCCTCGCGCAACGTCGAGCGCCCTCGCACCGGCTCGCGCGAAGCCGGGCTGGCCGAGCTCGCACCGGAGTGATCGGGCCCCCTCGGGCGGCGAGTCGCCCGGGCTCACGCCCCGACGGGCCGCGACGAGGGGGAGAGGGGATGGCCGGGGAGAGCCCACCGGGCCCGGGACGGGACTGGGTCGGGCGCACGTCCCATGACTCCCCTCGACCGGCCCGCGCTTTCGGTGTGGGCCCCGCCGCCCCCCGGCGACCCGGGAACGGCGCACCACCCTCGTGCGGGTCCCTCGGGGGTCATCTCGAGGGGCCCCGCCTCCTTCGTTGCTCGGGCCGGGCCTTAGGCGGCAGTCTCGGCGTCGGCCCCCACGGCCTTGAGGAAGGCCCGGACCTTGACGACCTGCTCCTCGGTCAGGTCGCGAGTGCGGATCGACCCGAAGGAGTACGTCTCGCCTTCGACGGTGACGGCCCAGTTGCCGCGGTGGGTCTGGTGGACCTCGCCGAAGCGACCGAGCAGGCAGGTGACGTCCTGCCAGCGGATGTTGTGGTTGAGCGGATGACTGAAAATCTTCTGGACGGTGATCTTGTGGTGGTGGTCCAGCTTGAACGTCATCGGCAACCCCCTCACGAGGTCCGAGACCTTCGGGCCTCACGTGCACTATCCACCCTCGACGGGACCGCGTCAAGGCTCGCGACGAGCTCCACGTGCTCGGTCTTGGGAAAGAGGTCGTAGGCGTCCAGGCCCACCAGGGTGAAGCCCTGGTCTAAGAGTTTCCTAAGGTCACGGGCGAGGGTCGCCGCGTCGCACG
Organism: Actinomycetes bacterium; assembly: GCA_021838005.1. Taxonomy (GTDB): domain Bacteria; phylum Actinomycetota; class Acidimicrobiia; order Acidimicrobiales; family RAAP-2; genus RAAP-2. The sequence continues at coordinate 2,325 of JAKCEK010000014.1, forward strand.
ACACGTAGACCACGCGGCGCGGACGCGCCCGGGCGAGGGCGTCGGCCACCCCGCGGCCGAGTCCCGTGCGCGGCGGGTCGCAGACGACGACCGACTCCGCGTCCACCACCCGGGCCACGCCCGCCGGGTCGACCGGGGCCTCATGGACCCCGACCCACGGCGTGTCGACGACGTTCGCCCGGGCGTCGGCACACGCCGACGGCGACGCCTCGACGGCGTCGACGCGACCCCGCGACCCGACGACGTCGGCCAGGGGTCGGCTGAAGAGTCCGACCCCGGCGTAGAGGTCGACCACGCGCTCGCCGGCCCCCAGCGCGGCGGCCGCGGTGACGGCCTCGACGAGCAGTGCGGGCGCGTCGCGGTGGGACTGCCAGAACGAGTCCGCCGACACGCGATAGTCGTACCCGCCAACCCGGACCCGCGCGACGCCGTCGCGCGCCCCGCGCCCGTCGAGCCCGACGGCGCGCCGGACCCCGCCACCCGCGTCGATGACCGCGACGGGCTCACCTTCGCCCAGGGCCCGCAGCTCGACCTCCCGGGCCCCCGGCCACCGGTGGGCGAAGGCCGCCCGGAGGCGGGGGTCGGCGAGCCAGCACCCGTCGAGGGCCTCGACCTCGTGGGATCGGCTGCGACGCAGCCCGAGTCGCCCCGCCGGGTCGACGGCCCCGCGCAGGCGCGTGCGCGACCCCGCAGCGGGGCTGGGCGGGCGACGCAGTGAGCCGCGCCAGTCGATGCGCCCGATCCGGGCCAGCTGCTCGGCGACCACGGCCTCCTTCCAGGCCCGCTCGGTCGCCTCGTCGGCGTGCTGGAGGTCGCAGCCCCCGCAGCGCCCCGCCCCCGCGTGAGGGCACGGCGGCGCCACCCGACCGGCGGCGGCCCGCACCACCGCCACCGCCTCAGCCCGCACGAAGCGCGTCGCCTCATCGAGCACGCGCACGCGCACCCGCTCGCCGGCGAGGGCGAGGCGCACGAAGACGACCCGCCCGTCGGGCGCGTGCGCGACGCCCCCACCGAGCGCCGGCCGCTCAACCTCGAGCTCGAGCTCGCTCACGCCCGGCCGGCGTGGGCGAGGAAGAGGTCCACCAGGCCCTGGGCGCGCCGGCGGGCCGCCGGCGTCTCGCGGGCGGTCTGGGCGAGGAGGGCCTCGAGGTCAAGGCCGAGCTCGCGGGCGTCGTCGGGGTCGGCGGCCAGCCACTCTTTGAGTTGGGCCTCGTCGATCTCGGGGTGGAACTGGACCCCGACGTGGCGGCCGAGGGCGAAGGCCTGCACGGCGAGCGGTGAGGTCGCCCACACCCGCGCGTCCGCGGGTAGGGCGCAGTGGTCGAAGTGGAACTCGAACCACGGCCCGCGCGACAGGTCCACGCCCTCGGTGACCTCGACCTCGAACCACCCAACCTCTCCCTGGGGAGCCCGAGAGACCTCTCCCCCGAACAGCCGGCAGAGCGCCTGGGCGCCGAAGCAGACCCCGAGAATCGCCACCCCCGCCCGGTCGGCCGCGGCCATCAGGTCGAGCTCGCGGCCGAACCACGCCGCCTCGACCTCGTGGTCGTAGACGGCGCATTTGGAGCCGAGGATCACGAGCAGCTCGTGGCCCTCGAGGACCGGGGTCGGCGTGGCCTCGTCGAGCAGGCGCACGTCGAGCTCGACGCCCCGCGCGACGAGCGCCTCTCCGATCAGGCCGGGCGAGTCCTCGACGTGGTGCCGCAGGACGAGGGCGCGCGCCACCGCTCTAGAGGGACGGGACCGACCAGCCGAGGGCCACGGCGATCTCCTTGCACGTCGGGCACAGCGGGTAGCGCGCCGGGTCCCGCCCGGGGACCCAGACCTTGCCGCACAGGGCGCGCACCGGCGTGGCGCTGACCATCCCCTCGACGACCGAGTTGCCCAGGGCCACGAACTCACCGTCTTTGGGCGTGTAGCCCTCGAGGACCAGGTGGGTGAAACGGTCGTGGTCGCCGTCGTCGGTGCGCGTGACGCTCTCGACCCGCTGGTCCACGTGAGGCATCGTGGTCACCGGTCCATCGTAGTGACGCCCCTAGGGTGGAGCGGTGCCCCGGAGCCGTCGACGCCGCGCCCGCGCACCCCGACCGACCCGCCCGATGAGCTGGGTGGGCTCGCACTTCACGCGCGAGGGGACCCCGAAGAACGCCTACCGGACCGAGGCCGAGGCCCGGAGCGCGGCCCAGCTGGCGTGGACCTACGACCGGGTCGACCTCGACGCGTACCGCTGCGACTACTGCCACCAATGGCATATCGGGCGCCGTTGGCGCGACGGGTAGCGTCGCGACGGGCCCGTCGGGCAGTATGGAGGGACTCCGCAACGGAAAGGTCACCCATGGCGGTCCAGGCGTACATCTTGATCCAGTCCGAGATCGGCTCGAGTGAGAACGTGGTGGTCGCGACGCGCGCGGTGCCGGGCGTGTTCGAGTCCGTCGAGGTCACCGGTCCCTACGACGTCATCGTGCGCTGCGAGGCCGAGAGCGTGGACGACCTCGGGAAGTTCATCGTGGGCGCCATCCAGAAGGTCCCGGGGATCACCCGGACCCTGACCTGCCCCGTCGTCAACGTCTAGCCGAACGCCCCGGCCTCGCGCAGCGCGCGAAACCGCGCCTCGTCGACGCCCCACCGGCTGAGCCCCTCGCGCGTGCCCGCGCCGGGGGGCTGGGGGGGCGAGGCGATCCCCGCGGGGGTCGCCGAAAAGCGCGGCGCCGGGGCCGGCTGGAGGGGTGGCCCGACGAAGGTGGCGCGCGCCACGTTGTGCGGGTGCTCGGCCGCCTCGGCCGGCGACAGCACCGGCGAGACGCAGGCGTCGCGATCCTCGAAGTAGGTGACCCACTCGTCGCGAGTGCGCGTCGCGAAGACCGCCGCGAAGCGGCGCTTCACCTCCGGCCAACTCGACCGGTCCATCTGGGCGGGGAGCGCCTCGGGGTCGAGGCCGAGCCCGACCACCAGCTCACGGTAGAAGGGAGCCTCGATGGCCCCGACGGCGACGAAGCCACCGTCGGCCGCCTCGTAGACCTCGTAGAACGGCGCCCCGGTGTCGAGGATGTTGACCCCGCGCTCGTCGTGCCAGACCCCCGCGTGGCGCAGCGCGTGGGTGAAGGTCATGAGCGACGCCGACCCGTCGACCATCGACGCGTCCACGACCTGACCCTCGCCGCTCGCGCGAGCGTGCAGGACCGCGGCGAGCAGCCCGGCGACGAGGTACATCGCCCCCCCGCCGAAGTCGCCCACCAGGTTGAGCGGGGGCACCGGTCGCTCCCCCGCGCGCCCGAGGGCCCACAGGGCGCCCGAGAGGCCGATGTAGTTGACGTCGTGACCGGCTCGCTGGGCCCACGGGCCGTCCTGGCCGTAGCCGGTCATGCGCGCGTAGACGAGGCGCGGGTTGCGCGAGCGCACGTCGTCGGGCCCGACGCCGAGGCGCTCGGCGACCCCCGGGCGGAACCCCTCGATCAGGGCGTCGGCCCGCTCGGCCAGCTCGAGCACGAGGTCGCGCCCCGCCGGGCTCTTGAGGTCGAGGGCCACCGAGGGTCTCGAACGCGCCGTCAGGTCCCAGTACTCGTCCGCGGAGGCGCCGGGGTCGCCGCGCTCGAGGCGTAAGACGTCGGCCCCCATGTCGGCGAGCCACATCGCGGCGAAGGGCCCCGGGCCGATGCCCGCGAGCTCGAGGACCCGCAGCCCGGTGAGGGGGCCACCCGCCGTCGCGCCCCCTAGTCCCACCAGAGGTCGTGGGCCAGGACCCCGCGACCGATGAGGCCGAGCTGGACCTGGCTCGTGCCCTCGACGATGGTCAGCTGGCGCGCGTCGCGGTAGTACATCTCGACGGGGTGGTCCTCCATGTAGCCGGCCGCGCCCAGCAGCTGCACCGCGAGCCCCGAGGTCCGCACCGCCACCTCGGTGGCGTAGTACTTGGCCATCGAGAGCTGGGGGACGTACTCCTTGGTGAAGTGGCCCCGGTCGGCCAGATCGGCCGCACGGTAGGTGAGCAGACGCGCCGCCTCGATCTCGGTGGCGCACTTGGCGATCTCCCACTGGATCCCCTGGAAGTCGGCGATGGTCTTGCCGAAGGCCTCGCGGGACTTTACGTAGTCGACGGCGTACATCAGCGCCCCCTCGGCGAGGCCGAGACCCCGGGCCGCGACGATCGGACGCATCGCGTTGAGTGACAGCATGGCCAGGGCGAAGCCCCCTTCGAGGACGTCCTCGGGCCCCACGCGCACGTCGGCGAAGTTGATCTCGGTGGTGTCGATCCCGCGCACCCCCATCTTGTGGTCGACCCGGGGACGGCTCACCCCCGGCGCGTGGGCGTCGACCAGGAACGCGCCGATGGCGCGGTGGTCACGGGCCGCGGGGTCGCCCGTCTTGGCGAAGACCACGTACCAGTCGGCCTGCATGCCCCCCGAGATCCAGCACTTGGTGCCGTTGAGGACGTACCCGCCCGGCACCGCGGGGTCGGGCACGGCCCGCGAGCGCATGCCCGCGACGTCCGAGCCCGCTCCCGGCTCCGAGAGGCAGAAGGCGGCCCGGGTCTCGCCGCGCGCGACGCCCGGGAGGTAGCGCCGCTTCTGCTCCTCGGTGCCGGCGATCATCACCGGCCCGGTCGGCAGGCGGGTCAAGAGCAGCATCAGGCCGAGCACGTTCGAGTACTTGGTGACCTCCTCGATGGCGACGGCGAGCCCCGTGATGCCCGCCCCCGAGCCGCCGTAGGCCTCAGGGATGCACAGACCGAGCAGGTCGGCCGCCTTGAAGGCGTCAAAGACGTCCTGGGGGTACTCGCCGGTGAGATCGATCTCGCGCGCGCGCGGACGGATCCTCTCCTGGGCCAGGCGACGGACGGAGTTCTGGAGCTCGGACAGCTCGGGGGACAGCGTGAAGTCCATGTCCCGAACCTAGCCCGCGGGCCGCGCGCTACAGGTCGTCGACCGAGGCCACCGCGGTGTCGTGGGAGGCGACGAGGACGTCGCGCGCGACGACGCGGGGGGCCACCCGCGTGCCCACCGGGAACTCCGCGACGGCGTCGCTGCGCACGTCCACGCGCAGCATCGACTCTCCCACCTCGACCACCAAGCGGGTCGTGGCGCCGAGGAAGCTCTGGCGAACCACCTGGCCGACCCCGGTGGGGTCCGGCGTGAGGGCCACGTCCTCGGGCCGCAACAGGGCGTCGATCGCGCCCGAGGCGGGCGCGCTGCCGCGCACCGGGCGGTCCTCGCCGAAGACCGCCACCTCACTCCCGCGCACGACGGCCGGGACACGACTCGACACTCCCACGAACTGGGCGACGAAGGCCGTGGCCGGTCGCGCGTAGATCTCGGCCGGCGAGGCGACCTGCTCGATGCGGCCCTTGGACATCACGCAGATCCGGTCGGCCATGGAGAGCACCTCTTCTTGGTCGTGGGTAACGAAGACGGTGGTGATCGAGAGGCGCTGCTGGAGGGCGCGGATCTGGTCGCGCAGTTCGGTCCGCACGAGGGCGTCGAGGGCGGAGAGCGGCTCGTCGAGCAGCAGGACCCGCGGCTCGATCGCCAGCGCCCGCGCCAGGGCGACGCGCTGCTGTTGGCCACCGGACATCTGGTGGGGGTACTTGTCGGCCTGGTCCGCGAGGCCCACCATCTCGAGCAGCTCGGCCGCCTTGGCCCGGCGCGTCGCCGTCGCTTGACGCCGCATGCGCAGCCCGAAGGCCACGTTGTCGAGCGCGTTCATGTTCGGGAAGAGCGAGTAGCTCTGGAAGACCATGCCCATGTCACGCCTCTGGGCGCTGACGCGCGAGAGGTCGACGCCGGCGACGACGACCCGTCCGGCGTCGGGCCGCTCGAAGCCGGCCAGCACCCGCAGCGCGGTCGTCTTGCCGCAGCCCGACGGGCCGAGCAGCGCCATGAACTCTCCCGGTTCGATGGAGAGCGTGAGCCCGTCGAGGGCGCGAACCTTTCCGAAGGTTCGCACGAGCCCCTCGAGCAGCACCGGCGCACCGGAGGGGGTCGAGGGGGCGGGGCGGTCGACCATCGGCGCGTCCTCCGTCTTGGTCACGGTTTCCTCCTAGCCACGCGCACGACGCCGCTGGGAGCGATCGAGCGACACAATAACCGTGAGCACCACCCAGGTCACGACCAGTCCGGCCATCGCCGCGGCGATCTGAATGTGACCGTTGGCCGCGCCGTTGAACTGGACGATCCACACCGGCACCGTCGTCCACAGATCGAGGCTGGCCATGGTGTACTCCCCGAAGACCATGGCGAGGGTCAACACGGCCGCCGAGATGAGCGCCGGGCGGATGTTGGGCAGGATCACCCGGGCGAGGGTCGAGTACCAACGGCCCCCGAGGGAGCGCGACGCCTCCGAGAGGGTCTTCAGGTCGATCGCGAGAAGCCCCGCGTCGAGGCTCCGGTAGATGAACGGCATCGCGAGGATCACGTACATCAGGCTCAGCAGGTACGGCGTGGCCTTGAGCCAGAGCGGCGCCACCGCGAGGACCCCGGCGATGAGCACGATCGGCGGGATCACGATGGGCAGGACCGTGATGAAGTCCATGAGCCGGCGCAGTCGCGGCAGTCGCAGGTGCACGTAGACGGTCGTGGGCACCATCAGGGCGACCGCGACGAGCACCGTCGCGATCGCCAACTTGGTCGAGAGCCACAGGGCCGCCGTGAATCCCTGCGCCTTGGGCAACTGCTGCAACGTGCTGAGCGAGTAGTGCCCGTTGACGCCCTGGAAGCTGAAGCGCAGGCCGGCGTAGATGGGGATGAGGAAGAACGCCCCGGTCACGACCAGGACGACGCCGCGCCACCAGCGAACCCGCCGGCGTGGCCGACCGGTCGAGAAGGACGGCACGGGGGCCATCTCCTCGGCCAGCAGATCCAGGCCGGCGCTCGGGGCGTCTAGTGGAGCCATCGGCTCGCCCGCTTCTGGACGTAGTTGTAGAGGATCATGACCGCCGCCAGGATCACCAGCATCCCGAAGGCGATGGCGTAGCCGATGTTCTGGTCGTTCGAGAAGACGTTGCCGTTGATGAAGTTGCCGATCTGGATCGGCGACAGGGCGATGATGCCCGTGGTGAGCGACTGGGCTGTCGCGTAGGCCGCGAACGCACTGCCAAAGAGGAGGAGCATCCCGCCCAGGACCGAGGGCATGAGGACGGGGACGCCCACGTGGCGCCAGTAGCGCCAGCTCGACGCGCCCATGTTCTCCGCCGCCTCGCGCCACGAGGGCCGCAGGCCGACCAGGGCGGGCGTGATCACGAGGACCATCAACGGGACCTGGAAGTACATGTAGACGACGGCCACGCCGGAGAACGTGTAGAGGTGGAAGCCCAGTGAGGTGAGGTTGACGTGGACCGCGGCCAGCCAGAGGGTCAGCACCCCGGTCGAGCCCAGGGTCGCCACGAACATGAAGGTGAGGTTGACCCCCCCAAAGTTGGCCAGGACGCCCGACGCCGTGGCCGTCATCCGGCGCAGCCACTGGCTGCGTGAGGTGTGGATGGCGTAGGCCACGAAGACCCCGAAGATGCCGGGGATGATCGAGGTGAGCAGGGCCAGCTTGATCGAGTTCTCAAAGCCGATCAGGTAGATCCCGTGGACGACGGCCGACACGTTCGCGGTCGTCCAGCCCCCGCTGTTGGCGCGGAAGGCGAAGTACAAGACGCCCAGGGTCGGGATCCCGATGCCCAGGGCCGCGTACAGCAGGAACGGGACGATCGCCGCCCCGGGCGCCACGCGCCGCCACCACGATCGCCGCTTCGACCCGGGAGCGACGGCCCCGGCCCCGGACGCGGGAGCGTCCGGGGCCGGGGCCGTCGCCTCGAGGGTGTCCATCAGGATCGGGACCGGGGCCTAGGCGCCCGAGCCCACCTTGGTCGCCCACTCGGAGTTCACCGTGTTCGCGGCCCCGAGGATCTGGGCGGTGGTCGGGTACTGCGGGGTCACACCCGAGGGGACGGGGGGCAGCTTGGCGACGTAGCCCTTGCTCGCCGTGCCGTGGGCCTCCATGTAGGCGAGCTCCGCCGGTCGGGCGAGGCCGGCCAGCCAGAGGTTCTGGCCCTGGGTCGAGTAGAGGAACTCCTCCCAGAGGCGGGCCGCGGCGGGGTCGGGGGCACTCGAGCTGATCGCCTGGGTGTAGTACTCACCAAGGACGGCGTCCGAGGGGAGCACGACCTTCCAACCCTTTTGGGTAATGCCACTGGCCTGGAGGTAGTCCCACCAGATCACGATGTTGGTGGCACCCTGCTGGACGGTCGCGGCGTCAGCGATGGTGGGCACGAACGCGCCGTTCTTGTTGAGCGTCGCGAAGAAGTCCACACCGGGCCCAACGTTGGACAGCGAGCCGCCGTTGGCGATTGCGGCGGCCTGCACCGCCGCGAGCGCGGAGTTGGAGACGGTGGGGTTGTTGTTAATGCCGATCTTGTAGCCGTTCGCCCCCGTCTCGGTCAGCATCTGCTTGAACGACGTCGGGCAGGACTTCACGGTCAGGGTGTCACAGCCGATCGCCACGTAGCCGCCGTAGTCGTCGAACCAGTAGCCCGCGGGGTCCTTAAGGGCCGCCGGGATGGCCGACCAGGTCTGGACCTTGTAGGGGGCGAGCAGGTGACTCTGCTTGGCGGAGATCGCGTAGCTCGTACCCACGTCGATCACGTCGGGCGCGCTGGCGCGTCCCTTGTCCTGCTTGAGGGCCTGGACCTCCTGGGCGCTCGAGCCGTCGGGGTTCTCCGAGTTGATGTGGATCTTGTACTTCTTCTCGAACGTCTTGATGATGTTGCCGTAGTTGGCCCAGTTGTTCGGCAGGGCGATCACGTTGAGGACGCCTTCCTTCTTCGCCGCCTTCACCAGCGCCGCGAACGACGTGGGCCCACTCGCGGTGAGGTGGGTAACCTTCGCCCAGTTCACGCTCGACGCGCCGCTCGCCACGGCGTTGCCGGCGGTGACCGCCACGCCCGAAAGCGCCGCCACCGTCGCACCGGCCGCGAGGACCGCCTTCGTCCTTTTCAGTGCCATCCGCACGACCTCCCTGTCTGAGCTACCAACTTGGCGGCTCCGCGTCAGACTAACCAGGCCCGTCCGAGCGAGCAATTCGCCCCCCGTGTACGCCCCGACCCGGCCACGCGCCCGCGACGCCAGTCGGCACAAGCCTTCTCGGGGGCGTTCCCCACTAGGGACCGTTCGCGTTAACGGCCTCGTCGCCGTCGCGTTGCCGAGATTTCATCGACGCCACCCTCAACGGCGGGGCGGCGCGGCGTCCGTCGCGCACGCGGGCCTATGACAACATGGCGAGGATGCCCGGTCCGCTTCGTCGCGAGCTCGACGCGCTCGCCTCCACGTCCTTTGACGTCGTGGTGATCGGGGCGGGCATGACCGGCGCCGGGGTGGCCGTCGACGCCGCGGCGCGCGGGCTGAGCGTCGCGCTCCTCGACAAGGGCGACGTCGGATCGGGCACGAGCTCGAAGTCCTCCAAGATGGTCCACGGCGGTCTGCGCTACCTCCAGCAGCGCGAGTTCCGCCTCGTCTACGAGAACCTCCACGAGCGACAGCGGCTCCTCGCGAATGCCCCCTACCTCGTGAGCCCCCTGCCCTTCCTCATCCCCCTCTTCGGCTCCAACGGCGTCGCGAGCAAGACCCTCGTGCGGGGGTACGCGTCGGCGCTTCGCCTCTACGACCTGAGCGGGGGTTGGCGCATCGGCCACCGCTACGCGCGGGTGACCCGCGACGACGTGCTCGCCCACTTCCCGACGATGCGCACCGACCGCCTGGTCGCGGGGTTTCTCTACTACGACGCCCGCGGGGACGACGCCCGGGTCGCCTTCGTGCTGGCGCGTACCGCGCACCGCCTCGGCGCGCGGGTGGCGAACTACGTCCGCGTGACGGGCGTGGTCAAGGACCCGCGGGGCCGGGTCGAGGCGGTCACCGCCCACGACGAGCTCGGTGGCCGGGACCTCGCCATCGCCACCCGCAGCGTGGTCAACGCCACCGGGGTCTGGGCCGACGACGTCTTCACCATGACCGAGGGACACGACTCGCACCGCGTCACGCCCGCCAAGGGCATCCACGTGACGGTCCCGCGCGACCGGCTGCCCGCGGACATCGCCGCGGTGCTCGCGGTGCCGGGCGACCGCCGCAGCGTCTTCGTCGTCCCCTTCGAGGACGACCCCTTCACCTACGTCGGCACCACCGACACCGCCTACGACGGACCGCTGGACGACCCGCTCGCCACCGCCGAGGACGTCGACTACCTGCTCGGGGCCGTCAACGCCTCGACCTCGTCCGACCTACGCCGCGGCGACGTCACCGGGGTCTGGGCCGGCCTGCGTCCCCTCCTCTCCGCGCCCGCGGGACGGCACCTGAGCGAGCGGACCGCCGACCTCTCCCGACGCCACCAGGTCGTCGACGCCGGCGACGGCGTCGTGCACGTGACCGGGGGCAAGTGGACGACGTACCGCAAGATGGCCCAGGACGCGGTGGACGCGCTGTCTCGCTGCCTCGGGCCCCTCCCGCGCTCGCGCACGCGCGACCTCGAGCTCTACGGGGTCGACGACTGGCGACCGGATTCGCCCGAGGAGGCCCGCCTGTACCACCGCTTCGGCGCCGACGCCCCCCGGGTGCTCGCGCTCACCGGCGAGGACGCCGACCTCGCCGGCCACCCGGTCGAGGGACTCGCCTACCGGGGCGCGGAGTTCCTCTTCAGCGCCCGTGAGGAGATGGCCACCTCCCTCGAGGACCTCCTGTGCCGACGGACCCGGGCCCACCTGCACGACGCGCGCGCCGCGCGCGACGGGGCCGAGCGCGTCGCCCGGCTCGTCGCCGGTGCGCTGGGCTGGGACGAGGCGCGCGTCACGAGAGAGGTGGGGGCCTACCGCACCCTGGTCCAACGCGAACTCGCCGCCGCGGGGCTCGAGCCGTGACCGAGCCCGTCGCGCCGATCCCCTTCTCCGAGGTCCTCGTCGACCCGCCCGCCGCCGGCCCGGCGGGGTTGCTGGCCGAACTGGCGGAGCGGCGGATCCCGGTCGCGACGGGCCCACGCGAGCGCGCCGAGCACGCCCGAGACTGGTGGCCCCCGGCGATCCCCGAGGCGGCGGCCGGCCGCGTCGCGCGCTGGCCGGGGGTCGTCGCCCGTCCGCGCACCAGCGACGAGGTCGCCGCGGTGCTCGTGGCGTGCCGGCGCCACCACGTCCCGGTGACGCCCCAGGGCGGTCGCTCCGGCGTCGTCGACGGCGCCACGCCGCCCACGGGAGGGCTGGCCCTCGACCTCACCGCGCTCGATCACGTCCTCGAGGTCGATCCCGTCTCCCAGCTGGTACGCGTCGAGGCTGGCGTCTTCGGCCCCGACCTCGAGCGAGCCCTCGAGCCCCACGGCCTCACGGCCGGCCACTTCCCCCAGTCCTTCGAGATCTCCACCGTGGGTGGGTGGGTGAGTTGCCGGGGTGCGGGCCAGTACTCGACGCGCTACGGCAAGGTCGAAGAGCGTGTGCGCGGGCTGCGGGTCGCCCTGCTCGACGGGCGGCTCGTCGAACTCGGCGCCCGGGGTCCCCACCCCGCCACGGGCCCCGACCTGATCGGACTGTTCGTCGGCGCCGAGGGCACCCTCGGGGTCATCACGGAGGTCACGCTCTCGCTGAGTCGCCGGGCGCGTCACGACGCGTTCGCCGCCCGGCTCTTCGCCACCTTCGACGAGGGGCTCGAGGCGTGCCGACGTATCATCCAGCGCGGCGCCCGCCCGGCCGTCCTGCGTCTCTACGACGAGTCCGAGAGCCGGCGCACCTTCGGGCTCGAGGGCTGTGCGCTCGTCGTCCTCGACGAGGGGGACGAGGGGCTCGTCGAGGCGACCCTCGAGGTGGTCGCCGAGGAGTGCGCCGGCTCCGAGCCGCTCGACGAGGCGGTCGTGGCGACCTGGCTCGAGCGGCGCAACGACGTCTCGGCGCTCGCGCCGCTGTGGAGCGCCGGCGTCGTCGTCGACACGATCGAGACCGTGGCCCCGTGGGGCGCCCTCGGGTCGCTCGCGCGCGACGTGCGCGCCGCGCTCGAGGCGGTACCGGGGATGATCGTCGCTTCGGTGCACCAGTCCCACGCTTACGAAGACGGCGCCTGCCTCTACTTCACCTTCGCCGGGCGTCCCGGGGGCGATCCGCGTGCGCTCCATCGCGCGGCCTGGGACGCGGCCCTCGACACCCTCGTGTCGGCGGGGGCGGCGCTGAGCCACCACCACGGGGTCGGCCGCCAGCGCGCGACGCACCTGGCGCGCTCGATGGGCCCGTCCTATGAGCTCCTCCGGGGACTCAAGGCGCTCTTCGACCCCGAGGGCCTGCTCAACCCGGGCGTGCTCGGACTCGGCGAGGACGACCGGTGAGGGCCCTCGCGATCGACGTCGGCTCGACCTCGGTGCGCACCGCGCTCGTCGACGAGCGCGGACGGCTCAGCCACGTGGCCCGCGCACCGCTGCCCGTGCGCACGCCCCAGCCCGGCGAGGTCGAACTCGACGGGGCGGTCCTGGCCGCGGTCACGCTCGCGACCGCGCGCGCGACCCTCGCCGAGGGCGGCGGCTGTGACGCGGTGGGGATCACCAACCAGCGCGCCACGACCCTGCTCTTCGACCCCGCCGACGGGACGGTCCTCGGGCCGACCCTCAGTTGGCAGGACCTGCGCACGGTGGTGGACTGCCTCGTCCTGCAGGGCGAGGGACTGCGCCTCGCCCCCAACCAGTCGGCCACCAAGGCCCGCTGGCTCCTCGAGCACGCCCCCGGCCCGCGCGGCGACTGGCGAGTCGCCACGATCGAGACGTGGGTCGCCTGGACCCTCTCGGGCGGCGAGGCCCTGGTCGCCGACCGGACCAACGCCTCGGTGACTGGGCTCGCGCGGGCCGACCTCGCCGACTGGGACGAGGACGTGCTCGCGCGCCTCGGCCTGGAGCGCTCGCTGTTCGCGACCCTCGTCGACTCCCTTGGCGAGGTCGGCCGGGCCCGTGTCCTGCCCGGCGCCCCGCCGATCACGGCGTTGATCGGCGACCAGCCCGCCTCGCTCTTCGGCCAGGGGTGCGTGCGCGACGGCGCGAAGCTGACCCTGGGCACGGGGGCCATCGCCGACGCCCACGGCCCGGGACACGCGCCGGACTCGACGCGGCGCCGCTCGTCGGGCTGCTACCCGACGGCACTGCTCAGCGCCGGCGGCGAGGTCACCTGGGGTCTCGAGGGGATCGTGCTCTCGGCCGGCTCGTGCGTGGAGTGGCTGGTCGAGCTGGGCCTCGTCGGCTCCCCGACCGAAGCCGACGTCCGTGCGGCGGGGGCGACGGGCGACGGAGTGACCTTCGTGCCGGCGCTCGCGGGCCTCGGCACGCCGTGGTGGGACTTCGGGGCGCGCGGGGCCTTTATCGGGCTGACGCGAGGCACCTCGCGCGACCAGCTGGTGCGCGCCGTCCTCGAGGGCGTCGCCCAGCGCGGGGCCGACCTGGTCGAGGCGCTCGCGGGCGAGGGCGTCGCCCTCGCCCAGCTGCGCGTCGACGGGGGCGTCTCGGCGAGCTCGACCGTCGTTAACGCGCTGGCCGACCTCGCGGGGGTGCCGGTGGGGGTGAGCGCCGAGCGCGAGGCCACCGCTCGGGGCGTGGGACTGCTCGCCCTCGTGGGCGCGGGGCTGCTCGACCTGGACGACCTCGAAGACGCCGGCGCGCCCGAGGTCGTCGTGGAGCCGCGCGTCGGCGACGACGAGCGTCTCGAGCGCCGGGCGCGCTGGCGCGCGGCGGTCGAGGTGGCCCAGGGCTCGATCCCCGAACTCTCCGCGATCGCCTTTTAGCGCCCCCAGGGCGCGTCGGCCAAGGCGTCGTCCAGACGCGCGCCGGCGTCGACGAGGGACTTGGCGAGCATCAGCGCCCGGGGCTGACTGAGCGCGACCGCCCCGGTGACGACGCCGGCGCGCGCGTAGAGCGCCAGCCATCGACCCGCGGTCGGCGAGCCCACGACCCGCACCACCTCGTCGTCGGGGCGGGGACGGCCGAGCAGCTGGATCTTCTGGCCGTACTGGTCGGACCAGAAATAGGGCGTCGCGGCGAGCGCCGACGGCGCGGCACCGGCCCAGGCACGCGCGAGCGCGTCGGCGTGGTCGGCCGCGACCTGCCAGTGCTCTCGGCGCACGCCGCGCTCGCCCTCGACCTCGACGACCCGCGCGACGTCGCCCAGCGCGGCGACCCGGGGGGCCGCGCACAGCGCGGCGTCGACGACGATCCCGTCGTCGAGCGCCAGACCCGAGCCCTCGAGCCACCCGAGGTCGAGGTGCGAGCCGACGGCGGCCAGCACCGCGCGCCCCTCGAGCGACCCGTCCTCGAGCTCGACGCGCCAGGTCCCCGGTCCCGCCACGACGTCGCGCACCACGACCCCGGTGCGCAGCTCGATCGACGCGCCGGCGGCGAGGTTGCCGAGCCAGCCCGCGACCTCCTCACCGAGCGGGCCCACGAGGGGACGCTTCGCCGCCTCGAGCACGACCGGGACGAGGCCGCGCGCGGCGAACGAGGTCGCCGCCTCGGCGCCGAGGAACCCGCCACCGACGACCACGACGGTCTCGCCGCCCTCGAGCCCGGCGAGACGGTCGCGCAGAGCCACGGCGTCGTCGAGCGAGCGCAGGGTGGCCAGGGCTCCGCTCGAGGGCGTGGAGTACGCGCGGGCCTCGACCCCCACGGCGAGGGCCACCCGGGTGGCCCTCAGGCGCGACCCGTCCTCGAGGGTCACCTCGCCCGACGCGGCGTCGAGGGCCACGGCGCGCGCGCCACGACGTAGGTCGATCCCGAGCTCACCGACGCGGTCCTCGCCCACCAGGGCCACCCGCTCGAGCTCCCAGCGGCCCGCGAGGACCTGCTTGGAGAGGGGCGGTCGGTCGTAGGGGAGGTGGGGCTCAGCCCCCACCACGGTCACGCGCCCGACGTACCCGTATCGGCGCAGCCCCTCGGCGAGGCGCCAGCCGGCCAGGCCGGCGCCCACCACCACGACGTGATCGTCGTGGCCGAGCCCGTCCACTACCCGAAGCTCGCGCGCCACTGCGCGAGCGAGCGCACGAGAAAGACCGTGTTGGACCCGCGCACGCGCCCGAGCGGCGCGGAGGGCTCCTCGGCGTAGAAGTGGCCCGGGTAGAGGATCGTCTCATCGGGCACGATCGCCAGGCGCTCGTGAATCGAGGCGTAGATCTCGTCGCTGCTGCCCCCGGGGAGGTCCGTGCGCCCGCAGCCCTCCACGAAGAGGGTGTCGCCCGAGAGCAGTGCGTCGTCGACCCACAGGCACTGGCTGCCGGGGGTGTGGCCGGGGGTGCGCACGAGGGTCACGTCGAGCTCACCCAGGCGCAGGTGGTCACGGTCGAGGTGGCCCACGACGCGCGCCGGGTCGAGGCCCGTGCGCTCGACGAGGGTGTCGACCTCGACCGCCTGGGCGTGCACCGCTACCCCGGTCGCGGCGACCAGCTCGGCGACGCCGGCGACGACGTGCTCGCCCATTAACCGTCCGCCGACGTGGTCGGGGTGCGCGTGGGTCGCCACCGCCCCCACCACCGTCATCGACTCCGCCGCCACGAGTTCGACGAGCTCGCGTGGCGCGTACGCCGGGTCGACCAGGACGGCCTCGCCGGTCTCGCGATCGCCCAGGGCGTAGGCGAAGTTGCGCATCGCCACCGCGACGGGGTCGCCGAGCGCGAAGTCGCGGCCCGAGAGCCACTGGCGCAGGTAGAGGCGGGGCGTCACTCGTCGTCAACCACCGCGGCGATCCGCGGGGTGAGTTCCTCGACCCGCGCGCGGGTCGCGACGAGTCGCGACTCGAGGGCCTCGATGATCACGGTGGCCCGCTCGAGCTTGGCGAAGAGGTCGTCGACCGACACCTCGCCCTCGTCGAAGGAGGCCACGATGGCGTCCAGCTCGGCCGCGGCCTCGTCCCAGCCCCCGACGTCGTTGCCCTGCATCATCCCTCCCCGACGGCCTCCACGCGAGCGCCGAAGGCTCCCGTCGCCACGCGCACGGTGACCTCGTCGCCCACCGACACCGCCTCGACGTCGCGCACGACCCGGCCGCTCGCGTCGGTCACGATAGACCAGCCCTGGGCCAGCCGACGCGCCGGGTCGTAGGCCGCGAGCAGCGCCCGGTGGTGGTCGAGCCGGTCGCGCGCGCCCCCCAGGGTACGCCGGGCGTCGACGACGAGGCGTTGGCGCGTCGAGGCGAGGTGACGCTCCTCGGCGCGAATCCGGTCGCGCACGCCAAAGACCACCGCCCGACGGCGCTCGGCCACGTAGGCGTCGGCCTCGTCGAGCAGGTCGCCGGCGCGCTCGCGTACCCGGGCCGCCGGGCGGCGCAGCCGGTCCTCGCGCCACGCGCGCACCCGCTCGACCAGGATCTCACCGAGCTTGGTCGGGGTGATGGCCCGAGTGTGGGCGACCAGGTCGGCGACCGACTCGTCGCCGGTGTGACCGATCCCGGTGAAGACGGGGACGGGGCAGCGGGCGATGGCCCGAGCCACCGACTCGTCGTCGAAGCAGGCGAGGTCGCCGCGCGAGCCTCCACCGCGCACCACGCAGATCACGTCGGGCGCGCGCGCCGCCAGGCGCGCGAGCGCGTCCACGATCTGGGGCGGGGCGCCCTCCCCCTGGACCAGCGAAGGGACGACCTCGATCGCGAAGGCGAAGCCCGAGCCCTCCAGCACGCCGGCGAAGTCCCGGAACCCCTCGGTGGCGGGGCTCGCCACGACCCCGACGCGCAGTGGCACCGTCGGGACCGGGTGACGGGCGTTCGCCTCGAGCAGACCCTCAGTGCGCAGTCGACCGATCAGCTCCTGACGGCGCCGGGCCAGCTCGCCGAGCAGGCTGGTCACGTCGACGTCGAGGATCGTGAAGCCGATCTTCCCCTGGGGCGCGAAGACGTCGACGTAGCCGTACAGCGTGACGGCCACGCCCGCGGCCAGGGTGACGCCGTCGGCGGCGAGCCGGGCCTTAAGGGGACCCCACTGGCGCGACCAGCAGTGGGCGTTGAGGACGGGCCGACGGGTGTCGGCCGTGTCCGAGCCGGCGTCCACCAGGTCGAGGTAGACGTGCCCCTTCTCGTAGACCTTGGCGACCTCGCCGCGGACCCACAACGGCCGACGGCGCCCGAAGGCCGCCTCCAGCTGAGCGGTGACGATCTCGTAGAACGCGGCGACGTCGAGAACCGGCGCCTCGGCGCTCGTCCCCTCGACACTCACGCGGCGAGGCTACCGCCCGGACCCGAGGCCCGACCTTGTGGAGCCGGCGCGCCCTGTGTCAGACTGGGGGCGGACGGTGAGTCGACTGGGTGGCCGCGCCGCAGCGATGCGGTGAGGAAAGTCGGGGCTCCAGCGGGCAGGGTGCTCACGCGAGTGAGTCGCGGTGACGCGAAGGACAGTGCCACAGAGAAGAGACCGCCGAGGCCGGGCGACCGGCGTCGGCAAGGGTGAAACGGTGCGGTAAGAGCGCACCAGCGCCCCGGGCGACCGGGGCGGCTCGGTAAACCCCACCCGGAGCAAGATCGAACACGGGAGGCCGCCCGCGCGCCTCGCAGAGGCACTCCCGAGGTGGATCGCATAGATGGATGGCCACCCATCCCCCCTCGGGGGGTGGACAGAACCCCGCTTACAGGTCGACTCACCGTCCGCCTGAGAGACGACCGTGCGAACGAGAGCGACGTGCTGCACCTGCCCTACCGCGAGCTGCCCCTGGCCGACCCCGGCACGCCCCCGACCTCGACCCCGGGGCGCTACCTCGTCTGGCTGGCCGGCCACCAGCGCTGGCTACTGAGCCTCAACGCCCTCTTCGGCATCGGGTGGATGGTCGCCCAGGCGCTCGTCTTCGCCGCCCTGGGGGCGGCGATCGACCACGGCGTCGACCGCCACGACACGAGGGCACTCCTCGGCTGGGTCGGCGTCGTGCTCGGGCTCGGCCTCGTCCAGGCGGTCTGCGGGTCGCTGCGCCACCAGCTCGCCGTCACGAACTGGCTCCACGCCTCCTACCGGTCGATCCAGGTGCTCGGTCGTCACATGGCCACGACCGGTCCGGCCCTGACCGAGACCGTCCCCGCCGGGGACGTCGTGAACACGGCGAACTCCGACGCCATCCGGGTGGGCACGGCCTACGACAGCCTCGCGCGTTTCCTGGGCGCGATCGTGTCG
>JAKCEK010000137.1 GCA_021838005.1 Actinomycetes bacterium
GAGGTGGCTCACGACGAGGGCGCCGGTGCGTCGGAGGTCGCCCGCCGACCCTTTGGGCTCGAGGCGCAGGGTCGCGCCACCGTGGGCCGCGCCCGCAAGAGCGCGGCGACAAACGTCGGGGCGGTCGCGCCCATCGCTCGACCGTATGAGTCAGGGCCGGTGACGATCAGGACACCCGACGAGAAGCCGGGCTCACGCACTCGCCGGGGGAGCGGCCGTGACCTCGAGAGCCGGGCCCACCCACTGGGCGACGACGGCCGCCGCGGCCATCGCGGCGGCGAAGACCCCGAGGGCCCAGCGCGCTGAGTCGTGCGCGGTCACGACCCCCGCGACCAACGGCGCGAGGGCCGCCAGCGCGGTCGTCAGCTGCATCAGGGTGTTGGTCACCCGACCGCGCAACTCCTCGGGGGTGGCCCGGAACATCGCCGCGAAGAGCACCGCGTTGGTCGTGGGCGCGAGGAGCAGGGGGAGGGCGAGGGGCACCGCCACGAGGGGCGACGGCATGACCAGGGCGGCGAGCACGAGCACGACCGTCCCGCCGACGGTGAGCAGGTTGACCGCGCGGGTGAGGGTGAGGTGGGGTTGGATCCGTGAGGAGAGGACGGCGCCGACGAGTCCGCCGGTCATCGCGAGGGCCTCGGTGAGCCCGACGATGCCGGGCGACGCGCCGTGCAGGCGCAGCCCCAGGATGACGGTGAAGAGCGCGCCGTTGATCGCGAAGTTGATGAGCGGCGCCTGGATCACGACGGCGCGTAGGAGAGGGTTGCCCAGGGTGAAGCGGACGCCCTCGACCGTCTCACGCCACAGGTTCTCTCGGGGCGTGTCGCGCTCGGGGGTGAAGCGGCCGCGCAGGGCGCCCGAGGTCGCGACCGAGACGCCGTAGGAGACGGCGTCGGCGACGAAGGGGAGCGTCCGGGCGATCCCGTAGAGGACACCGCCGAGGGCCGGGCCGAGCAGGCTCGCCCCGTACTGGCGCCCCTCGGAGGCGGCCCACGCCGACTCCAGCTGGCTGTCGTGGACGATGGCCGGCAGGGCCGCGTTCGAGGCGGGGGTGAAGAGGGTGTCGCCCACGCGGTCGATGGTGGCCGCCACGAGGACGACCCACCAGGTGACGTGACGGGTCGCGACGAGCACCGCGAGCGCCGCCAGGGTCACGGTGCGCACGGCGTCGCAGGCGATCATGGTGGCCCGACGGTCCCACCGGTCGGCGAGGGCCCCGGCCGGCAGGCGCACGAGGAACGCGACGACCGAGGTGATGGTGGCGACGGCGCCCGCGAGCACCGCCGAGCCGGTGAGGGCGAGGATGAGCAGGGGGTAGGCGAGGTAGCCGAACTCGGTGCCGAGGCCCGAGAGGACCTGGCCGATCCACACCAGGCGGAAGTTGCGGTTCCTCGAGAGCGGCGGCGGGGGTGGGACGGCGGGCGGTGGGCCGAGGACGTCGCCGGGATCGCTCACGAGAGAGTGACGCTACTACCGCCCGACGGTGACGAACGGGGGTCGCCCGACCATGCCGGCCGCGACGGTGGCGTGGGTCACCTCGTCGACCAGGACGAAGCTCCCGGTCACCCGGTCCTCGCGGTACTCGTCGACCACGAGTGGTTCGGCGGTCGTGAGCCGGACGAGCCCGATCTCGTTGGTCGCGAGGGCGTCGGCGCGGGTGAGCGTGAGCGAGCCTACGTCGATCCGACCCTCGAGTTCGCGCACCCGCACCGGGGTGGTGCGGCTCGTGTGCTTCAGCCGGAGCCGACGACCCCGCTGGTCGAGGGGGTCGTCGCCGAACCAGCAGACCGTCGCTTCGAGCTCGCGGGTCACCCGCGGCAGGGGCGCCGTCGCGATGAGATCGCCCCGGCCGGCGTCGGTCGCGTCGTCGAGCTCGACGTCCGCCGCGAGTCCTACGGCGGCCTCTTCGAGGGTCCGCCCCCCGTAGTGGATGGCCCGGATCGAAGTCTCGATCCCGGCCGGGAGGAGGGTCACGGCGTCGCCGACGCGCAGCGCCTCGCCCGAGACGAGCCCGGCGTAGCTGCGTCCGCCGCCGGGCTGGCGCAGGATCCACTGGATCGGCAAGCGCGAGCCGCAGCTGCGCTCCCAGGCGCCCGCGTCACTCGCCTCGAGGGCTTCGAGGACCGTCGGTCCCGCGTACCACGGGGCCCGCAGCGAGCGCTCGACGACGTTGTCGCCGTAGAGGGCCGATACCGGCACGGCCACCACCGAGGTGGCGCCCAGCACCGTGGCGAGGACTCCGACCTCGGCGACGACGCGCTCGTAGGCCGTGCGCGACCACTCGACGGTGTCCATCTTGTTGACCGCGACGACGAAGGCCCGCACTCCGAGCAGGGCGGCGATCACGAGGTGGCGACGGGTCTGCTCCTTGAGCCCGGCCGCCACGTCGACGGCCACGAGGGCCAGGTCGGCCGTCGAGGAGCCCGTGGCCATGTTGCGCGTGTACTGGACGTGGCCCGGGCAGTCGGCGATCACCAGCTTGCGCGTGGCCGTCGTCGCGTAGCGGTAGGCGACGTCGATGGTGATGCCCTGCTCGCGCTCGGCCCGCAGGCCGTCGGTGACGAAGCTGAGGTCGAGCTCGCCGACGCCGCGTCGCTCCGACGCCGCGGCCACGGCGTCGAGGTGGTCGTCGGCGACCAGGCGGGTGTCGACGAGGAGCCGACCGATGAGGGTGGACTTGCCGTCGTCGACCGAGCCCACGGTGGCGAGGCGCAGAACGTCCTTGGTGGCGACGGCCATCTAGAAGTAGCCCTCGCGCTTGCGGTCCTCCATCGAGGTCTCGGAGAACCGGTCGTCGCCGCGCGTAGCGCCCCGTTCCGAGACGGTGGCCGCCGCCACCTCGGCCACGACCTCGTCGATGGTGCGCGCGTTCGAGAGCACCGCGCCGGTCCCGGTGGCGTCGCCCACGGTGCGAAAACGCACCGTGCGCGACTCGACCCGCTCGTCGTCGCGGGGCCGGACGAACTCCCCGACCGCGAGCCACATCCCGTCGCGGGCCACCACGGGTCGCTCGTGGGCGAAGTAGATCGAGGGCAGGTCGACCCCCTCGCGAGCCACGTACTGCCAGACGTCGAGCTCGGTCCAGTCCGAGAGGGGGAAGGCGCGCACGTGCTCGCCGGGGTTCACCCGACCCTGGTAGAGGCGCCAGAGCTCGGGCCGCTGACGACGCGGGTCCCACTGGCCGAACTCGTCGCGGAAGCTGAGGACGCGCTCTTTGGCCCGGGCCTTGTCCTCGTCGCGCCGGGCCCCGCCGAAGGCGGCGTCGAAGCCGTGCTCGGAGATCGCGTCGAGCAGGGTGACCGACTGGAGCCGGTTGCGCGAGGCCAGGTCCCCGGGGTCGGCGACGCGGCCCCGGTCGATCGAGTCCTGGACCCTCGCCACGATCAGGCGCGCCCCCGCACGCACGGCGGCCCGGTCCCTAAAGGCGAGGACCTCGGAGAAGTTGTGACCGGTGTCGACGTGCAGCACCGGGAAGGGGAGTCCCAGCGGGGCGAAGGCCTTGGCCGCGAGGTGCAAGAGGACGGCCGAGTCCTTACCCCCCGAAAAGAGCAGGACGGGCCGCTCGCACTCCGCGACGACCTCGCGCAGGATGAACAGGGCGTGGGACTCGAGCGCGTCGAGGTGGTTGAGTCCGGCGGTGGTGGAGGGGGGGGCGAGCGTGGTCACGGTCTCTCTTGAGTATATTCTACAAATACACTAGAGAAAGTTAGGCATTGACCCCCACGCCCGAGTCCGAGCCCGACGAGGCGCTCCGTGAGGAGTTGGGTCGCGAGGACGTGCGCCTCGAGACGGCCCCGCCGCTCTCGGTCTTGAACTGGGCGTTTCGCCGCTTCGGTTCCGGGGCCGTGCTCGCCTGCTCGTTCGAGGACGTGGCCCTTTTGCACATGGCCCGGTCGATCCGGCCCTCGCTCGAGGTGGTGTTCCTCGACACCGGCGGCCACTTCCCCGAGACCCTCGAGTTCGTCGAGCGCCTCGAGCGGGAGTGGTCGCTGCGGGTGACGCGCACGACGCCCCCGCCCGAGGCCGAGTCGTGGCCCTGCGGCACCGCGCGGTGCTGCGAGCTGCGAAAGGTCGAGCCGCTCTCGCGACTCCTGCGCGGGCGCACCGCCTGGATCACCGCCGTGAAGAGGGTCGACGCCCCCACGCGCGACGACGCCCCGGTCGTCGGCTGGGACCGGCGCTTCTCCCTGGTCAAGGTGAATCCCCTCGCCACGTGGACCGACGACGACGTCGCCTACTACCTCGCGAGCCACCGCCTGCCCCGCCACCCGCTCTGGGACGAGGGCTACGGGTCGATCGGGTGCGCTGAGATGACCCAGCGCCCCCGACCCGGCGAGGGTCGCCGGTCGGGGCGGTGGGTCGGTCTCGCGAAGGACGAGTGCGGCCTCCACGAGGCCTGATATCCACCAACATTCCCGGTCCCACCGGTACATTTGGCGCAATGTCCGAGGACCGCAGGATGAGGCGACGCTCGTGCTGCTGATCTTCCTCGCCCTCCTCTGGCTGGCGCTGCTCACCCCGATCATCGTGCGCAAGGTCCGTGAGATGCGCTCTGAGCGCTCGATCGAGAGCTTTCACGCCGAGCACGAGGTCCTCAGTCGCCAGGGCTACGCCGTGACGCCCGTCCACCGGCTCGACGAGTACGAGGAGTCCCCGACCCCGGTCGCCCCGCGTGGGCAGAGCGCGTACGCGCCGCGACGGCCCCGTCTCACGCTCGTTCACCCCGAGGACACGTACCGCTCACTCGAGTCGCGCGGCACGTGGGAGGAGTGGAGTGAGGACTACGACTTCGACCACGACGTACGCGTCGCGGTCGGTCACGACCGCGCGACGCGCCCGACCGAGCGCGCCACGAGCCGCC
>JAKCEK010000138.1 GCA_021838005.1 Actinomycetes bacterium
CTCGCTTCTCAGACCTCCACGACCAACGTCGAGAACCATTCACCCCCTCGTCCGGTCGACCTGACCGGATCGCCAGTCTACCGAGGGCGGGCACCGCTCGCCCTAGGTGTAGCGCTCGGAACGACGAACGGCCCGGGCCATCTCCCGCTCAGCGTCGCGTTTGGCGATGGCCTGGCGGATGTCCTGGTGGCGACGGCCACGGGCGAGGGCCAGCTCCACCTTGGCCCGGCCGCTCGAGAAGTAGACGCGCAAGGGGATAAGGGTGAGCGCCTGGCTCTCGACCAGGTGGCGCCAGCGGTCGATCTCGTGGGCGTGGGCGAGCAGCTTGCGTTTGCGGTCCGGGTCATGGCTGCCGAAGCCCACGGCGTAGCTCCACGGCGGGATGTGGCTCTGGTATAGCCAGAGCTCCCCGCCGTCGACGCGGGCGAAGGCCTCGGCGATCTGAGCTTTGCCCTCACGCAGCGACTTGACCTCCGACCCGGTGAGCACGATCCCGCACTCGAGCGTGTCGATGATCTCGTAGTCGTGTCGGGCGCGTCGGTTGGTGGCGACCACGCGGTCGCCGGCCACGGCCTCGCGCGCCTCGGCGCGGCGCCGCTGGATCTGCTTCGCCCGAGCCATGTCGTCAGCGTAGAGGCATCGGCCGGTCGTCCTAGGGTGACGGGATGCTGAGGATCCAGTCCGAACATCGCGAGGCGATGATCGCTACGGCCATCCGGGCGCTGCCCAACGAGGGCTGCGGCCTGCTCGTCGGGCGTTCCGACGAGGTCGTCGAGGTCGTTCCGAGCCCCAACGTCGCTGACTCGGCCCGGGTCTACGAGATCGACCCGGGCGTGCTGTTGCGTACCTTTCGCCACGCCGAGGTCGGGGGCCTCGAGGTGATCGGCGCCTTCCACAGCCACACTCACAGTGCGGCTCACCCCAGCCCGACTGACGTCGCCCAGGCACCCGATCCCTCCTGGCACTACGTCCTCGTCTCGCTCGCCGACGCGGCCACCGACCTGCGCAGCTTCCGGATCACCGGGGGAGAGATCGTCGAGGAGGTGCTCGTCTTCGAGGGCGAGGAGGGGCACGCGGCGCGACGGCGCCGGTAATCTCGACCGCGCAGGTCAGGATTCCGGTGAAGTGAGAAGAAAAAGAGGTGTCATGGCGGCCGTCCTCCGAGTCCCCACCGTCCTTCGCCCGGCCATGGGCAACAACGCCGTCCTCGAGGTCGAGGGCTCAACCATCGGAGAGGTGTTGGCCCGGCTGACCGAGACCTACCCCACGTCGCGGGTGCAGCTGCTCGACGCGGACGGGTCCCTACACCGCTTCTTGAACGTGTACGTGAACGATGACGACGTGCGTTACCTCGGGGGTTTGGACACCCCGGTGACCGACCACGACGAGATTACCCTGCTACCGGCGGTCGCGGGCGGGTCCCAGTAAGTGGCCCGAGTCTCGTCGGTCCTGGAGCTCATCGGCCGGACGCCGGTGCTCGACGTGAGCGCCCTGTCACCGTCGCCGAACGTGACACTGCTGGCCAAGCTCGAGGGGCGCAACCCCGCCGGTTCGATCAAGGACCGGGTCGCGCTCTCGCTCGTCGAAGCCGCCGAGACCGAGGGGCGCCTGGTGCCGGGCCGGCCGGGCCAGGTGCTGATCGAGCCCTCGTCCGGCAATACCGGGATCGCCCTCGCCATGATCTGCCGGCTGCGTGGCTACCACCTCAAGGTCGTCCTGCCCGCTAACGTCTCGCCCGAGCGCCGCCAACTCCTCGTGGCCTGGGGGGCGGAGATCATCGAGTCTCCTGGGGCCGAGGGGTCGAACGGAGCGGTACGACGAGCTCAGGCGCTCGCCGCCGACCACCCCGACTGGGTCTTCCTCTACCAGTACGCGAACCCGGCCAATCCGCGGGCCCACTACACGACGACCGGTCCCGAGATCCTCGCCGACGTGCCCGAGATCACCCACTTCGTCGCCGGACTAGGGACGTCGGGGACGTTGATGGGCGTGGGGCGTTACCTCAAGGAGCACCGGCCCGGCGTGCAGGTTTGGGCGGTGGAGCCCCCGAGCGGTGAGGTGGTCGACGGGCTGCGCAGCCTGGAGGACGGCTACGTGCCTCCGGTGTTCACCGACGGCGGGGGGGCCGACCTCTTGGACCGCAAGGTCATCGTCCGGCTGCGCGAGTCGGTCGAGTGGACGCGTCGGCTGACCGAGGTCGGACTCTTCGCCGGCCTCTCGTCGGGCGCGATCATGGCCGGCGCCGTCAAGTGCGCGCGCTCGGTCGGCGACGCGCCGGCCACCATCGTGACCGTCATCTGCGACGACGGTTGGAAGTACCTCTCGTCGGGCGCCTGGAGCGACGACGTGGACGACGTCGTCGAGCGGACCCGCACGACCATCTACTTCTAGGCCGAGCCCCGACTACGGTGGCTGCCGACCCCAGGAGGACCATGGACACCAGCCGAGCCGACGGGCGTGCGCCCGACGAAGCCCGTCCCATCTCGTTCGAGCGGGACTTCACCGACGCGGCTCTCGGGTCGGTGCTCGTCCGGGTCGGGCGCACGCGCGTGTTGTGCACGGCGTCGGTGGACCTCGACGTCCCGAGGTGGCTTCGGGGCCAGGGACGGGGTTGGGTGAGCGCGGAGTACTCCATGCTCCCGGGGGCCTCGGTCGAGCGCATCGCGCGCGAGGCCGCCCGGGGCAAGCAGTCGGGGCGCACCCACGAGATCCAGCGGCTGATCGGCCGCTCGCTGCGCGCCGTGACCGACCTCACGCGGATGCCCGACGTGCAGGTGCTGGTCGACTGCGACGTCTTACAGGCCGACGGCGGAACCCGAACCGCGTCGATTTGCGGCGGCTACGTCGCCCTTCACGACGCCCTGACCCGCATGGTCGCCTCCGGTCTCCTCAACGAGCACCCCCTGGTGGACTCGGTCGCGGCGGTCTCGGTGGGAATCGTCGAGGGTACGCCGGTGCTCGACCTGCCCTACGCCGAGGACTCCCGGGCCGAGACCGACATGAACGTCGTGATGACCGGGTCGGGACGTTTCGTCGAGGTCCAGGGGACGGCCGAGGGCGCGCCCTTCGACCGATCCGAGCTCGACGCGCTGCTTGAGCTCGCGGCCGGTGGACTCGCGCGCATCGCCGCGGCCCAGCGCGAGGTGCTCGCGGTGGTGCCCGGACCGCGCCGGTGAGACGGTTGGTCCTCGCGACCGCCAACGCCCACAAGGCCTCCGAGATGCGAGCGGTCCTGTCCGGACTCGGCTTCGTCATCGGACAGAGACCTGAGGGGCTGGGGGAGGTCGACGAGGTCGAAGATACGCTCCAGGGCAACGCTCTCTTGAAGGCGCGCGTCGTTGCCGCCGCGGCCGGGGCGACGGCGGTGGCCGACGACACCGGTCTGTTCGTCGACGCGCTGGACGGGCGACCGGGGGTCTACAGCGCGCGTTACGCCGGCCCCGGGGCGAGCGACGCACAGAACGTCGCCCGGGTGCTGGCCGAGCTCGAGGACGTGGCGCCCGACCGGCGCGGCGCCCACTTCCGCACGGTGATCGCCGTGGCCGAGCCCGACGGGAGCGCCCGGTGGGTCGAGGGGGTGCTCGAGGGACGCATCGCCCCCGCGCCGCGCGGGGCCCACGGCTTCGGCTACGACGTGGTGTTCATCCCTCGTGACCTGGGAGGAGAGACCCTCGCGGAGCTTTCGGCGCAGGAGAAGAACGCGATCTCCCACCGGGGGCTCGCCCTGCGCGCACTGGCTGAGTTACTGAGAACGTGAAGGGCCCCTTCACGAAGCGTTCACCCTTAGGGTGGGCACGTGAGCCCGCAGTCCCTGGCGATGTTCCCGTTGGGCATGGTGGTCTTTCCGCATCAGAGGATCGGACTGTGCGTCTTCGAGCCTCGCTATCACCGCCTCCTGCGAGACGTCGCTGACGAGGGCCGGTTTGGGACGTGCCTTATCGAGCGTGGCTCCGAGGTCGGCGGGCGCGACGAGCGGACCTCGGTGGGGACGGTGGTCGAGATCCTGGGCTCGCACCAGCTCCCCGACGGCCAGACGCTGCTCATGGTCGAGGCGGTCGAGTGCGTCGAGGTGGGACGGTGGCTCCAGGACGGGCCCTACCCCAGGGCCGAGGTGCGCGCGCGCTGCTGCGACGACGTGGCGATCGAGCCGATGCTGCTCGCCTCGACCGAGTCGGCGGTGCGCGCGTTACGCGCCCTGCAGAGCGAGGTGATGGCCGACCAGTGCCTGCGCCGCGACGTGCCGATGGATGACGACCCCCGGGTGCGCGCGTGGCAGCTGTGCGCGCTGACCCCGATGTCGGTGCTCGACCAGTTCAAGGTGCTCAGCCTGTCGAACCCGAACGATCGGCTCCGGTTGGTGGCCGAGATCTGCTGCGAGCGCTACGGCGACTTCCAGCGCCAACTGGCCCTCGACAGCCAGCCGTCGCTCAACTGATCATCGGACTGCGACGAGGTCGACGACAAAGAGCAGCGTCTCGCCCGGCGCGATGACCCCACCGGCGCCCCGCTCGCCGTAACCGAGGTGGGACGGGATGACGAGACGGCGGCGACCGCCGACGCGCATGCCGGCGACGCCCTGGTCCCACCCGGGGATGACCCAGCCCGACCCGACCGGGAACTCGAAGGTCTCGCCGCGATCCCACGACGAGTCGAACTCGACCCCGGTGGAGTGGGCCACGCCGATGTAGTGCACGACGGCGGTCTGACCAGCCCGGACGGGCTCGCCGGCGCCGACGGTGAGGTCCTCGACCAGCAGGTCGCTCGGGGCGGGGCCGAGGTGGGGGTCGACGAAGGGCTTGTCGGTCATCCGAGGGACCCTAGCGCTTCCCGTCCACGCCTCGAGGTG
>JAKCEK010000139.1 GCA_021838005.1 Actinomycetes bacterium
GACCGGCTACGACCCCGACGACGAGGCCGCGCGCGGCGAGGTCGGCAAGGTCGGGGTCCCGGTCGCCCACCTCGGCCACGTGCGCCAGCTCTTCGAGGGCCTCCCCCTCGCCGAGATGAACACCTCGATGACCATCAACGCGACGGCCGCGTGGCTGTGGGCCCTCTACCTGGCGCTGGCCGAGGAGCGCGGGGACGACCCGGCGCGCCTCCAGGGCACCATCCAGAACGACATCGTCAAGGAGTACCTGAGCCGCGGCACCTACATCTTCGCACCGGGCCCGTCGCGCCGGCTCATCGTCGACACCATCGCCTACGGCGTCGCCCGGGTGCCCCGTTGGAACCCGATCAACGTGTGCAGCTACCACCTCCAAGAGGCCGGAGCCACGCCCACCCAGGAGATCGCCTACGCCCTGGCGACCGCGATCGACATCCTCGACGCCGTGCGCGACTCGGGCAAGGTCGACCCGTCCCGGCTCGCCGACGTCGTGAGCCGGATCTCGTTCTTCGTGAACGCCGGGGTGCGCTTCGTCGAGGAGACCGCGAAGATGCGGGTCTTCACGGCGCTGTGGGACGAGATCTGCCGCACCCGCTACGGGGTCGAGGACCCCACCCAGCGCCGGTTCCGCTACGGGGTCCAGGTCAACTCACTGGGACTGACCGAGCAGCAACCCGAGAACAACGTGGGCCGCATCGTGCTCGAGATGCTCGGGGTGACCCTCTCGGCCGACGCCCGGGCCCGGGCCGTCCAGCTACCGGCGTGGAACGAGGCCCTGGGACTGCCCCGCCCGTGGGACCAGCAGTGGAGCCTGCGCCTCCAGCAGATCCTCGCCTACGAGAGCGACCTGCTCGAGTACCCCGACCTCTTCGCCGGCTCCGCCGTCATGGAGGCCCTCGTCCACGAGCTGCGCGAGGCGGCCGCGGCCGAGCTCGACGAGGTCCTCGCGCTCGGCGGCGCCTTCGCCGCGGTCGAGCAGGTCAAGGCCCGCCTCGTCGCGAGCCAGGCCGCGCGCGTGGCGCGCATCGAGGCGGGCGACCAGGTCGTGGTGGGCGTCAACCGCTTCACCGAGACGGCCCCCTCGCCGCTCGCCGAGGGCGCCGAGTCGATCCTCACCGTCGACCCCTCGGTCGAGGCCGACCTCGTCGCCGACCTCGCCGCCTGGCGAGCCCTCCGCGACGGGGCCGCCGTCGAGGCCGCGCTGGCCGAGCTGAGGCGGGTGGCGGCGAGCGACGACCCGGCCGACAACGTGATGGTCCCCTCAATCGCCCTGGCGCGCGCCGGGGGCACGACCGGTGAGTGGGCGCGCGCCCTGCGCGAGGTCTTCGGCGAGTACCGGGCTCCGACCGGGGTCGCGGCGGCGCGCGCGGCGCGCGAGGGCTTCGCCGACCTCGCCGCGCGCAGCCGGGCGCTCGCCGAGCGGCGCGGCTCGCCGCCGCGGCTCCTGGTCGCCAAGCCCGGCCTCGACGGCCACTCCAACGGGGCCGAGCAGGTCGCGGTCGCGGCGCGCGACGCCGGCTTCGAGGTGGTCTACGCGGGCATCCGCTCCTCACCCGCCGAGATCGTGGCCGCCGCGCGGGACGAGGACGTCGACGTGGTGGGGCTCTCGATCCTCTCGGGCTCCCACCTCGAGCTGGTGCCGCGGATCCTCGAGGGGCTGCGCGCCGCGGGGGTGGAGGCGCCCGTCGTGGTCGGGGGGATCATCCCGCCCGAGGACGCCGCGGCCCTGGGTCGGCTCGGCGTGGCCGCCGTCTACACGCCCAAGGACTACCGGCTCAGCGAGATCGTCGCCGGCCTGCTCGCGCTCGTCGAGCGCTAGTTGAGCTCGTGGGGGCGGCGCAGGGCGTAGCGGCCGGCGTTGAACCACCGCCCCGAGAACCGCCAGGTCGGGGTGCGGTCGAGCGCCCGGCGCCGCTCGCGCACCAACAACTCCGCGGCGGCGACCACCGCCGCGAGGTCCTCCTCGGGGGGCAGTGGGCGCGGGGTGAGACCGTGGCTCACAGCGGGACGTTCCCGTGCTTGCGCTTGGGCAGTTCCTCGCGCTTGCCCCGCAGGAGGTCGAGCGACTTGGCGAGCACCCGGCGGGTGTCGGCCGGGTCGATCACGTCGTCGACGAAGCCCCGCTCGGCGGCGATGTAGGGGTTGACGTAGCGCTCCTCGTAGTCGTCGATCAGCTGGGTCCGCAGGGCCTCGGGGTCGTCGGCCTCGGCGAGGTCGCGTCGGTGCACGATCCCCACCGCGCCCGACGCGCCCATCACCGCGAACTCCGCCGTCGGCCAGGCGAAGGCGAGGTCCGCCCCGATCGACTTGGAGTTCATGACGACGTAGGCCCCGCCGTAGGCCTTGCGGGTCGTGATCGAGATCCGCGGCACCGTGGCCTCGCAGAACGCGTAGAGCAGCTTCGCCCCGTGGCGGATGATCCCCCCGTACTCCTGGGAGACGCCGGGCATGAAGCCCGGCACGTCGACGAAGGTCACGATCGGCACGTTGAAGGCGTCACAGGTGCGCACGAAGCGCGCGGCCTTCTCCGACGAGGCGATGTCGAGGACTCCGGCGAGGGTCTGGGGCTGGTTGGCCACGATGCCCACGGTGTGGCCGTCCACCCGGGCGAAGCCGCAGGTCACCTGCTGGGCGTAGGTGGCGTGGACCTCCATGTAATCCCCGTTGTCCACGATCGAGGTGATGACCTTCTTCATGTCGTAGGGCTGGTTCGACGAGTCGGGCAGCAGGTCGCGCAGGTCCTCGCACAGCCGGTCCGGGTCGTCCCCGACCAGGATCCGCGGCGGCTCTTCCATGTTGTTCGAGGGCAGGAACGAGAGGAGGTAGCGCACCTCGTCGAGCACGCTCTTCTCGTCGGGCAGGACGAAGTTCGCGACCCCAGAGCGGGTGGCGTGGGTCTGGGCGCCGCCGAGCTCCTCGAGGGTGACGTCCTCGCCGGTGACCGACTTCACCACGTCGGGGCCGGTGATGAACATGTGTGAGGAGTCCTTCACCATGAAGATGAAGTCGGTCAGGGCCGGGGAGTAGACGGCGCCGCCCGCGCACGGTCCGAGGATGACCGACACCTGGGGCACCACGCCCGAGGCCCGCGTGTTGCGGTAGAAGATTCCGCCGTAGGCGTTGAGGGCGGCGACGCCCTCTTGGATGCGCGCCCCGGCGCCGTCGTTGAGCCCGATGATCGGCAGCCCCATCGTGGTGGCGAGGTCCATGATCTTTTGGATCTTCTCGCCGTGGGTCTCGCCGAGCGCGCCACCGAAGACCGTGAAGTCCTGGGAGTAGACGCAGACCTTTCGACCGTCGATCTTGCCGTAGCCGGTGATGACCCCATCGGTGAAGGGTCGCGAGTCCTCCAGACCCATGCCCGACGCGTTGTGGCGGGTCAGCATGTCGAGCTCTTGGAACGAACCCTCGTCGAGGAGGTACTCGAGCCGCTCGCGCGCGGTCAGCTTGCCCTTGGCGTGATGGCGCTCGATCGCCCTCTCGCCCCCCGCCACCAGCGCCTCGGCCTTGCGGGCCTCGAGCTCCTTGAGTCGTTCCGCCATCGAGTGCTCCATGGACCAGAGGCTAGCCACCACGTTCTGGGGACTCGGGTCCGTGACGCGCGCACGACGCGTCTCGGGCGCGAACGCGCGGCGCTCTCCGCGTTACTTCGAAGTAGGAATCTGCGCTTACCGCGAGGTAGCGCGACCGACTACTCGGTAACCGCGGAGGTCGGTCCCTCCTGCACCAATTCGATGAGCGTCGAGAAGGTCGCCTTCGGGTGGATGAAGGCCACGGTGGTGCCGCGCGAGCCGGGCCGGGGGTGCTCGTCGATGACGCGCTGGCCGGCCGCCTTCACGTGCTCGAGCGCGGCCGCGCAGTCTTCCACGCGATAGGCGACGTGGTGCAGCCCCTCGCCGCGCGCGGCGAGGAACCGGCCCACGGGCGAGTCCTCGCGGGTGGGCGTGAGCAGCTGCACGTAGGAGTCGGCCACCCGCACGAGCGCCTCCTCGACGCCGTCGGAGGCGACGACCTCGCGGTGCACCGTGGGCGCGCCGAGCACCTCGGCGTACCAGCGCACCGCCTCGTCGAGGTCGCGCACGGCGATGGCCACGTGGTCGATCTCGGTGAGCTCCATCTACCCCTCCTGGTCGTGGCGGCGAAAGACGGTGAGGCGCCCCTCGCCCACCCGCTCGCGGGTGGCCGGGTCGGTGACGCCGAGGCCCTCGCGCTCGGCCGCGCACAAGACGGCGATCTTGCCCTCGTGGCGGTTGTGGTGGACCTGGTAGGTCGCCTCGCCCGTCTCGGCGAGGGGGAAGACGGCCGACATCGGCGGCACGACGCGGCCGTCGATCAACGTCTGGTTGGCCGCCCACGCCTCGCGGTAGTTGGCGAAGTGCGAGCCCTTGATCGTCTTGAGCTTCATCCAGAGGTGACGGTTGTCGTACTCGATCATGTACCCGCTCGTCGCGGCACAGGTGACCACCGTGCCGCCGCGCTTGGCGACAAAGACGCTCGCGCCCATCGTCGAGCGGCCCGGGTGCTCGAACACCACGTCGACGTCCTCGCCGACGAGCTCACGGATGTCCTTGCCCAGGCGCCGCCACTCCGACTCGTCCTGGGTGTGCTCGTCCTTCCAGAACCGGTAGTGCTTCTCGGCCCGGTTGATGACGTGTTCGCAGCCCAGTTCGCGCAGGGTCTGGGCCTTCGCCTCGCTCGAGACGACGCCGACCGGCACGCCGCCGGCGTTCAGCACGTGCTGGACGGCGAACGAGCCGATCCCGCCCGACGCCCCCCACACCAGCACCCGGTCGCCGGGTCCGATG
>JAKCEK010000140.1 GCA_021838005.1 Actinomycetes bacterium
CATCGTGAGGAGCGTGAAGATGAAGGCCTGGATCGTGCCGAGCAGGCCGGTGTCGAAGAACTTCCAGACGATCTCGAGCGGCGGGGTGACGTAGATCGGCAGGAGCGTCAGCATCACCACCACCATCAACCCGCCCGAGAAGATGTTGCCGAAGAGACGGAAGGTCAGGGTGATCGGCTTGGTGATCTCCTCGATCACGTTGATCGGGGCCAGCGCCTTGAAGGGCTGGGCGTAGTGGCGGAAGTAGCCCCGGAAACCGCGGGCGCGGAACGACTCGATGTGGGCCCACACGATGACAAAGAGCGCCATGGCCAGGGGCAGGTTCACGTCGCTCGTGGGCGCGGGGAAGATGTCCCCCGACTGGCCCGGGCGCAGTGAGGTGGGCAAGAAGTCGAGCCAGTTGCAGATCAGGATGAACAAGAAGAGGGTGACCCCGACCGGCACGAAGCGCCGACCTTCAGGGCCGATGGCCGAGTCGGCGAGTTCGGTGACCTGCTCGGTGAGGACCTCCCAGATGATCTGGATCTTGCTCGGCACGCCGTCGGTGAGCTTGTGGCGCATCCACAAGCCCAGCCCGAGGAAGATGGCGGCCGCGAGCAGGGTCCCGAGGACGATGTCCTCGTCGATCGTGAGACCGAAGAGGTGCCAGTAGGGGTGGACCCCGACGGGAATGGTCTTAGCCGCAGCGAACAGCATCGGCTCTACTCCACTCCTCCCTGGCTCGCCACGACGCGCAGGACGTTCACGACGAAGACGATCTGATACAGCACAAGCCCGACAACAATACCCACTCCCAGGGGGGCGTCGAGCCAGATGAGCACAAGGGCCACCGCGGTGATCAGCGCCAGCCGGCCGGTCGTGCGCCCGCCGAGCTGGCGACGGACCGCCCGGGTGCTCTTGGCCTCGCTGCCGACCTCGACCCGGGCCGCCTGACGATCGAGCAGGCGCAGGTTCACCACGGCGAGCGCGACCCCGAGGGCCACTCCGAGGGCGGCGATCGCCGAGGCCACGAAGAAGGCCACGAAGAAGGCGACCACCCCGACGGCGAGAGCCGAGATGGCGGTCCGGCGGAGCAGGCGCGGGAGGGTCGAGGCGGGGAGGTTCTCTAGCACGGACGGACGATTCACAGGTAGCGCCGGACGAGCGAGATGACACTCGCCACGGCCGCTGCCGCCCCCAACACTATCCCGACGAGAAGACCGGCCGGCGAGACGTGCCACCACCGGTCGAGGTAGATCCCGAGGACGACCCCCACGGCCAGGCAGATCGCGATCGTGGAGCCCATCGCGGCGAACGCCGCCGCGACCGAGGGCGTCGAGTCGCGTCGTCCGCCCTGATCCGACGGGGCCCGGCCCTGGTCGTCGCCGTGCCCGCCGGTCACCGGTCGACCCGTTCGCGTGGGGCCGCCGGCGGACGCGGTGCCGACCGGCTGCGTCGGAGCCACTCGATCAATGGGCTGAACCAGGTCACCAGGGCGATCGCGAGCACCGCGACCCCGAGGGGGATGAAGACGTTGGCCTGGTTGTCGAACAGCGGCAACAGCACGAAGCCGCACAGCAGGGCCGTCCACGCCCACAGGATCACCACGGTGCGGCGGTGGCCGTGGCCCAGGCGCATCAGACGGTGGTGGATGTGGTTCTTGTCCGGGGTGTCGAAGCCCTGACCCGAGGCGGTGCGCCGGATGAAGGCCCAGGCGGCGTCGATGAGCGGCACGCCGAGGATGAAGACGGGGATGAGCAGCGGAGCGAAGAAGAAGAAGGTGACCCCGCTCGCCGGCGCGGTCCGCCCGCCGATCACCATCGTCGACGCGCTCATGAGCAGCCCCAGCATCAACGAGCCGGCGTCGCCCATGAACAGCTTGGCCGGGTGGAAGTTGTCGCGCAGGAAACCGACGCAGATCCCGAAGGTGACGGCCGCGATGAGCGGCCCGACGTTGGAGACCGGCAAGAGCCCGAGCGTCTCGAGGCGCAGCCCGTAGACACACAACGTGCCCGAGGCGATCGCGACGATCCCCGCCGCGAGCCCGTCGAGGCCGTCGATCAGGTTGATGGCGTTGCACAGGGCTACGACCCACACCGCCGTGATCACCGGCAGGATCGACGGGCCGAGGACCACGAAACCGGCGAAGGGGAGCTTGAGCTGGTACATCGTCGCGCCCGAGAAGTACAGGATCGAGGCGGCGAGGAACTGGCCGGCCACCTTGGCCGGGGCGCTCATGTCCCTGAAGTCGTCGACCATGCCCACCACGAAGATGACTCCGGCCGCGAGCAGAACCCCGAAGCCCTCGCGCGAGGCGGTCAGGACCGGGCGCAGCGACGGGACGAGCAGCGTCGCGAGCAGGCCCGCGCAGAGCCCGACCAGCATGGCCGCCCCTCCCCCGTAGGGCGTGAGGGCCTGGTGGACCTTTCGCTCGTCGGGTTGGGCGGTGTAGCCGATCTCGATCGAGAGGCGGCGGGCCGGACGGTCGACGAGCGCCGTCACCACCGCCGCCACGAGGGCGACGACCCCGTAGGCGACCAGTCGACCCACGACCTAGCCCACGAACCCCTGGTACGGGTTGTGCGCCGCGCACAGGGCCGCGACGTCCCGGCGGACCTCGGTGAGCACAGCCTCGTCGTCGCGGCCGCGCAACGCCCGGGCCATCAGCCCGGCCACCGCGGCGAACTCCGCCTCACCCAAGCCGGCCGTCGTCTCGGCGGCGGTGCCCACGCGCAGCCCGGAGGTGACGAACGCGCTGCGCGGGTCGTCGGGGATGGTGTTGCGGTTCGTGGTGATCCCGGCGCGGTCGAGCGCCTCCTGGGCGACCTTGCCGGTCAGCTCGCCGTCGAAGTCGCGCAGGTCGAGCAGCACCATGTGGTTCTCGGTGCCCCCCGAGACGAGCCGGAAACCCTGACCCTCCAGCGCCGCGGCGAAGGCGCGGGCGTTGGCGACGACGCGACCGGCGTAGTCGGCGAAGGCGGGCTGGCGGGCCTCTTCGAACGCGACGGCCTTGGCGGCGATGACGTGCTCGAGCGGGCCGCCCTGCTGGCCCGGGAAGACGGCCGAGTCGATCCTCTTCGCGTGCTCCTCGCGACAGACGATCGCCCCACCGCGGGGCCCGCGCAGGGTCTTGTGGGTGGTGAAGGTGACGACGTCGGCGTAGGGCACCGGCGAGGGGTGCACGCCTCCGGCGATCAGGCCGGCGACGTGAGCCGAGTCGAACATGAGGTACGCCCCGACCTCGTCGGCGATCTCGCGGAACGGCACGGGGTCGATAACCCGGCTGTAGGCCGTGGCGCCGGCCACGATGAGTCGTGGTCGATGGGCGAGGGCGAGGTCGCGCACGTTGTCGAAGTCGATCACCTCGCCGGGGACCGCGGGGTCGTCCGAGCGGGGCGTGACCCCGTAGGACACGAAGCGCCAGAAGGTCGAGGTGATCGACGCGGGCGACCCGTGGGTGAGGTGGCCGCCCTGGTCGAGACGCATCGCCAGGATGGTGTCGCCCGGTTCGAGGAGCGCTTCGTAGACCGCGACGTTCGCGTTGGCGCCGCTGTGGGGCTGGACGTTGGCGTGGTCGGCCCCGAAGAGCGCCGTGAGCCGGCGCCGCGCGAGGTCCTCGACCTCGTCGACGACCTGGTTCCCGCCGTAGTAGCGCCGACCCGGGTAGCCCTCGGCGTACTTGTTGGTGAGGATCGACCCGGCCGCCGCCAGCACCGCGGGCGAGGCGAAGTTCTCGCTCGCGATCAACTGGAGCGTCGTCGTCTGGCGCGCCCACTCGTCGCCCAGCAGGGCCACGACCTCGTCGTCGGTGATCCAGCGGTCGAGCGGCGAGGGGCTCACGAGCGCTCCGTGGCGCGAGCGGCGTCGAGCGCCGCGATCTTGTCGATCCGGGTCTGGTGACGGGGCTCGGGGGTGGCGGTGAGGAACGCCTGGACGGCCTCGACGGCCACGCTCGGCCCGGTGGTCCGCCCCCCCAGGCAGACGACGTTGGCGTGGTTGTGCTCGCGCGCGAGGTGGCCGCTCGTCACGTCGTGGACGACGGCGGCGCGCACGCCCGCGACCTTGTTCGCCGCGATGGCGATCCCGATCCCCGATCCGCAGCAGGCGACCCCGAGCTCGGCGCGTCCCTCGACGACGGCCCGGCCGACGGCGGCCCCGAAGTCGGGGTAGTCGACCGACGGATGGGGCGCGTCGGTGCCGAGGTCGAGGACCTCGTGGCCCCACGACTCGACCGACCGGCGCAGGAGCGCCTTGAGCTCGAAGCCGGCGTGGTCGGCGCCCATCGCGATGCGCATAGCGCCCCCACCCTACCCGTGGCCCCCGGCTCGACGCAGGGGCGCCATACTGCCGGGGTGGCCCTCGACCCCCGTACGCCGGTCGTCGTCGGGGTCGGTCAGGTGACCGTCCGACCCGAGGCGGGTCACGGCTACCACGACCGTCCGACCCCCCTCGACCTGATGCGCGACGCGCTCGCGGCGGCCGCCGACGACTCCGGCGCGGGTAGAGCCCTCCTCGCGCGACTCGACCAGGTCGTCGCGATCCGCTCGTTCGTCTGGCACCCCCGCGACCCGGCGAGCCTCGTCCTCGAGACCCTCGGTCTCGCCCCGCGCGCCACCGCACTCGCCCCCACCGGCGGCAGCCAGCCCCAGCGGCTCGTGGCGGCCGCGGCGCGGCGCATCGCCGCCGGCGAGCTCGACGCGATCGCGATCGTGGGCGCCGAGGCGATGTACGCCCACCTGCTCGCGCGCCGCGAGGGCCGTCTGGTCGACTGGCCGGGTC
>JAKCEK010000141.1 GCA_021838005.1 Actinomycetes bacterium
TCGGCCACGACCTCGGCCCGCCCGTAGAGCCACAGCAGGAGGCGCGCGGCGTCGGCCTCGACCACGGCGGTCGGCTCGGCGACGCCCCGCGACCAGCTCACGGTCCCCCCGCCGGCGTCGACGAGCGTCCACGCCGCTCCGGCGTCGGGTGCGATCAGGGCGAGACGACCGCCGAGCGGCGGCCGTGCGGGGTCCGCCGGGTCGTCGGGGCTCGAGACCGAGAAGGTCAGGAACTCCTCGACCGCGTCGGCGGCCACGGCGGGCGTCGTCGACCACGGCGCGCCGAGCGCGGCGGCCACGTCGAAGTGGTGGACGACCATCTCCTGGACCTGATGGCGAGTGACGAAGGCCACGTCGCGCTGCGCCGGGGCCCACGTCCACACCGCAACGTCGGGCTCGGTGGAAGCGAGGGTGGCGAGGAGTCGCGCCGCTCCCGCCTCGAAGTGCTCGGCCAGCCCGTCGACGCCGGGCGTCACCGGGTGGGGCTGCGCCGGAGGGGCGTCGAGTCGGCCGGCGACGACTCGCTCCCAGAACCAGTGCACGTCACAGAGGTGGCGCACGACGTCCTCGACGCTCCAGCCGGGACAGCCCCCGACCGGGACCGCCCACCCGCTCGGCGCGATCACGGCGACCGCCCGGGCGTGGGCGTCGATCGTGGCGAGGGCGAGGGAGCGCTCTAGGGTCACGGCGCCGAGGGTAGACGCTTGACGCCACGGCGGGGTGCGACGAGACTCGAACGACGATGTCCACACGCGTCTACCTCGAAGAGGGCCGTACCTGGGTCTTCGCCGTGTCGCTCGACTGGCCGGGATGGTGCCGACGGGGACGGACGGCCGAGGCGGCGCTGGCGGAGCTCGACGCCTACCGCGACCGGTACCGCGCCGTCGCGTCGATCGCCTTCCGACCGGGACCGCTGCAGGTCGTCGGCGCCGTGGCCGGGACCACCACCACGGACTTCGGCGCGCCGGACGCGGTCTGGGACGAGGACGGGCTCGTGCCCCCGCGAGCCGCGCGCCGTCGCCACCTCGAGCGTCTCGCAGACTGCTGGCACTACTTCGACGACGTCGTCACTCACGCCCCCGCGCAGCTGCGCCAGGGACCGCGCGGTGGCGGTCGCGACCGCGACGCGATCGTCGCGCACGTGCGCGAGGTCGAGCGGGCCTACGCGTCACGTCTCGGCTACCCCGTCGCCCCACGCACCCCGTGGATCGAGCAGCGCGCCGCCCTCATCTCTGGGCTCGTCCGCGAGGAGCCCGGGGCCCGATGGCCCGCGGCCTTCGGGCTGCGGCGGATCGCCTGGCACGTGCTCGACCACGCCTGGGAGATCGAGGACCGCGCTCGATGACGCGCCACTCAAGGGCCCGGTCGACGGAAGAGGCCGGGGCGCCGGGAGAAGGAGAGAGCCCACGGGGGGGTCCTCAGGTGGTCGGGCCCGTCGTCGCGCACCTCGTCCACCGGGCGGCCGACCCGCGCCAGGCTGACGCCGCACCCTTCGAACTCGGGCGCCCCGCAGATCGCCGGGACGAGGGCGGGAGACCGGCGCGGACGCGACGTGCGACCCCGCACCGCGTCGCTGTCGGACGCGTCGAGCCGGCGTCCTCAGCCCAGGGCCCCGCCCAGATCCTCGATCAGGTCCTCGATGTCCTCGAGGCCCACCGAGAGACGGATCAACGAACTCGGGGGCTCGAGCACCGACCCGCTCGTCGAGGCGTGGGTCATCGCCGCCGGCAACTCGATGAGGCTCTCCACCCCGCCGAGCGACTCCGCCAGGGTGAAGACCCGCGTCGCCTCGCAGACCTCGCGCGCGGCCTCGTCACCGCCGACCACGGTGAAGCTGACCATGCCACCGAAGCCCGACATTTGACGCCGCGCGACCTCGTGGCCCGGGTGGTCTGGGCGGCCGGGGTAGTAGACGCGCTCGACGGCCGGGTGCCCCGCGAGGAAGTCGGCCACGGCCGCCGCGCTCTGGCAGTGGCGCTCCATGCGCACCCCGAGGGTCTTGAGCCCGCGCAGCACCAGGTAACAGTCGAGCGGGCCCGGCACCGCGCCGATGGCGTACTGGTGGAAACGCAGCCGCTCGGCGAGCTCTTCGTCACTCGTGGCGACGAACCCGCCTACGACGTCGGAGTGACCACCGCAGTACTTGGTCGTCGAGTGCACCACGACGTCGGCGCCGTGCTCGAGGGGGCGCTGCAGGTAGGGCGTGGCGAAGGTGTTGTCGACCACCAGCCGGGCCCCGTGGGCGTGGGCCAGGTCGGCGAGGTCGCCGATCGGGGCGATCCCGAGCAGGGGGTTGCTCGGGGTCTCCGCCCACACGATCCGCGTCGTTGGCTCCAGGCCGGCCGCCACCGCCGTCAGATCGGCGAGGTCGACGCACGTGACCTCGACGCCCCAGGCGCCGAAGACCCGGGTGAGGAGGCGGTAGGTCCCGCCGTAGGCGTCGTTTCCGAGCACGACGTGGTCCCCGGGGGCGAGCGTGCGCAGCAGGGCGTCCTCCCCGGCGAGGCCCGAGGCGAAGGCCACGCCCCACTCCGCCCCCTCGAGGTCGGCCAGGCACCCCTCGAGCGCGTGACGCGTCGGGTTGTCGACCCGGGAGTAGTCGGCGAAACGCGGTACCCCGACCGCCTCCTGCGCGTAGGTGGAGGTCAGGTAGACGGCCGGATTGACGGCCCCGGTGGCGTCGGGCTCTGAGCCGACGTGGATCGCGCGCGTGTTGAACCCGGTCATCCGGCCCTCCGCTGCTCGAGGAAGCTCAAGAGGTCCGAGCGCGTGAGCACCCCCACCGGGTGGCCCCCGTCGAGCACGAGGACCCCGGCCGAGCGCGAGAGCTCTCGGGTGAGGTCGGTGACGGGCATCCCGACGCCCACCATCGGCAGCGGCGGGTCGGCCACCTCCTTCGCCCGGAGCCCGAGCACCGACGCATCGCGGGTCGTCGCCTCGAGGACTCCGAGCTCGCTCAGCGAGCCCGAGACCTCCTTCGCGGCGAGCGGCAGCTCGTCGGTCACCGTCACGAGCAACTGGCTCACGTCCTTTGCGCGCATGAGGGCGATGGCGTCGCGCACCAGCACGTCCTCGGTCACGAGCACGAGGTCGTCGAGTGCCTCTCCGGGACGGGCCCGCTTGGCGGCCAGCACGTCGCCGACGTCGTCCTCGTCGTGGGGGCGCAGGAAGCCGTACTCGGTCATCCAGGTGTCGTTGAAGATCTTCGAGAGGTAGCCCCGGCCCGAGTCGGGGATGAGCACCACGACGAGTGCCGCCGCGGGTAGGTCGCGGGCGACCCGCAGCGCGGCCGCGACGGCCGTCCCGCCCGAACCGCCGATGAGGAGGCCCTCGCGGCGCGTCACCGCACGCGCCATGGCGAAGGCGTCGGCGTCCGAGACCGGCACGACGCGGTCGACCAGGGACGGGTCGTAGTTGGTCGGCCAGAAGTCCTCCCCCACCCCCTCGGTGAGGTACGGCCGACCGGCGCCCCCGGAGAAGACCGACCCCTCGGGGTCGGCCGCGACCACCCGGATCGACGGATCCTGCTCCTTCAAGAATCGGGCGACGCCCGAGATGGTGCCGCCGGTCCCGGCGCCGGCGACGAAGTGGGTGACCCGACCGCGGGTCTGCTCCCAGATCTCCGGCCCGGTCGTCTCGTAGTGGGCTCGGGGATTGTTCGGGTTGGAGTACTGGTCGGGGCGGAAGGCGTTGGGGGTCTCGCGCGTGAGCCGCTCAGCCGTCGAGTAGTAGGAGTCGGGGTGCTCGGGCGGCACGGCCGTCGGGCAGACCACGACCTGCGC
Organism: Actinomycetes bacterium; assembly: GCA_021838005.1. Taxonomy (GTDB): domain Bacteria; phylum Actinomycetota; class Acidimicrobiia; order Acidimicrobiales; family RAAP-2; genus RAAP-2. The sequence continues at coordinate 3,783 of JAKCEK010000141.1, forward strand.
CCCGTACGCGCGCAGGACGTCGATCTTCTCGGGAGCCATCTTGTCGCTCATCACGAAGACGCACCGGTAGCCGCGCTGGGCGGCCACGATAGCCAGGCCCACCCCGGTATTGCCGCTCGTGGGCTCGATGATGGTCGAGCCCGGCCCGAGCAGCCCCTCGCGCTCGGCCGCCTCGACCATGGTCAGGGCCGGGCGGTCCTTGGCGCTGCCCCCGGGGTTGGTCGTCTCGAGCTTGGCGATCACGTCGCAGGCCACGCCGTCGACCACCTTGGTCAGGCGCACCATCGGGGTGTGACCGATCAGCTCGAGCGGGCTCGCCGCCACGTCCATGTCGCGGTAGGGCATGGTGCTCCTTCGTCGACCTCACTCTAAGCCACGTCGGAACGGGCCCCTAGCGGCGCGCCAGCACCTCGACGTTGGGCACGACGAAGACTCCGTCGGGATTCTCGGCCCAGCGCGCGAAGCCCTCGGCGAATGCGCCGAGCTCGTCCTCGTCGCAGAGGCCGTGCTCGAGGAGTTGGCGGGCGAGGTCGCTCGACGTCACGCGCTCGGCCCACAGGCCACCCCACCAGCGGCGCTCCGTCGCCGTCGCGTAGGTCCAGGTCGACGAGGAGACCTCGAGGTCGACGAAGCCCGCCGCCCGGACCCAGCCCGGCAGGTGGCGTCCGCCGTCGGGCTCGGCGCCGTTGAGCCGGGCGAGCTGGTGGTAGGCCGCGTTCCAGCGATCGAGTGCGGGGTCGTTCGGCGCCCAGACGAAGCCCCCGTAGTCGGCGTCGCGCACCGCGAGCAACCCTCCGGGTCGGAGGACCCGGCGCATCGCGGCGATCGCGTCGACCGGCCGGCTGAGGTGTTGGAGGACCTGGTGGGCGTAGACGACGTCGAACGAGCCGTCCGCGGGGTCGA
>JAKCEK010000142.1 GCA_021838005.1 Actinomycetes bacterium
GAGGGTCGCACAGGCCACCACCGAAAGACGCAGGGTCACACGCGACGCCCCGGCCGGGGCCCCCGGGGCGACGAGGCCTCCGAGGAGCAGGACCGACGCGACGGCGATCGAGCGGCGCACGCCCGAGTATGTCGGCGAGGGACCTCTCCTTACCGCCCTGTGCGAGGATTCCCCGATGGGACACGACGGCGCCCCCTCGCCCGAGGCCTACGGGCGGGTCACCGACCCCGAGCGCTTCGCCGTCGTCGTCGAGCGCGCCGCCGGGCTCGTCGCGCGCCTCGAGCGCGACTACCGCGTCGCGCGCGGACCGGTCGGCCCCGACGACCTCGGGCCCATGCTCACCGCGAGCGCCCTCTGGGTGGCCCGCCTGGTGCCCGACACGCCCCGGGCGGCGCCGCTCACCCTCGCCGCGACCCCCTTCCCCGGGGTCATCGCCCTCTTCGGGCGGACCTGTCTCACCTCGTACCCCTCGTGCGGGTGCGACGCGTGCGAAGAGGACCCCGCGCGCCTCTCCGAGGAGCTCGGGGCCGACGTCGACGACCTCGTCGAGGGTCGCTTCAGCGAGGCGGTGTGCCGTGGGGTGACCCGCTGCGCCTTCGTGGGCCCCACGCGGTCGCGGAGGGGCTCCGAGCCTCGTGCCCGCGCCGACGGCGTGGTGGAGGCGGTGTTCGACTACCGGCCCTGGAACCCTCGACGCGCGCGCTGAGGGTGCCGCGACGTTCACCGGTCCCCGCTGCGCGCGACCGCCCTCGACGCCGACGCCCGGGCCCAGCGGCTCGGGGGTCCGTGGGGCCGGCGCCTGGCCCCGGCGCTACGCGCCGGGGGCGCTCGCCGCGAGCCGCTCGAAGTTCTCGTAGAGGCGGGGCTCCCCGGCCGACTGGCGCAGGCGGCGCGCGTACGGGCCGACCCTCGCCCAGACCCCCTCGACCCACCACATGTCGTAGACGAGGTCCGCGTCGATGAGACCCTGTTTCACGAAGGTGCCCAGGGTCTCGTTGAACATCAGGACCTTGCCCACCTCGACGTTGTCGAGGCTCGCCGTCTCGGGGTCGAAGGAGTCGTCGAAGACCACCCGCCCCGCCTCCATCGCTCCGAGGTTCACCCCGAAGTCCAATAGCCCGAGCAGCATCTGCCCGTCCTCCCTCGTGGCCGCCGTCGCTCCCCCTCTCGCCCGAGTGGGGCCCAGGGTAGCCAGGGCGACGTCCGCGCGCCCGGGCGGGCTCGGGACCTATGGCCCGGCGCGACGCCCGTGCGGACGGCCAGGATGGGGACGTCCCGGGAGCCGCCCCGTCAGGCGACGGGCCACCCCGGAAGAGAGGTGGTCGCCATGAAGGCAGTCCAGTATCGAGAGTTCGGCCACGACCCCGAGGTCGTCGAGATCGACCGGCCCGCTCCGGGACCGGGCGAGGTCCTGCTCAAGGTGACGGCGGCGGGGCTGTGCCACTCGGACATCTTTTTGATGAGCATCCCCAAGGATCAGTACGCCTTCGGCACGCTGCCCCTCACCCTCGGACACGAGGGCGTGGGCGTGGTCGCTGAGCTCGGCGCCGGGGTCCGCGGGCTCGCGATCGGCGAGGCCGTCGCCGTCTACGGCCCGTGGGGCTGCGGGACGTGCCACGAGTGCGCGCGGGGTCGAGAGAACTACTGCGAGCGGGCCGGCGAGCTCGCCATCCTCCCGCCGGGGCTCGGCGCGCCGGGCGCGATGGCCGAGTACATGGTCGTCGACGCGGCCCGGCACCTCGTGCCCATCGGCGACCTCGACCCGGCCGAGGCGGCGCCCCTCACCGACGCCGGGCTCACCCCGTACCACGCGATCAAGTCCGCGCTTCCGGTCCTCGGTGCCGGTTCGACCGCCGTCGTGGTGGGCGCCGGCGGCCTGGGCCACGTCGGGATCCAGATGATCAAGGCCCTCTCGGGCGCGAGGATCATCGCCCTCGACGTCGACGACACCAAGCTGAAGTTGGCCCTCGACTCGGGCGCGGACGAGGCGCTGCGCTCTGACGACGCGGGCGTCATCGCCAAGGTCCGCCAACTCACCCACGGCCGCGGGGCCGAGGCGGTCTTCGACTTCGCCGGCTTCCAGTCGAGCCTGGACGTGTCCAAGCAGCTGGTGGGCGTGGGCGGCGAGTTCCACATCGTGGGGCTCGGCATGGGCGGAGCGACGGTGCCGGTCGGCTTCTTCGCGACGCCGTACGAGTCACCGGTCGTCACGTCGTACTGGGGCAGTCGCGAGGAGCTGATCGAGGTGATCGAGTTGGCGCGGCGCCACCAGGTGCGCGTGCACGTTGAGCGCTTCACCATCGACCAGGCCCCCGAGGCCTACCGACGCCTCCACGAGGGGACCCTGAACGGACGCGCCGTCGTCGTCATGGACCACTGAGCCGACGCCGTCACCCGGGCCGGACCATCCCTCCAGGTCAGCACCCGGGTGCGGCGCGAGCGTCGCTGCACCGAACTCGCCGGGTAACCTGGGGACGACACCATCAGGACCGCCCCTTTGACCACACCCACGCCCACCGCGCCGGTCCGCACCGGGGGGTTCGCCGGCGCGCTGACCCGGGCGGTGACCGAGCGGCTCGACCCGCAGACGCTGCGCGCCGCGCGTCGCCGGCTCCACGTCAAGGCCGTCGTCATCGCCGCGTGGTTCCTCGCGAGCTTCGCCGGGGTCATCCTCGCCACCGGCTGGGCCGAGGGCGTGGCGGCGGCCGCGTCGTTCGCGCTGGCCTTCGCGGCGGTCGGCTTCAACATCCAGCACGACGCCAACCACAACGCCTTCTTCGCCTCGGCGACCAAGCGTCTGTCGCTCGCCAATCGCATCGTGGGCTGGAGCATGTTCGCCATCGGGGCGGACGCCAATCGGTGGCGGTACCGCCACAACACGCTGCACCACGGCTCGCCCAACGTCGTGGGCGTCGACTCCGACATCAACCTGGGACCGCTCGCCCGGCTCGCCCCCTTCCAGCGTCGCTACGCCTGGCACCGCTTCCAACACCTCTACCTGTGGCCGCTCTACTCCTTTACGGTGCTCGAGATCATGTTCAACGACCTCGCCTCGCTGGTCGGCGCCTCGCGCCACTCGCGAGGGTCGCGCACCCGCCTGAGCGACGCGACCGTCGCGGTCACCACCAAGGTCGCCTTCGTGGCGTTCATGGTGGGACTGCCGGCCCTGACCCACCCCCTCTGGGTCGTGGTCGTCGGTGGCCTCGCCGTGATCCTCACCGTGGGCCTGGTGCTCGGGGTGGTCTTCCAGTCGGCCCACGTGGTCGAGGGCGCCGAGTTCGCCCCGGCCGGGGCCCGCCCCCCCTACCAGTGGCACGAGTGGCAGGTGCGCTCGAGCCTCGACTTCTCCCACGGGTCGGGCCCCCTCAGTCGGCTCTTCCGCTGGTACGCGGGTGGGCTCGACCACCAGACCGAGCACCACCTCTTCCCGCGCCTCCCCCACACCGCCTACCCGGTCATCGCCCCGATCGTGACCGAGGTCTGCGCCGACTTCGGCGTCCCTCGGCGCGTCCAGCCGTCGTTCCACGCGGCCCTCGCGTCCCACTACCGCCACCTGCGCGCGATGGGTGCTCGACCCCCGGCGCACTGAACCAGAGCGCGCGCCGCAGCGCGCTCGATCGGGGGCCGACGTGTCACCGCAGGCACGTCGTGAGAACGGACACGTCACGGGGTGAGGGTTCACTTCGCGCTCTCTCACGACGGACCAGCGGTGACCCTCAGGGGTGACTTGGGCCAGGTCGTGGCGCCGAGGCGCCTTCCTTCGCGAGACCATCCCCGCCACGACTCCGCGCGAGAATCGGGACCGGCGACCCAACTCCCGTGCGCTCTCTGTCGCGCCCGCGCTCGACTAGGGCTGGGCCCTGCGCATCGAGCTCGAGCGCCAAGAGGAATTCGAGCGAAAAGGACGAGGGCTCGGCTCGTCGGGAAGGTCGACGTCGTCGGGCCACAGCGGCAGCGCACGAGAGCCGGCGTCAAGGATGATTGACCCGTCAAGGTCAATCGCCGTCTCGGGCACGCCGAAGTCTCGCCACTCGATGACGAGGGCCATCAGACCCGCCGGTGGCAGAGGTTCGCACCAGAATTCCTGGGACCACGTGCGCCCTCCCCCACCACCGCCCCTCGGGCGCAGTGTCCGAGACGAGGGCTCGTCGTCGGGGATTGGGCGATGGCCGTGGCTGATCACCTTGGAGCCGTCGGCGAACCCAATGCCAAAGCGCAGTTCTCCACCGGTCGACCCCCTCCGGTCTCTCATCCCGGGAGGGTGGAATCCGAACGGCAACGGGGCGGGATCGAGCCGGCTGATTGACACGAGTGAGAAGCCAAAGCCGGACGGATAGGCGAGGAACCCCGACGAGACGACGGCGACCTGGTCGTTTCGAACCAGCAACGGGCCGAGGGGGACGGGGACGCCCACGGTGTCGTCGGGATCGCCCCGCCACCGAACTCGTCGGGGTTCCGGCTCGTGATAGATGTCGGCCGGAAACTCGACGTCAGAGAAGAAGCCCATGGATCGAGTCTTCCATGCGGGGCTCTGATCCGTGCGAACGAGGACACCCGACACGGGGTACCGGGTCGCGGGGCGTCTCGGGCCGAGGTCGGCGAGGCGGACGAGCAGGTCCCGCGATTCGAACGAGGAGCAATGCGTCATGACCGACGCGACATGACCGACGC
>JAKCEK010000143.1 GCA_021838005.1 Actinomycetes bacterium
GCCCACGGTCTGGGTGGTCTCGTGTCCCTTGCCAGCCACCACGACGACGTCACCCGGACCGGCGGCCTCGATCGCCGCGGCGATGGCCCGACGCCGATCCACCTCGCGCACGAGGACGGCACCGGAACCGATTCCCGCCGCCACGTCGTCCATGATGGCATCCGGCGACTCCGAGCGAGGGTTGTCCGAGGTCAGCACGACCACGTCGGAGCGCGTGGCCACGGCGGCGCCCATCTCGGGCCGCTTGGTGCGGTCCCGGTCGCCCCCGGCGCCAAAGACCGTGACGACCCGGGCCGAGGGTTCGAGCGAGCGCACGTCGTCGAGCAGGCGCGCCAGTCCCTCGGGTGTGTGGGCGTAGTCGACGACCACCGTGACCTCGTGGCCGTGGATGACCTCGAAGCGCCCGGGGACGGGTGACACGTCGGACACGGCCCGCGCGAGGCCCGCCTCGTCGAGACCGAGGCCGGCCGCGATCGCCAGGGCGACGAGCACGTTGTCGACGTTGTAGTCACCCACGAGCGGCGAGTTCACGAGGTGGCCCCGCCAGAAGAACGTCGAGCCCGACAGCGCACAGTCCACCTCCTCGGCGTCGGCCCGTCCCACCGGGGTCACCGGCAGGACCGTCTGCGCGGCGAGGCGGGCCCCGTAGGGGTCGTCGGTCCAGATGACGGCCCGACGCGCCCGCTCGGGGGTGAACAGGGAGGCCTTGGCCGCGAAGTACGCCTCCATCGTCCCGTGGTAGTCGAGGTGCTCGTGGCCGAGGTTGGTGAAGGCGGCCACACAGAAGAACAGCCCCTCGACCCGGCGCTGGTCGAGCGCGTGGCTCGACACCTCGAGGGTGACGACCCCGTCGGCGATCGCGGGGTCGAAGGCGTCGACTTCGCGGGCGAGGGCCCGGTAGAGGTCGGGGGCCGCGGGCGTGGTGCGCGCGCCCGTGAGCGTCCCGATCGCACCGGCGTTCCAGCCGAGGCGTCGGGCGAGGTCGGCGACGAGCGTCGTGACCGTCGTCTTGCCGTTGGTGCCGGTGACCGCGACCAACTTCGAGCGGGTCTGGGGCTCCCCGACCACGACGGCGCTGGCGTGGGCCACCAGGGCGTCGATCTGGCTCGCGGGCACGACCAGGACCGGCACCGCCACACCCACCGGCCGGTCGCTCACGACCACGACGGCGCCCCGGGCCACCGCGTCGGCCGCGTGCTCGGCGCCGTGGGCCCGGGTCCCCCGAAGGGCGAAGAAGAGCGTCCCCGGCTCGCAGGTCCGCGAGTCGATCTCGACCCGAGTCACCTCGAGGGCGGCCGTCGCCACGTCCAGGGTCAGGTCGTCGAGGACGTCGCCCAACTGCATCAGGTCACGTCCGAGGACATCGTGGCCGCCGTGGCGGGCAGGGGGTGCTGGAAGACCCCGCTGGAGGGGATTCCGTAGTGGTGCAGGGCGTAGGACATGACCTGCTGGAACACCGGGGCCGCGACGGTGCCGCCGTAGATATTTGTCACCGGGCGCTCCACCACCACGATCATCGACAGCACCGGGTGGTTCGCGGGGGCGAAGCCCACGAAGCTCGCGTAGAAGTCGTTGGTGAGGGTGTCCTTGCCCGGCGTCGGGATGGTCGCGGTACCGGTCTTGCCCGCGACCTCGTAACCCGGGATGACCGCGTAGGTGCCGGTCCCGGCGAGCACCACCTGCTTGAGCATGTTCACCAGCGTCTGGTCGACCCCCGGAGTCAGGACCTCGTGGGTCGCACTCGGGGCCGTCGGCCGTACGGTGCCGTTGGGCTCGACGAAGCCCCGCACGAGCTTGGGCTCGACGAACACGCCATCGTTGGCCACCGTGTTGAAGGCGTCGAGAACTTGAATCGCCGGAACCGCGTCGACCTGGCCGATGGGCAGGGCGACTTCGTCGCTCGTGTACCAGTGGGCGGCGTCGACCAAGAGCCCGGGTGTCTCACCCGGGAAGCGGACCGCGGTCGTCTGGCCGAAGCCGAGCCGCTGGACCTGGGCGAGCAGGCCGGCCTCGCCGACGCGTAGCCCGATCTTGTAGGTGCCGATATTCGACGACTGGGCTAGGACCTGGGTCGCCGTGAGGTGGATGAGGCCGTGGTTCTCCGCGTCGTGGAAGACCCGTCCGCCGACGACCACCGAGTTGGGGATGGTGAAGACGGTCCTCGGGGTGATCTTTCCCTCGGAGAGGGCGGCCGAGAAGGTCACCACCTTGAACATCGAGCCGGGCTCGTAGGCCTGGGTGAAGGGGAGGTTGTTGAGGGTCTGCTCGATCCCCGGGGCCCCCACGCTGCGGCCCCACGCCGGGATCGGCCCCAGGATCCCCGCGTGAGTCTTGGTGTTGACGAGCGAGACGTCGGCGAGGACCTGGCCGGTGTGCACGTCCATGACCACCGCCTCACCCGCGAGGCCGTCGAACTTCTTGAGGTCGAGCGCCATGTCGCGTTCGGCCACGTACTGTAAGGACGAGTCGATCGTCAGCTCGAGGCCCACCCCGGGCGTGGAGCGCTTGAGGATCGTCGCGGTCGTCGCCGGCAGGGCCACCCCCGAAGCCGACATGAACTCCCGGGTGACGCCGGTCTGGCCGGCGAGCAGCGACTGGAACTTGTACTCCAGGCCCGCGGTGCCCCCACCGCTGGCGTTGACCCCGCCGATGACCGCGGTGGCCAGGGTCGGGTCCGGGTAGGCGCGCACCGAGGAGTCCTGGACGACGATCCCCGGGAACGCCAGGCCAGCGATCCGGTGGCCGTCGGCGAGGTCGAGGGCGTTGCTCAAGACGACGTATCCGTTCTTTTCCGACAGTTTCGTGGTGAGCTTGGCGACCGGCACGTGGACGAGGGGGCTCAACGCGGCGGCCTCCTTCGCCGGGTGCGCGATCTGGAAGTCATCGGCGATCACGAGCGAGGTGGGCTTGGAGATGGCCAGGGTCTGGCCGTTGCGGTCGAAGATGCCCCCGCGCAACGCCGGAGTCGTGACGTCGACGCGCACCTGAGCGAGCGACAGGCGCGCGTAGTGCGCGTGGTCGACCACCTGGAGGAAGAACAGCCGAACGCCCAGGGCGACGAACGCCCCGGCCATAACCGTGCGCAGCGCGACCAGACGACGACGCCCGGGTGGAGTCGGCGACGCCCCGCGAGCGCGGGGCCGGGCGTGGGTGGAGGGGTAGTAGGCGGTCACCGCTGCGTCCGAGATGTGACAGGTGCGTATCCGGAGAACTTCGGCAGAGGCAGTGGCGCATCAAGTGACGTAGAGGAGACCTGGGTGATCGTGGTCGGGTAGACGAGGTGGAGTGCTCCGGCGTGGGCGAGGACCTGACCGGGGCCGGACTGGTTCGTGAGCGAGCCGACCTGCTCGGCGTAGGTGGATTGGGCCTGGAGCAGCTCGCTCTGGAGGGTGTGGATCTCGACCTGGCGGTTGGCTTCGAGCATCGTGCCGACGATGGAGATCGACAGCCCCAACAGGACGATCACGGCCGAGCGCGTAACGGCCGAACCCTGTCCCAGCCGCGCGACGAGCGCGCGACGGCGCGGGGCGGTGGTGGCGCGGGCCGGCGCGCGCCGGGGCGACCGTACCGTGGCGCGCCGTCGCTCGGAGCGCCGTGGCAGGGTGATGACGCTCACGGCACGACCTTGCGCGCCGAGCGCAGTCGGGCCGAGCGGGCCCGGGGGTTGCGCGCCACCTCCCCGGCTGTGGCGAGGCGCGCACCTCGATGGGCGACCTCCACCCGGGCGACCGCCCCGCACACGCAGGGCAGCCCGGGCGGACACGTGCACCCGCCGGTTCGCGCTTCGTCGAGGAAGGCCTTGACCGCCCGGTCCTCGCCCGAGTGGTACGAGATCACGATCAGCACCCCCCCGACCGCGAGGGCCGCGAGCGCCGCGACGAGGCCCCGCGCGAGCTGGCCCCGCTCGTCGTTCACCTCGACCCGCAGGGCCTGGAAGACCCTCGTCGCCACGTGGCCGCGCCGCCGGGCGGCCGGCGGAACGGCGCGCTCCACCGCCGCGACGAGCTCGAAGGTCGTGGACGGTCGGGCCGACACGACGGAGCGCGCGATCGCCCCCGCGAAGCGCGACTCACCATGCTCGCGCAGCAGTCGCGCGAGGTCGTGGACCTCGACGCGCGCGAGGTACTGCGCGGCCGTCTCGCCGCGTGACGGGTCCATCCGCATGTCCAGGGGCGCGTCGGAGCGGAACGAGAACCCTCGGGCGCCTTCGTCGAACTGGTGCGACGAGACCCCGAGATCCATCAGGATCCCGACGATCGGAGCGGCGCCGACGAAGTCCCGGTTGGACGAGAGGACCATCTCGAGGTCGTCGAAGGTCGCTCCGACGATCCGGACGCGGTCGCCGACGCCGGCGAACCGGCGAGCGGCGGCGGCGCGCGCGTCGGGGTCACGGTCGACGCCCAGAACGCGCAGGTCCCCGCGCCGCTCCAGGATCGCCGCGGCGTGGCCTCCCCCGCCGAGGGTGGCGTCGACCACCACACCGGCGGGAACCCCCGCCAGCAGGTCGACGACCTCGCGCGCGAGGACGGGTTCGTGATAGTTGACCTGGGCCATCCGCAGCCTTTCAGTCGCGGCGAGAGACGAGAGGGCGGAGGAGGATTCCCGCCTCGTCGCCGCGACTGCCAGGCTGCGCGTGGTCCGCGGCCGGTACTGAACGCCCACGCCTCCCC
>JAKCEK010000144.1 GCA_021838005.1 Actinomycetes bacterium
GGCGGTGTCGGCGAGCACGATGTCCACGCCCCGGGCCCGGGCCCGACCGAGGGCGTCGTGGACGACCGAGCCCGGGTCGGCCCCCTCGGCGGCCCGCACGATCTCGCTGCCGGTGCGCGTCGCCCACGCCTCGAGCTGGTCGGCCGCGGCGGCGCGGAACGTGTCCCCGGCGGCGAGCAGCACGCTCTTGCCCTCGTCGATGAGGCGCTGGGCCAGCTTCGCGATCGAGGTCGTCTTGCCCACGCCGTTCACCCCGACAAAGAGCCACACCGGCACCCGGCCGGGCTCGGCGGCCTCGCGCAGCGTCCGCTCGGTACCGAAGCAGGCGAGCAGCATGTCGCGCACGGCGCCCGCCACGCCCTCGGGCGCGCCCTCGGCGCGCAGTCGCGTGAGCACCTCGGTCGTGGTGGCGAGGCCCACGTCGCTGCGCAAGAGGACCTCCTCGACGAGGCCGAGCTCGTCCTCGTCGAGCCGGCCGGCCCCGAGGCCGCGCACCCGATCGAAGACCCCCCGGCTCGCGGCGAGCCGGTCGACCAGACCGGGTTCACGGGCGAGGGCCGGGATGGCCGTCGCCTCGTCGACGAGCACCTCGGGCAGGGGCGGTGGCGCGGCCGTGCGACCCGACCCGAGGGCCCGGCGCCGCCCGAGGCGCACGGAGAGAACGACCGCGCCCACCACCACGACGAGCACGAGGACGACGACGAGGGCGGTCACGGCGCGGCGGGTTCGGACGCGCGGGTGACGCGCTGGCTGACGACCTTGGAGGAGGCCCCGGGAACCATCGTCACGCCGTAGAGGGCGTCGGCCGACTCCATGGTGCGCTTCTGGTGGGTGACGATGAGCAGCTGCGCCTCGTCGCGGAACTCGTCCACCAGGGTCAAGAAGCGCTGAAGGTTCACGTCGTCGAGGGCGGCCTCCACCTCGTCCATGAGGTAGAAGGGCGAGGGCCGCGAGCGAAAGACCGCGAAGAGGAAGGCCAGCGCGGCCATCGAGCGCTCGCCGCCCGAGAGCAGCGAGATCCGCCGGACGTTGCGGCCCATCGGGCGCACCTCGATCTCCACCCCGGTGTTGAGCGGGTCGTCGGGGTCGGACATGATCAGCCGGCCCTGGCCCCCGGGGAAGAGCATCGCGATCAGGTTCGAGAAGTGCTCGTTCACGTCGGCGAAGGCCGAGGTGAACGTCTCCATGATCTCCTCGTCGAGCGCGCGCAGCACCTCTTGGAGCTCACGGCGCGCGTGGCGCACGTCGCTCACCTGGGCGTCGAGATCGGCGTAGCGCTCCTCGAGGCTCGCGAGCTCCTCGAGGGCCAGCGGGTTGATCGGCCCCATCGAGGTGATGCGGGCCTCGAGCTCGGCCACGCGCGTCTCGAGAGCCGCGAGGTCGACCTCGGCCTCGACGACCGGCTCGAGCGCCTCGACCCCGACGCCGAGCTCGTGGCGCACCGCGTCGTGGACGGTCTGGGCCATGAGGGTGATCTCGGCGCGCTCGACCTCCTGGTCGCGTCGGTGCTCGGCCAGCACGCGCAGCCGCTCGTCGGCGTCGGCGCGCTGGGCCCGCACGTCCTCGAGCAGTCCGGCCCGGGCCCGGGTCGCCTCGAGCTGCTCGCGGTAGGTCGCCTCGAGGGCCCCGTGGGCGTCTCTCGTCTCGACGGCGCAGCGCACGGCCACGGCGCGCAGCCGCTCGAGGACGTCGCGGTCGGCCTCGAGGGCGAGGCGCCGGCGGGTGGCCGCCTCGCGCTCGGTGGCCCGGCCCTCGAGCCGGCGCTCGATCTCGTCGCGGCGGGCCTCGAAGAGCCGGCGCCGCTCGGCGAGCTCGGCGTCGCGCGCGGTCAGCTCCCCGACGATCCCCTCGACGACGGAACGAGCCGTCTCGTAGCGCGCCTCGGCGTCGCGCCGCGCGGCGATCCGCCCGGCCAGGTCCGTGAGGTCCCCCTCGAGGGCGGGCAGCGTCTCGCGCCGCGCGACCAGCTCGGCCTCGAGGGCGGTGACGCGCTCTTCGAGCGCGCCGGCCTCGGCGACGAGGTCCTCCAGACGCGCGAGCGAGCCCTCGCGCTCGCGCTCGAGGCGCCCGGCGTCGGCCCGGACCCGCTCGGCGGTCGCCTCGGACACGGCGAGCTCGCGGGCGGCGTCCTCCAGCGCGGCCCGCGCGCCGGCGAGGGCCGCGGCGGCGGCCTCGCGGGCCTCGCGGACCGGCTCGACGAGGGCCGCGGCGGCCCGGGCGGCGGCGGCGGCCTCCTCGACGGTCTGGCGGGTCACGACGGCCCGCCCCGAGGCGACCCGCCAGCCGGTCGCGGCGAAGCGGTCGCCCTCGTCGGTCACGACCACGAGGTCGGGGTGCTCGATGGCCACCTCCACCCCGACCTCCCACCCCGGCGCGACGACGGCTCGGGCGAAGAGCGCGTCGAGGACCCGCTCGACGTGGGCGGGCGCCCCGGCGCGCGCGCGCACCCGCTCGCGCAGGGCCCGACAGCCCGACGGGGTGGGCACCCGAGGGACCTCGCCCTCGGCCACGGCGAGGATGAGGCCGGCCCCGCCCTCTCGGCGCAGCGCCGCCAGGGCCTGGCGCGCGCTCGCGCGACCCTCGACGACCATCGCCCCGACCGACGCGCCGGCCGCCGACTCCACGGCCCGCTCGGACCCCTCTTCCACCTCGATCAGGTCGAGGAAGGCCCCGAGCACCCCTTCGAGGCCCCCGAGGATCGCCCGACCCCCGGCGCCCGAGAGCTCGTCGTGGGCCCGTTCGAGGGTCTCGGCCCTCGCCTGGGCGCGGGCGGCCGCCTCGACGGCCTCGGCCAACTCGACCTCGACGGCGCCGAGCAGCGCCTCGCCACTTCCGACCTCGCCCTGGGCCCGGGCCCGGGCCTCGCCCGCCCCCTCGAGCCGGGCCCCCGCCTCGGTGGCCGCGGCGGCGCCACGCGCGAGGGAGGCCTCGACCTCGCCCAGGTGGGCGCGCACGACGTCGACCTGGTCGCGCACCCGGCGCTCGCGCTCACGCGCGTCGGCGACCGCGCGCTCGAGCAGGGCCACCTGCTCGCGCGCCCCGCGCAGGCTCTCCTCCGCCAGGGCGGCCGAGACCTCGCCGTGGGCCTCGAGGGTGAGCCGAGCCCCCTCGAGGGCGTCGCGGGCGTCGCGGGCCCGGGCGCGCAGCTCGGCCAGGGCGACCTCGGCGGCGGCCAGCTCGACGAGGTCCTCGCCCAGGTGGGCGGCGTCGGCCTCGAGGTTCGCGATGACGTTCTCGTCGGCCGAGGCCACCAGAGCCTGGTCGAGTGCCCGGCGGCGCTCGTCGATCACCGAGGCGAGCCCGCGGGCCCGTTCGGACAGGCTGCGCACGGTGGCGAGCGAGGTCGCGAGGGTCTCCTCCCGGCGCGAGCCCATCTCGGCGGCCGCGGCGGTCGCCTGCGCGTCGAGGGCGACCAGTTCGGAGCGCAGGTCGTGCTCGCGCTGGGCCGACGCCTCGAGCGAGGCGTCGAGCTCGCCCAGGCGGCGCCCGTAGCGCGCGAGGCGGGTCGAAAAGAGCGTGGCGCGCGCCTCGCGCAGCTCGCCCTCGACCCCGGCGAAGGTGCGCGCCGAGGCCGCCTGGCGCTCGAGCGGTCGCATCTGGCGGCGCACCTCGCGCACCAGGTCGCCGAGGCGCTCGAGGTTCTCCTGGGTCTGGGCGAGGCGGCGCTCGGAGCGCTCCTTGCGCCGCCGGTGCTTGAGGACGCCCGCCGCCTCCTCGATCACCGCGCGGCGGTTTTCGGGGTTGGACGACAGGATCGAGTCGAGCTGGCCCTGGCCGATGATCATGTGCTGCTGGCGGCCGACTCCGGAGTCGCCGAGCAACTCTTGGACGTCGAGGAGCCGGCAGGTCGTGGCGTTGATCGCGTACTCCGACTCGCCGTTGCGAAAGAGGGTGCGCGAGATCGTGACCTCCGCGCCCTCGATCGGGAGCCGGCCGGTGGAGTTGTCGAGGGTGAGCGAGACCTCGGCGCGCCCGAGCGCCGAGCGCTGGGCCGTGCCGGCGAAGATCACGTCGTCCATGCGCGAGCTGCGCAGGAGCCGCGTGCTCTGGGCGCCGAGCACCCAGGCCACCGCGTCGACCACGTTGGACTTGCCCGAGCCGTTGGGGCCCACCACGGCGGTGACCCCCGGCTCGAACTCGAGCGTCGTGGGGTCGGCGAAGGACTTGAACCCCCGCATGGTCAGCCGCTTCAAGAACACGGCTGAACGCTACCAATCGCGGCCGCGACCCCCCGGGGCCGCGGGGCTAGGACTGGCAGCGCGGGCAGAAGAACGTCGAGCGGCCGTGGAAGGTCACGCGCTCGACGGGGCCCCGGCACTGGAAGCAGGGAAGGCCCTCGCGGCCGTAGACCTGGTGGAACTGCTGATAGGTGCCGGGCCTGCCCTCGGGGTCGACGAACTGCTCGTCGTCGAGGGTCGAGCCCCCGTGCTTGATCGCCTCGGTGAGGACCTCGGTGATCGAGCGGTGCAGCCGGCGGATCTCGATCGTCGAGAGCGACTCGCTCGGCCGGTCGTAGCGCAGCCCGGCCGCGAAGAGGATCTCGTCGGAGTAGATGTTCCCGATGCCGCAGAGGATGTCCTGGTCGGTGAGGACGGCCTTCAGGGCCGTCGTGCGGCTGCGCAGCACGGCCGCGAAACGGTCCCAGCCGTACTGGTCCTCG
>JAKCEK010000145.1 GCA_021838005.1 Actinomycetes bacterium
CCCGAAGGCGCCGATGCCCCCGGCCGAGAGGTCGGCGTGCTCGGCCGCGAAGTCGGGACACTGGGTGCAGCCCGCGCGGGTGAAGGCGTGGGCCTCTTTGAGGGGCACCTCGTGGTAGCCGCCGTCGCGGGTCCATATCTGAAAGACGCCCTTGATGTTCATCTTGACGATCTCGGCGCGCGCGATCGCGTAGCGGGCTTCGAAGAGCTCGGCGAAGATCGCGTCGTCGAAGGTCTTCGAGCAGAGCAGGCCGATCGTGAGCGAGAGCCGGCGTGCGACCTTGCCGGCCTTGCGGGCCTGCATCGCGCCCGGCGCCGAGGCCGCGCAGCCCATGCCGACGAGGGCGATCCGCTCGGCGCCGCCCTCGACGGCCTCGTCGTAGGCGAGCAGGTTGGCCGAGTAGGTGTAGCGCGAGCCCGAGGTCGCGATCACGTCGTCGCGGGTGCGCGCGACCGCGGGCACCGCGCGCCAGGTGGAGCCGTCGCCCTCGAGGGCGCTCACCAGCGCCGCGTCGACGATCTCGTGGCCGAGGGCGTAGACGAGCAGCGCCGAGACGAACCCCCCGTCCTGGCCGACCGCCGCGAGCTCGGGGTCGGTCGCGCGCGCGAGCACCACGTCGCCGATCCCGTACACCTCCCCGGGGTCGCGTTCGCGGGCGAAGCGGTGGAGGTCGATCTCGCTCTCCCAGGTGCGAAAGCGCGGGCAGGCCCGGGTGCACATCGTGCAGCCCTTCTCGCCGTGGGTGCAGTCCTCGGGGCCGCCGTCGATCTCGAGGTGGAAGGGCCGGTAGACGCCGTCGCGGTCGTTGTAGTCGAGCACCGGGTGGGGGCAGGCGACCACGCACGCGGCGCACCCGGTGCACAGGCCCGAGGTCACGACCTCGCTGAAGAGCTCTCGCCAGTGGGGCTTGTCGGGCACAGGGCAACACTAGTGAGGAGGGTCGCTCGCGGATTCGCCGGTACGATGCCCCGGGTGCCCGAGATCCTCGAAGTCGAGTCGTACCGCCGGCTCTGCGACCAGGTCGTGGGCGCGACGATCGTGCGCGGCTGGGCCGACGCCTACCTCGCAAAGAAGCTGCCCTCGCCCGCGACCTGGGCCCGCGCGGTGAAGGGCCTCACGGTGACCGGCACCGACCGGCGCGGCAAGCTCCTGCTGCTCGAGACCGACGGGGTGACCCTCGGGATCCGCTTCGGGATGACCGGGGTCCTCCTGCTCGACACCGAGGCCGGGATCGAGGGCCTCTTCTACGGCCCGCACACCTTTAGAGAGGAGTGGGTGCGCGGTGGGCTCGAGTTCGCCGACGCTCGCCGGCTGCTCGTGCACGACCCCCGGCGCCTCGCGCGGGTCGAGGTGGAGCCCGACCTCGACGAGCTCGGCCCCGACGCGCTCACCCTCACGCGGCGTCAGTTCGCCGCGGCGCTCGCGGTCCAACGCGGCGAGGGCCCGGCCGTGAAGGCCCGACTCCTCGACCAGTCGCGCGTGGCCGGGGTCGGAAACCTGCTCGCCGACGAGGCGCTCTTTCGGGCCGGCATCGACCCGCGCACCCCCGTGTCGCGCCTCGGCGACGAACGTCGTGACGCGCTCTATCGGGCGCTGAGAGCGACCACGCGCACGCTCTCGCGCCGGGGCGGCTCGCACCTCGGCGACCACATGGCCGCGCGCTCGCGCGGGGGACTGTGCCCGCTCGACGGCGAGGCGATGGCGAGCGCCACGGTCGGCGGACGCACCACCTACTGGTGCCCGCGCCACCAGCGCTAGCCGGCACGGGGCATCGCGTCGATGGAGTCGTTCGTCACCCACGACGGCTACCTCGCGCTCTTCGCGCTCTCGGTGGCGAGCGGACTCTGTTTGCCCGTGCCGACCGAGATCGTGTTCACCCTGGCCGGGGCGCTGTGCACGACCGGGGTCACCGGGCGCGTCCAGATGGGCTTCGGCTCGGTCCTCGTGTGGGCCACGGTGGGCTCGCTCATCGGCTCGGTCGGCGCCTACGAGGTCGCCCGGCTCGTGGGACGGCCCCTCGTCGAGCGCTACGGCCGCTGGCTCTTGCTCCGCCCCCGCGACCTCGAGCGCTCCGAGGCGTTCTTTGCGCGCTGGGGCGCCCTCACGGTGCTCGTCGGGCGCCTCGTGCCCGTCGTGCACGGCCTGATCTCCCTGCCGGCCGGGGTCGCCGAGATGGACCGGCGCCGGTTCGGGCTCCTCACGGCGGTGGGATCTCTCGCGTGGGCCGCCCTCCTCGCCGGCCTCGGCTACGCCGCGGGCTCGAGCTGGGCCAGCGTCTCGCACGACGTGCACGCGGCGCAGTACCCGATCGCCGGACTCATCGTCCTGGCGCTGGGACTCGGCCTGGCGCACCGGTGGCGGGCGACCCGTCACTCGGGCGAGGATCCGGGACCGCCCTAGCGAGTTCTCACGAGAGGGGGATGACCTCCACGAGGCCGTTTCCCCCATTGCTTCCGCCACCGGAGGCGTTGGTGGTGGAGCTATTGCCCCCACCACCCACGCCGGCGCCGCTGCTGGAGCAGTTGAGATTCGCTCCCGTGTCGCCGCCGGTTCCACCGCCGCTGTTGCCCCCCACCGCCGCCATGCCGCACGATGAGTTGGACGAGCCCCCGGATGAGCCGCCGTGACTCGAGACGCCCACGGCCGCGCCCAAGAAGGTGGCGGCCCCCCCCGCACCCCCACTGGCCCCGGGCGATCCTCCGCCGCCTCCGCCACCGGCGATCACCACACCCGCGGAGCACGAGACCGTCGACTGGAGCCCGTTGACGCCAGCCGAGTCGATGGCGCTCGAGCCTCCCCCACCGCCCGCTCCGACGGTGACGGTGCACGTCGAGGCCGGCAGGAGCGCGGTCACCAGGGCGCCCCCGCCCCCGCCCCCGCCCGACGCGGCGGTGCTGTAGCCACCCCCGCCGCCGGCGCCGATCACCACGACCTCGATCCAGGTGGTGCCCACTGGAGCGGTGTAGGGGAAGGTCCCCGGCGTCGAATAAATTGTCGCGCCCGGCCCGGGCACCCCTTGGACGCCTGGGGGTCCTGCGGGCCCCGCTGGTCCTGCGGGCCCCGCGGGGCCTGCGGGCCCAGCAGCTCCCTGGAGTCCCGGGCCTCCGCTCGGTCCAGGGTCACCCTTCAGAGTCGCGCCCGTGTCGCTCCACGATGAGTCGGCGCAGGTGTAGACCACACCGGTCTCGAGGTCCAGATCGCTGCTCCCGCTCGTACACGTCCCACTCGGCACCGCGCCGCTCGTCAGCATGCTCGAGCCGTCGGTCCCCGGGGCTCCCTGCGGGCCACGGGGTCCCCGCTGGCTCCAGACGACGGCGCTCGAGCCGGCCGGACACCGGTGCCCCGCGGCCACGTAGACGTCCGAGAGGACGTGCGTCGCGCGGCTAAGACAGCCGTGGAACTCGCGGGACGCGGCGGCACGCGGGTGGAGCGTCGCGCCCGCCCACGTGGTTCCCAGGGCCAGAGCGGCCGTCACCGTCACGACGATCGCCACCTTCGAAGTCAGGAGTGTTCGCATGTCGGGCTCTTCCTTCGAGATGGTCAGAGTCGGGGAGAACCTATCAGCGTGGGCCGGGCCGGCGAGAGCGGGCGCTCTCGCTCTGTCGACGTCGGCGGTCGCGTGGTGCAGGACACACTGAGACGTGAACGGGACCGACGTCGAACCCGGCGCCACGCCCACCCGGGTGGTCGCCGACGACACGGCCGCCGACTTCGATGTCCTTGACGCCGTGCGCGGAACGCAAACGGTCGACTCAACCCCACCGTCTGACGGCGTGGAGCGGGCCCCATTCGTCGCCTGTGGTGCGTCTCGATCGTCGCGTGCTCGTGGCACGGCTCGAACTCACTCGAGTCCCGGTGGCGCCACGAGGGGACGACGGCGGTGCCGAATCGACGACGGTGGGCTCGCTCGGTTGCGCGGCCCCGCTCGTGGGGCTCAGCCACGTCGCGGGCGTGAGCAGGCTCCTCTCTACGGCGCCCCGCGGCGCAGTACCCGATCGCCGGGCCCATCGTCCTGGCGCTGGGACTCGGCGGGGGCCACCGGTGGCGCTCGCTGCGCCGAGGTGGGGACACGTGGGGACCTCGGGAGTGGGGCGGTCGAGCGGGGTGTCCTGACGGGCGACGGGCTGAGAACGCCCTCAGGGTGATCCGGTTGACGCACCATCAGGGAGTACTGTCCACTCTCGTTGTGCTCGTCGTGGCTCCACGTTGATGTCGCGGCGTATGACCAGGGAGATGGGAGAGCGCGTGCCCGGTGAGACCACGAGGAGTCGTTGGTCGAGAGCGACGAGGCGCCTGGGGCGCCGCGGCGGGCGCGCCTCCGTGGTCGGGGCCCTCGCCGCCGTGGCCCTCGCCGGTGCCACCCTCATCCCGAGCGCGCCCGCCGGGGCCGCAACGGGTGGCGTCACCCTCGTCGATTCGGGGACGACCTTCACGGGCGTCGTCACCGTGGGCTCGAACGTCTGGGCCTACGCCCAGGGCGGGTGCGGGGCCAACCCGATCGAGAGCTACCTCGACGAGTTCAATCCCTACGGCCAGATGATCCGCTCGATCGACCTGGGTGCGGCGGCGCTCGCCTGCCTTTCGACCAGATC
>JAKCEK010000015.1 GCA_021838005.1 Actinomycetes bacterium
CACGGCTCTCGGCGCGCGCGTCGACCCGTCGGAGCCGTCGGACCGCGACTTCGGCGCCGCCGGGGTGCTCGCCGCCGCCCCCTAGGTCAAAACCCCTACCGGGGTAGTATTTTCCGGTGAGCTTCACCAGGACGGACGCTCCCGGGCGCGACCGGCGGGGGGACACGGTCCCGGGCCCCTCGATGGCGCGGTCCGCCCGGTGCGACGAGATCGACACCCCGCTCGCCCACCACGACCCCACCGAGCCCCACGAGCGCGTCGAGGCGAGGGTGGGGCGCGCCCACTGCTTCTAGCCACCAACAGGAGAAACATGGCCACGATCGACCTGGAGAAGCGCCGACTGGCGCGACTGCGCGAGTACGCGATCGACCAGGCCCTCGAGCGATTCGAGGGCGACTACCCGGGCTTCACGCCCGAGCCCATCGTGGCGTCGCTGTGCGCCTACGAGGAGGAGGGCAACATCGCCGGCGTCCTGGCCAAGATGCCCGAGACGATCGACGGCCAGCCCTACACGGTCCTCGTGGTCGTCGACGGCGGCGAGGACCGCACGGCCGAGATCGCCCGGAGCTTTCCGGCCGCCCGGGTGATCGAGTTCCCGGTCAATCTGGGCCACGGCGTGGCGCTGCAGGTGACCTATCGCTACTGCGTCGACCACGACGTGAAGTACGTCGTGACCCTCGACGCCGACGGGCAGAACGACCCGGCGGAGATGGGCCAGATCCTCAAGCCCCTCTTGGACGACGAGGCCGACTTCGTGGTCGCGAGCCGGGTGCTCGGGGTCGACAAGACGACCGACGTCGTGCGAAAGACTGGCGTACGGTTCTTCTCTTTCGTGATGAACCGCATGACCGGCGCCGACCTGACCGACACCTCCACCGGCTACCGGGGACTCCGGGTGACGATGCTCGCCGACGTCGTCGACCGGCTGACCCAAGAGCAGTACCAGACGGCCGAACTGCTCATCACCTGCCTCAAGCGAGGCTGGCGCGCCAGCGAGGTTCCCACCGTCTGGTACCCGCGGGCCTCGGGCACGACGAAGAAGGGCAAGAACTGGCTCTTTGGATTCCGCTACGCCCGGGTCGTCTTCGGCACCTGGTGGCGCGAGCGTTAGCGCCGGTCCGCGCCGACGCCGTCGCTGACTCGCGCTAGCGTGACGGCCGTCTCGTCGGTGGGCGCCTCGCGCCCCGGCGAGGCGGTGCAAGGAGGCATCGCCATAGTCGGTTCGAGTCCGCCGCCGATCGACCTCGAGGGGAGCGCCGCCCCCGCGCGGCCGGGCGGGGCGAGCGACCCCGCGAGCACCGCCACGCTGATCCTGGCGCTCGTGACGTTGGCCGCGACCTACGCGCTCGTGGTGCTCGGCAGCACGGTGCGGGTGACGAACTCCGGGATGGGCTGTCCGAGCTGGCCCCTCTGCTACGGGCGTCTCGGGCCGATCGACCGGTTCCACGCCCTGCTCGAGCAGTCCCACCGCTACCTCGTGGTGGTCGTCACCGTGTGCGCCGTGGCGACGGCGTGGGCCGCGTGGCGCGCCCGACGGCGCCACGCGGTCCTCGTTCCGGCGGGGGTCGCCGTGGGGCTCGTCGTGGTCCAGGCGGCGCTCGGGGCCCTCACGGTGCTCGCGAAGAACGCGCCGTGGACCGTCGCGGTCCACCTGGTGGTGGGGCTCGTCTTCCTCGGGGCCACCACGGTGAGCGCGGTGACCGCGCTCTGGGGTCCGGAGCGCCTGACCGGGTCGCTGGGGGCCCTCGGACGCTCCGGGTGGGCCGCCGTCCTCGCGACCCTCGCCACCATCGTCGGTGGCAGCCTGGTCGTGGCGAACGGCGCCGGTGGCGCCTGCGCGGCCTGGCCCCTGTGCCCGGCGGGAGCGTCGGGACTCGCCGACTGGCAGCTCGCCCACCGCTCCTTGGCCGTCCTGGCGGCGCTCGGCCTCGGGGCCTTTGTCGCCACGCGCTGGCGCACCGGCTCGAACCGCTGGCGCGCGAGCGCCCTCGCCGCGGCGGGCCTCTTCGTCCTCGTGGCCGCGATGGGCGCGGCGAGCGCCCTCACCCGGGCCGCCGCGACCTGGCAGGACGTCCACCTGGCGACGGTCGCGTTGTTGTGGGTGAGCGTCGTGACGAGTGCCTGTCTCGCCGCGTTCGGCGCCCGGCGCGCACCGGAGACCGGCGACGCGCCCCGGCCGGTCGTTGGCGTCTAGCGTCCCCGTCGCTCCAGCGCCTCGTGGTAGACGCTCTCCAGGCGCCGGCGCAACTCCTCGGAGGCGGCCGCCACCTCAGAGCGCCGAACCCGCCCCTCGGGACCGGCGACCGGCGGGCGGATCGGCTCGCCCACCACCACGACGACCTTGGAGGGCCGGGGCAGCCAGGCCCCCACCGGCATCGCCTCGTCGGAGCCGGCGATGCCCACCGGCACCACCGTGGCCCCGGTGCGCGCCGCCACGAACATCGCCCCGTCGTGCAGCGGCTTGACGTGATAGCCCTCCTCGCGCGTGCCCTCCGGAAAGACGATGAGCGCCAGCCCCTCACCGAGGGCGCGCTCCGAGAGGCGCATGGCCTCGCGATCGGTCGAGCCGCGCTCAACCTTGAACGCGCCGAGCTCGCGCAGCACCAGCGAGAACCACCGCGTGGTGAAGATCCCCTCTTTGGCCATGAAGTACACCTTGCGCGGCGAGAGGAAGATCGTGAAGACGAAGTCGACGTTGGAGCGGTGGATCGGCGCGATGAGGACCGGGCCGGTAGTCGGGATGTGCTCGGCCCCGATCACCGTGGGGCGAAAGAGCAGTCGCGCGACGCCCCCGAGGAGCGCGCGGGCGAAGCGGTAGACCGGGGTCCAGCCCCGGCTCAGTGCGGTCTCGTCCTCAGCCACGCCCGGATCTCCTCGACGACCGCCTCGACGGTGCGTCCCGTCGTGTCTAGCACGAGGGCGTCGGGCGCCTGGCGCAACGGCGAGGTGTCCCGAGAGGTGTCGGCCTCGTCGCGGCGTGCCACCGAGTCCACGCCCTCCTCGCCGCGGCGCCGGGCGCGCTCGTCGAGCGACGCGGTGAGAAAGACCTTCACCGTCGCGTTCGGGAAGACGACCGTCGTGATGTCGCGCCCCTCGACGACCGTGCCCTGGGGCTGACGGGCGGCGAACGCCCGCTGACGCTCGACCATCTGAGCGCGCACCTCCGGGTTGGCCGCCACGACCGAGACGGCCTCGTTGACCCGCTCGGTGCGGATCTCGTCTTCGACGTCGCGCCCGTCGATCACGACCCGCGGAAGCGTCTCGATCACGGCCGCGCGCGCGAGCGCCGCGACGGCGCCGGCGTCGTCGGGCGACACCCCTCTTTCAAGGGCGGCCACCGTCACGGCGCGGTACATCGCGCCCGTGTCGAGAAACGACCACCCGAGAGCCTCCGCCAGGGCCCGCGCGACGCTGGACTTCCCCGAGCCGGCCGGGCCGTCGATGGCGATGACCCGGTCGCTCACGCCAGCAATGCTAAGTCGCGCAAGAAGTGGGGGTAGCTGGTCTCGACGGTGTCGGCCCCCTCGATCGAACAGCCCCGACCGGCCGCCCCGGCGACCGCCGCGGCCATCACCATGCGGTGGTCGAGCGCCGCGTCGAGGGTGAAGGGGGCGAAGCGCCGCGCCGAGCCGACCCCCTCGACGAAGAAGTCGTCGCCCTCGGCCCAGGCCGACGCGCCCAGGCGTCGGGCGAGGGCAATCGAACCGGCGAAGCGGTCGGACTCTTTGACCCGCAGCTCGGCCATCTCCCGAAAGGCGCTGACCCCCTCGGCCGCGCACGCCGCGACCGTGAGGATCGGCACCTCGTCCACCGAGGGGATCTCGTGGCTGTGCACCTCGGTCCCGACAAGCGCCGAGGAGAGGGCCGAGAGGGAGTGGAACGACCCGCGGTCGTGCAGGGCGACGCGCGCGCCCATCCGGGCGAGCACCCCCACGAAGCCGATCCGTTCGGGCGCGACGTCGAGGCTGACGACCTCGAGCGAGGCGTCCTCGTGGATGGCGCCGAGCACGGCGAAGAAGGCCGCCTGGGAGGGGTCCCCCGGGACAAACCACCCGCGCGCCGCGGGTCGGCCCGGCACCAGCGTGACGCGCCGTCCGGGCCCCTCGGAGACGACCTCGAGCGCGAGGCCGGCCTCGCGCATCGCGTCTTCGGTCGCCGTGCGGGTGCGCACCGCCTCCACAACGGTCGTCGATCCCGTGGCCCCCAGCGCCGCGAACAAGACGGCCGACTTCACCTGGGCGCTCGGCACCGGGACGAGGTACTCGATGCCGGTGAGCGGTCCGCCCTCGACGAAGAGGGGCGCGTGCAGGGTCGGTCCCTCGCCGCTCACCCGTGCGCCCATGAGCCGCAGGGGCGCCGCGACCCGCTCCATCGGTCGGCGCGACAACGAGGCGTCGCCCACCAGTCGATGGACGCCGCCAACGCCGGCCACGACCCCGCAGAGCAGGCGCATCGTCGTGCCGGAGTTGGCGCACTCGAGCGGCTCCGCGCTCGCGCGCAGGCCCCCCCTCGGTCCGCTCACCCGGACTCGGTCCTCGTCGGGCTCGACGAGCGCCCCCAGTCGGGCGACGGCGCCGAGGGTCGCCCGGACGTCGGCCCCGGGTGAGAGCCCGCTCAGGGTGCTCGGGCCCTCGGCGAGGGCGGAGAGCAGCACGGCGCGGTGCGAGTAGCTCTTGTCGCCAGGGACCCGGACCGAGCCGCGCACCCGCCCGAGCGGCGCCACGTCGGTCACTCGCGGCCCACCCCGAAGCCCCGGGCCACGAGGGCGGCGGCGAACTCCTCGGCCCGCGCGGACTCCACGGCCAGCAGCAGGGTGCCGCCGGTCCCTTCGATCCCGTGGGCGATCTCGATGTCGTAGATGTTGACCAGACCCTCCGAGGCGGTGCGGGTCACCGCGGCCAGCACCCCGGGCTCGTCACTCACCGTGACGCGCAGGTAGGCGAGCTCCTCGGGGTGCAGGGCCCGACCCGGCAGGCGCCGACGGGCCACCGACGCGCTGCGTAGGTCGTCGGAGAGCCTCGGGCGGTCCCCCGCCTCGAGGGCCCGGCGCAGCCGGGCCAGGCGCTCCTCGAGCGCGGCGAGCGATGCCGTGACGGCCGCGCGATTCTCGAACAAGACGTCGGGCCAGATGCTCGGGTCGCCGGCCGCCACCCGGGTCATGTCGCGAAATCCCCCGGCCGCCAACTGCAGCAGGACCGCGTCCTGCTCGGCCGCGTCGGCCACCTCGTTCATCAGCGCCCCGGCGAGCAGGTGGGGCACGTGGCTCGCCACCGCGACGAGCCGGTCGTGGTCGGCGGCCGGCACCGCAATGACGTTGGCGCCCAACTCCCGCCACACCCCGTGCAAGAAGCCGTAGGTCGCCGGCGCGGTCGCCTCGGTCGGGGTGAGGACCCAGGTGCAACCGGAGAACAGGTCGGCGCGGGCACCCTCGAGGCCGCGTCGCTCCGAACCGGCCATCGGGTGGCCGCCGACGAAGCGCGGATCGTCGACCGACGCCACGATCGAGGCCTTCACGCCCGCGACGTCGGTGACCACGAGCTGGGCCGACCCGCGGAGCAGCGCCGCGCGGGCGGCGTCGGCGACCGCGCGGGCCGGTGTGGCCACGACGCACAGTGCGACGGTACCGTCGAGGGCACCCTCCACGACCATCCCGGCCGCGCGGGCTCGCGCGGCGACGTCCGCGTCGCGGTCCTCGCCGGTCACGCGCCAGCCGTGCTCGGCCAGGGCCAGGGCCACCGACGCGCCGATGAGCCCGAGGCCGACGACGTGAGCCCGGCGCTCAGCTGGGGAGGTCATCGCGAAGCGAAACGGCCTTTCTCAGGTAGACGTGGTGCAGTTGGGCCCGTGGGCGCGTCGTGTAGAGGTGCATCAGGACGCGCACGCACCTCGGCATCGCGCCGGGCACGGCGATCTCGCTGGCGCACAGCAGGGGCACGTCCCCGAAGCCGATCTCGCGGGCCGCGGTCGCGGGGAAGGTCGCGACCAGATCGGGCGTCGTCGTGAAGAGCACGCTGACCACGTCGTCGTGGTCGACGCCGTTGCGCTGCAACATCTCAGAGAGCAGTTCGGTCGTCGCCTCGGTGATGGCCTGGGCCGTGTCGACCCCGCACGTCGTCGCGCCCCGCAGGGCCCGCAGCGCCGGAGTCGTCATTGCGAAATGGTAGTGGAGGTGACCTCCGCGCGACCGACGGCCTCGTAGAGGCGGCGCACCTCGGCGAGGGTGAGCGGTCGCACGGCGCCGGGGGCGAGGGTGGGGTCGCTCAGCGGACCGATGCGCGTGCGCACGAGGCGGGTCACCTCGTGGCCCACGGCCGCGCACATCCGCCGGACCTGGCGGTTGCGGCCCTCGTGGATCACGATGCGAACGAGGCCCTCGCTCACCCGGCTCACCTGGGCCGGCGCGGTCACGCCGTCGTCGAGCTCGACCCCTTCGCGCAGCCGTCGCAGGTCGCCCGGCGACGGGTCGCCCTCCACGCGGGCGAGGTACTCCTTGGGCACCCCCGAGCTCGGGTGGGTGAGCAGGTGGGCGAGTCGTCCGTCGTTGGTCACGACCAAAAGTCCCTCGGTGTTCATGTCCAGCCGGCCCACCGTGAAGACCCGCACCGGGGCGTTGACGAGGTCGAGGACCGTCGTGCGACCCTGGGGGTCCGAGGCCGTGGTGACCACCCCGGCGGGCTTGTTGACGAGGTAGTAGACGGCGCTCTGGGACGTCGGGGCGAGCACGCCGTCGACGCGGATCTCTTGGGCGTCGGGATCGACCCGGTTTCCGAGCACGGCGACGCGCCCGTCGACGCTGACCCGCCCGGCGCCGATGAGCAGCTCACAGGTCCGGCGAGAGCCGTAGCCGGCGCGGGCCAGCGTCTTTTGCAGCCGCTCGCCCGGCTCCACCTAGGGCGCCTCGGTCCCGGGCCCGTCGAGTTCGCCGGCCATCTCCTCGGAGATCGCGCGGGCCTCCTCCACGGGAATCAAGAACTCCTCGATCGGCGGCAGCTCGCCGAGCGAGGCCAGGCCGAGCCGGTCCAAGAAGAGCTCGGTGGTGCCGTAGAGGATCGGCTGGCCCGGGGCCTGGGCCCGGCCACGCTCCTCGATGTAGCCGCGTTGCTCGAGCAGGCGCACGACTCCGTCGACGTTGACCCCGCGCAGCGCGCTGATCTGCGCGCGCGAGATGGGCTGTCGGTAGGCCACGATGGCGAGGGTCTCGAGGGCCGCCGAACTCAGGCGGTGGCTCACGTCGCGGTTGGCGAAGCGCGTGACCCAGGCCGCGACCTCCGGCGAGGACTGCAACACCCAGCCGCTCGCGAGCTCGGCCAGCTCGAAGCCGCGGCGCTCGGCGTGGAACTCCTCACGCAGGGCGCGCAACGCCGTCGTCACGGCCGTCGCGTCGGCCTCGACGGCGTCGGCCAGCTCCTCGGCTGAGATCGGCTCGAGGGCGACCGTGAGCAGAGCCTCGAGTTTCTGCTCGAGCGAGAGCTCATCCCTCATACAGGTCCACCCCTCCGATGTCGACGCCGCGGTCGGTGTCGATCCAGGCGACCTGGACGTCGCCGAACGTGCGACCCTGGCCCAGCTCGATGTGGCCCAACTTGCACAGCTCCAACAGAGCGAGGAAGTGGACGATGACCTCGATACGGGTCTCGAGTCCCTCGGTGAGCTCGCGAAAGGTCACCCGGCCCAGGCTCGGAAGGCGCTGGGCCAGCGCGACGACGGTCTCGGCCACGGTGACCGCGTCGACGGTCACGTGGTCGAGGCGCACGACGGGCACCGGCTTCTCCTCGATGCCGCGCAGGTAGGCCAGGGCGACCTGGGACGGGGTGACCCCGCCGAGCAGGTCCGGTGGCTCGACGACGAAGCCCTCGTTCACCCCGCGCAGGCGGGGGAAGCTCCGACTCGCGCGCTCAAAGAGCGACGCGAACGCGTCGGCGAGGCCCGCGTAGGTGCGAAGCTCGAGGAGCCGGGCGAGCAGGACGTCGCGCTCCTCCCAGCCGACGAACTCCTCGTCGGGCTCGCCGTCGTCGGGTTCGGGCAGGAGCCGTTGGCTCTTCATCTCCACCAAGATCGCTCCGATCAGGAGAAACTCGGAGAGCTCCTCCATGGTGACCGACTCAGCGGCGTCGCGCAGGTGGGCCACGAAGCCCTCCACGACCGGGGCCAGGGGCACGTCGAGCACGTCGACCTCGTGGGTGGAGATCAGCTGGACCAGCAGTTCCACGGGTCCCGAGAAGGCCGGCGTCGTCACGACGAAGGTCACCGCGCAACTCTACCGCGCGGCGTGCACACCGCCCTCTCGTAGCATTGGCCGATGCGGATCCTCTCGGGCATGCAACCCTCCGGCGACCTTCACCTGGGCAACTACCTGGGCGCCCTGCGCCAGTGGGTGTCCGCCCAGAACCACGACGCCTTCTACTGCGTGGTCGACCTGCACGCGCTGACCTTGCCCATCGAGCCGGCGACGCTGGCCCGTCAGCGCACCGAGCTCTTCGCCACCTTCCTCGCGGCGGGCCTGGACCCCGACGTGTCGACCGTCTTCTTCCAGAGCGACGTGACCTACCACGCGCAAATGAACTGGCTGCTCGAGTGCGTGGCCAGCTTCGGTGAACTGGGCCGGATGACCGCCTTCAAGGAGAAGGCCGAGCGCGGCGAGGGGTACCGGGTCGGCCTCTTCACCTACCCGGTCCTCCAGGCCGCTGACATCCTGCTCTACGAGACCGAAGAGGTGCCCGTCGGCGACGACCAGCGCCAACACCTCGAGCTCTGCCGCGACCTCGCCCAGCGCTTCAACCACCGCTACGGTGAGACGTTTCGGGTGCCGCGCGCGGTCGTCCCGACGGTCGCCGCTCGGGTGATGGACCTCCAAGAGCCCACCCGCAAGATGAGCAAGTCCCTCTCGAGCCCACTGGGTTCGATCTCCCTGGTCGACACGCCCGAGGCCATCGCGCGCAAGGTCGCGCGCGCGGTCACCGACACCGACGGCGAGGTTCGCCCCGACTGGGAGCACAAGCCGGGCCTCACGAACCTGCTCGAGATCTTCGCCAGCTTCGAGGGGTCCACGGTCGAGGACGTCGCGGCCCGCTACCGCCGCTACGGCGACGTGAAGCGCGACCTCTCGGAGCTCGTGGTGAGCTCGCTCGCCCCGATCCGCGAGCGCTACGCCGATCTGCTGGCGGCGCCCGAGTACCTCGCCGAGCTCGCCGGGCGCGGCGCCGAGGCGGCGGCCGCGGTGGCCGGTCCGGTGTATCAGCGCGCGGCGCGTGCGATGGGCCTCGGCTAGCGCAGCAGCGAGATCCACCAGTTCTCGAGGTCGCCCAGCCACGTCGTGCCGACGTGGAAGACGGCGTAGTCCAGCAGGATCAGGATCATCAGGACCGGCAGCAGCCGGGCCCGCCAGTAGTAGTAGCGCGGCAGCGTGCGCACCGGTAAGAAGCGCTCGACGATCGCCGAGCCGTCGAGCGGCGGGATGGGAATCATGTTGAACACGGCGAGCACCAGGTTCGACAGCCCCACCGCGATCCCGAAGAGCCACAGGTCGTAACTGCCGCTCACGTGCATGGCGAACTCGCAGACCCCGTAGCCCACCGCCGAGAGCACCACGTTGGTCGCGGGACCGGCGAGGCTGACCCACAGGGCCTGCTGGCGGGGTCGGCGCAGGCGCCCCACGTTGACCGGCACGGGCTTGGCGTAGCCGAACGCCGGGAGGCCCGACAGCACGAGCAGCGCGGGCAAGAGCAGCGTCCCAAAGAGGTCGACGTGGCGCAGGGGGTTCAGCGAGAGCCGATGCGCGTCGCGGGCCGTGGTGTCGCCGAAGAGGTAGGCCACGTAGCCGTGGCTCACCTCGTGCAGCACAATCGAGGGCACGAGGGCGATGAAGAAGTAGATCTCGAAGGTGTTCACGCGCTCTCAGTCGTGGGCTCGGGGGTGGGCATCACGGTACTCGCGCTGGAGCGTCGTGACGGCGACGGCCGTGTAGACCTGGGTCGTCGCGATCGAGGCGTGGCCGAGGAGTTCTTGGACCGTGCGCACGTCGGCGCCGTGGGCGAGCATATGGGTGGCGCAGCTGTGGCGGAAGGCGTGGGCGCTCACTCCCCGGGCGGGCACCCCCGCGGCGAGCGCCCGGCGCCGCACCACCAGGTCGACCCCCTGGCGACTGAGCGGCTCGCCCCGGGCGTTCACGAAGAGCCGGTCGGTGCGCCGGCCCGCCAGGAGCGAGGCGCGCCCCGCGGGCGCGAGGTACGCCTCGAGGGCGCGGCGCAGGCTCCGGCCCACCGGCACCAGGCGCTGCTTGTTGCCCTTGCCGGTAACCCGGATCAGCTCCTCGTCGAGGTCGAGGTCGGCGAGGTCGATCCCGCAGACCTCGCTCACCCGCGCCCCGGTGCCGTAGAGGGTCTCGAGCAGGGCCCGGTCGCGCCGGTCGAGGGGCCCGCCGTCGGGCACGCCGTCGATGATGGCGAAGACGGCCTCCTCCGAGAGGGGCTTGGGCAGGCTCCGGCCCCGGCGCGCGGGCGCGAGCCGGGCCGTCGGGTCCTCCTCGAGCAGGTGCTCGTCCACGAGGAAGCCGTACCACCCGCGGATCGCGGTGAGGGCGCGCGCGACGCTCGCCGGTGCCTGGGCCGCGCGCAGCGCGTTGGTGTAACGCTCGATCTCCTCGCCCGTGAGGGTGAGCGGGTCACGCTCCCCCTCGGCGGCCCACCCCGCGAGACGGCGAAGGTCGCGCCGGTAGGCCTCGAGGGTGGCGCGGGAGCGGCCCCGCTCCACCGCCAGCCACTGCAGATACTCCTCCAGGGGCTCAGCGGTCATCGAGGAAGTCGCCGAAGAGGCGGTGGACGGCCACCGCGGTCGTGGAGTCGAGTGCCTCTTCGGCGAGCAGGACCCCCCGCAGCGCTGCGGGGGCGAACCACCCGACCTCGGCCAGACGCTCCTCGGGGCCGTCGGGGTCGCGGGGGCGCTCGTCGAGGTCGCGCGCCTCGTAGACGACCATGACCTGGTTGGTCCAGCCCGGCGAGTTCATGAAGCGCCCGATCTCACGCCAGGAGGCGGCGGCGACCCCCAGCTCCTCGACCAGCTCGCGCTGGGCGGCTTCGAGGGGCGACTCGCCCTCGTGGTCGAGGGTCCCGGCGGGGACCTCCCAGCAGCGTCGCCCGACCGTCGCCCGATACTGGCGGATGAGCCCGACCTCGCCACGCTCGTTGAGGGCGAGGACCGCCACCGCGCCGGGGTGCACGGCCACGTCGCGCTCAAAGAGCGAACCATCGGGCGCCTCGACCACGAGGTGATCCACGCGGAACACGTGGCTCGTGAGCAGCGTCTCTCGGGACCGGACGAAGAAGTCGTCCGTCACCGGGCCAGACCGACCGTGCTGGGGTCGATCAGGTGGGGCTCACGCCCCTCGGCGCGCTGGTCGGCCGCTTTGATCAGGCCGAGGAACAGCGGGTGGGGTCGGTCCGGGCGGCTCTTGAACTCGGGGTGGGCCTGGGTCCCGACGAAGAACGGGTGGGCGGGCATCTCGACGAACTCGACGAGTCGACCATCGGGTGACGCGCCCGAGCAGCGCAGTCCGGCCGCCTCGAACTGCTCGCGGTACCGGGCATTGAACTCGTAGCGGTGGCGATGGCGCTCCGAGACGACCGTGGTGCCGTAGAGCGAGGCGACGACCGAGCCCTCGGCGAGCATGGCGGGCCACGCGCCCAGGCGCATGGTCCCGCCGAGGTCGGTGACGTCCATCTGCTCGGCCAGCAGCGAGATCACCGGGGCCGAGGTCGCGTGGGTGAACTCGGTCGACTGGGCGTCGGAGAGCCCGAGCACGTGGCGGGCGTACTCGATCACCTGGATCTGCATGCCCAGGCAGATCCCGAGGTAGGGGATCTCCCCCTCGCGGGCGATCCGGGCGGTGGCGATCATGCCCTCGATCCCGCGCTCGCCGAACCCTCCCGGGACGATGATCCCGTCGAGCGCCGACAGCCGGTCGGTGCCGATCTCGGTGGGGACTCGTTCGGCCTCGAGCCACTCGAGCTCGGTGCGCGCGCCGACGGCGAAGCCGGCGTGGCGGACCGCCTCGGCGACCGAGAGGTACGCGTCGGGCATGGTGACGTACTTGCCCACGATGCCGATGCGCACGCTCCGGGTGGTCGTGTGCACGCGCTCGACGACGCTCCGCCAGCTCGACAGGTCGATCGGGTGGTCGTCTAGGTCGATCCCCACGGTGTTGCAGACGATGGTGTCGAGACCCTCATGGTGGAGGGTGATCGGGATGTCGTAAATCGAGGGCTCGTCCACCGCGGAGATCACGGCGTTCACCGGGACGTCGCACAAGAGCGAGATCTTGCGCTTGAGGCTGTCGCTGATCGGCTGGTCGCTCCGGCAGACGATGACGTCGGGCTGGACCCCGCGCCCGCGCAATTCGGTCACCGAGTGCTGGGTCGGCTTGGTCTTCTGCTCGCCCGACGGCGCGAGGTACGGCACGAGGGTCAGGTGGACGTAGCAGACGTTGTCGCGTCCCGCGTCCCGGCGGAACTGACGGATCGCCTCGATGAACGGGACGATCTCGATGTCGCCGACGGTGCCGCCGATCTCCACGATCACTACGTCTGCACCGAGCGTGCCCTGGCGCCGAATGCGGTCCTTGATTTCGTCGGTGACGTGCGGGATGACCTGGACGGTCTTGCCCAGGTAGTCACCCCGGCGCTCCTTGGCGATGACGTTCGAGTAGATCGAGCCCGTCGTGGTGTTGGAGATCTTCGAGAGCGACTCGTCGATGAAGCGCTCGTAGTGGCCGAGGTCGAGGTCCGTCTCACCGCCGTCGTCGGTCACGAAGACCTCACCGTGCTCGCCCGGGTTCATCGTCCCGGGGTCGACGTTGAGGTAGGGATCGAGTTTGCACATCGTGACCTTGAGGCCACGGGACTTGAGGAGCCGTCCCAGCGACGAGGCCGTGAGCCCCTTGCCCAGCGAGCTCGAGACCCCTCCGGTCACGAAGACGAACTTGGTCATCACGTCCCCGACCGATCCACGGGATCCCAGCCTAGCCCGGAGGTGTCGCGGCCCGACGCACCTCGGCACCCAGAAGGCGACGGGCCAGGGCCCGGGACTCCTCGCCCTCGGCCTCGCCGGCGAGCATCCGGGCGATCTCGCCGACCCGCTCCTCGCCGGTCACCTCGCGCACCGTGGTCGTGGCGCGACCCCTGCGCGCGCGCTTGTCGATGACGTAGTGGCGATCGGCCCGCGCGGCCACGCTGGCGAGGTGAGTGACCGCGAGCACTTGCTGGCGCGTCGCCAGTTCCGCCAGGCACTCGCCGATCTGCTGGGCGACGAGACCGCCGAGCCCCGCGTCGATCTCGTCGAAGACCGCCACCGCGGACCCGTCGGTCGCCTCCAGCGAGATCGCCAGCAGCACGCGGCTGAGCTCGCCCCCGCTGGCCAGGGCGTCCAACGGGCCGAGGGGCCGGCCCTCGTTGGCGCTGAAGAGAATCGACGCCCGGGATCCGTCCTCACCATCGACGACGAAGCGGATCCGCGCCCCCGCGAGCGCCACGCGCGACATCTGATCTTGCACCGAGTGGCTGAGGGCCCGCGCCGCCTCGTCCCGGCGCGCGCGGACCTGTGCCGCGCGCTCGCTCACCGCGTCCTCGGCGGCGGCGATCGCTCGGTCCAGCTCGACCAGCCGGGCCCCCGCCGACGCCAGCTCGGCGCGCTCGCGCTCGAGCGCCGCGCGCAGTGCCAGGGCGTCACCGAGGCTGCCCGCGTGCTTTCGCGCGAGCCCGTTCAGCACCCGCGCTCGCTCCTCCAGGGCGCCGAGACGCGCCTCGTCGACGGCCTCGGGGTCGTACAGCGCCGCCAGGTCGCGCACCGCCTCGCGGGCGGCGACGAGTGCTTCGTCGAGCGCCTGGCGCACCGGCCGGTACGCCGCGCCCTCGGGCAGGAGCGCCAGGGCGCGCGCGAATGATCCGAGGACCGTGTCGTCGCCATCCCCGTCGAACAGGGCCAGGGCCTCGGCGAGCGCCCCTTGGCCGTCGCGCAGCTCGCTGAGTCGGGTCAGCTCGGTGAGGACCTCATCGAGCTCGCCGGGCCCGGCCGGGGCCACCGCGTCGAACTCGGCGAGCTGGAACTCGACGTACTCCAACCGGTGCGCCCGTTCGGCGGGATTGCCGCCGAGCGCGTCGCGCTCGCGATGCAGTCGCAGGAGGTCTTCGCGCGCCTTCGCCAGTTCACTCGCGTCGATCGCGCCGGCGCGGTCGACGAGCCCGACCACGGCCTCGCTCGAGCGCAACCGCAGCGAGTCGTGCTGGCCGTGGATCTCCACCAGACCGGCGGCGAGGGTGCGCAACGCCTCCGCGCTCGCCGGGGCGCCGTCGATCGAGGCGCGCAGCCGTCCGGTGCCGCTCATCTCGCGGGTCAGGGCGACCTCGCGGCCCTCGACCTCGAAGAGGGCCACGGCCCGGGTGGCCGGCCCCAGCGCGTAGCGCGCGCCCTCGCCCTCGAGCCCGAGGCCCAGCGCGAGCGCACCGACGAGGAGCGTCTTGCCGGCCCCGGTTTCCCCCGTGACCACCGTGAACCCTGACGAGAGCTCCACGGTGGCCTCTTCGATGACCCCGAGGTCGCGGGCGTGGATTTCGAGCAGCCGGGCCCTAGGCATGGCCCTCGCGCAGGCTCCGCCGCAGCCGCGAGGCCAGGCCGAAGTTGCGCGTAGCCACGACCCGCACGGGGCGCGCGTTGCGTCGCACGAGGACCGAGCACCCCGGCTCGAGCGTCGCCAGGCGCTGCCCGTCGGCCACGACCACCGCCGGTTTGTCGAGCGCCTCGAGTCGAACGATCGCGGTGGCGGGGACGATGATTGAACGGTCGATGGTGAAGTGGGGGGCCACCGGTGTGATCACGAGCAGTCCCATCGACGGGTCGACCACGGGCCCTCCGGCCGACAGGCTGTAGCCGGTGCTGCCGGTCGGCGTCGACACCATGGCGCCGTCGGCGGTGTAGGTGAGGTACTCCTCGTCGTCGACGTAGGTGCGGACCTTGACCATGTGCCCGGCCGCGGGCCGCTCAACGACGACCTCGTTGAGGGCGAACTCATCCTCGACGACGCCCTCGACGTCGATGCGCAGGGCCAGGCGCTCGACGATCGGCGCGCCCTCGAGGGCACCCACCACCGTGGTCGCCAGCTCGGTCGAGGGCACGTCCAGCAAGAAGCCGACCTGACCCAGGTTCACCGCCACGATCCGCGCGCCGGCTCGATGGGCCAGGCGAGCGGCCCGCAGGAAGGTGCCGTCCCCGCCGAGGCTCACGACCACGGTGTCCGGCGCGACCGCCGGTTCCACGGCCGCGTCCAGCAGGTGCAGGGTGGAGTCGATGCCGGCCGCCCCGAGCTCGGCCCCCACCGCCGCGGCGAGCTCGAGGGCGTCGGCGCGGTTGGAAAAGGCGGTGAAGAGCAGGTCGGACACGGTCGGCCTCGAGACGGAATCCGGGGGCAACGGTCGTCGCGCCGCGGGGCTAGCGCTGCTCGTAGGTGGCGACGATCATCCCTCGCGCGAGGGTGTGCGTGAAGAGGTTGAACCCCAGGTAGGCCGGGGTGGCGCCGTCGGGCAGGTCCAGGCTGGCCACGTCGAGGGCGTGGACCACGAAGTAGTAGTGGTGCGGGCCGTGGCCCGCCGGCGGGGCCGCCCCGATGAAGCGGTGCAGGCCGGCGTCGTTGGCGAGCGTGATCGCCCCCTCGGGCAACGCCCCGTGGCCGTCGCCGGCCCCCGCGGGGAGCGAGGTGACCTCTTTGGGCAGGTCGTAGACGGCCCAGTGCCAGAAGCCCGAGGCCGTCGGGGCGTCGGGGTCGTAGCAGGTCACCGCGAAGCTCTCGGTCTCTTTGGGGAAGCCCCGCCAGGAGAGCTGGGGGGAGGTGTCCGAACCGCCCGCTCCCATGAGTCCGCTCACCTGGGCCCGGGGCAGCTCGACGCCCTCCTCGACGTCCTCCGAGGTGACCTCGAAGGAGGGGACGGCCGGAAGCTCGGCGTAGGGGTTACGGGACATCGCTGCCTCCTTGTCGAGAGCGTCACGGTGACTCTAGCGAGGCCCCATGACCGGCGCACCCCGAGGCGGGCTCGTACACTAACCCGACGGGCACGAGCCGGAGGAGACCGTGAAGCGCCGTCGTACTCTCGCCGTAGGCCTGGTGGCCCTCGTCGTGGGCCTCACGCCCCTCGCGGGCGCGTCGGCCACCTCGACGACGACCACGTCATCGGCGCCCAGCTCCACGACGACGGGGGTGACCCGCACGTACCTCGGCCCCGACGGCGTCGTGTCCTCGGCCATCGTCGCCGAGAACAAGCGACGCGGCACCTCATCGTGGCAAATTGGGCCCGACACGTCGGTCACCGCCATCCAGGGCTTCGCCGACACGACCTACGCGGCACTCGGCCAGAACGTCACCCTGCGCGTGACGACGGACCTCGCGCGGTACCGGGTGGTCGCCTACCGGATGGGCTACTACCAGGGCTTCGGCGCTCGCGAGGTCTGGAGCTCGGGCCTGCTCACCGGTCAGCGCCAGCCGGCCTGCCCGGTCGACCCGTCGACCAACATGGTCAGCTGCACCAACTGGAGCCCGTCACTGACCTTCCCGATCACCTCGGCGTTCGTGCCCGGTGACTACCTCTTGAAGCTCGTGGCCGGTCCCCGCGCCGCGAGCTACGTCCCACTCACGATCTGGGACCCGCACAGCCACGCCACCTACGTCATCATGAACCGCTCGCTCGTCGAACAGGGCTGGAACACCTACGGAGGCTTCTCCTACTACGCCGGGGTGGGCCCCTGCATCCTCGACACCAGCTCCTACCCACCGTGCAACCGGGCGCGCGTCGTCTCCTTCGACCGCCCCTACGACACGGGCGCCGGCTCCTCGGACTTCCTCACCAATGAGTACCCGCTCGTTCGCCTCGCCGAGAAGGAGGGCCTCGACGTCACCTACATCACCGACATCACCCTCGACGAGCACCCGGCCCTTCTGCTCGCCCACAAGGCTCTGCTCACCCTCGACCACGACGAGACCTGGACCTACCAAGAGCGGTTGGCCGTGCTGCGCGCGACCGCGCACGGGGTCAACGTGGTCTACTTCGGCGCCGCGGCCATGGTGCGCCACGCCCGCCTCGAGCCTTCGGCGCTCGGCCCCGACCGCCAGGAGGTCGACTACCGCAACGGCGCCGAGGACCCCCTCTTCGGCCACGGCCCACCCGAGCAAGTGACGGGCAACACGTGGGAGGACCCACCGGCCAGTTGGTCGCCCGTGCCCCAGATCGGTGAGGAGTACGTGGGGTACCTCGCCCCCGGGGCGAGCGCGGCGATGGTGGTGACCGACGCGGGATCGTGGCTGTACCGCGGGACTGGACTGCACAACGGCTCGACAATCCCCGGGGTCATCGCCTCGGACATCGACCGGGTCATCCCCTCCTCCGCCAACCCCGTCAACCTCCAGGTGCTCTCGCACTCCCCCATCCCGACCTCCTCCGGGACTTTCAGCTCGACGACCTGGGCGGGCTACACCTACGCCGACTTCGTCTACTTCACCGATCCCCACAGCCTCGCGGGCGTCGTCGACACCGGCAACAACGTCTGGATCGGCGACCTGCGGCCGTGCCCGAGGAGCAACCCGGGCTGTCCGACGGCGCTCATGACGACGATGACCAACAACATCCTGCGCCTCGTCGGTCGGGGCCCCGCCGGCCGGTTCGAGCCGTCCCGCAACAACCTGGCGACCGTCACCCCCGCGGGTTCCTGACGCGCGCCGCGACGCTCGGTAGTCTGAGGCGAGCGACCATGACCGACACCCCGACCCGACCCGAGCCCAGCGACTTCAACCGCCAGGTGATCGACGCCCTGCGCGCGAGTGGCGGCGCGCTGAGCGAGGGACCCTTCGCCGGGGCCCCCCTGCTCGTCCTGCACACCCGCGGGCGGCGCTCCGGACGGGCCTACGAGAACCCGATGATGTACCTCGAGCTCGAAGGGCGGGTCTACGTCTTCGCCTCGCGAGCCGGCCACCCCGATCACCCCGACTGGTACCTCAACCTCGTCGCCCACCCCGAGGTCACCGTCGAGCGCGGCGGCGAGACGTACCCGGCGCGGGCCGTCCCGCTCGAAGAGGGCGAACGCGCCCGTGTCTACGAACTCCAGAGCGAGGCCTACCCGCAGTTCGCCGACTACCAGCGTCAGACGACCCGGGTGATCCCGGTGGTCGAGCTGGTCCCCGCCGGTTGACGCGACGTGGGCGTCGCCGACGAGCTCGCCCGGCTCATCGCCCACCGGGACGCCGGCGAACTTACCGACGACGAGTTCCAGGCCGCCAAGGCCGACCTGCTCGCGCACCCCGAGCGGGCTCGAGTCGAGCCCGAGGTGGCGGTCGTCGAACCCGTCTCGTTGCGGCGGCGCCGCAACCGCCGCCGCGCTCTCGTCGCGGCCACGCTCATCGTGGCCGCGCTCGTGGGCTGGGTGGTGGTGAGCGAAGCGATGATCACCGGGGCGCGCCTCGAGGTGCGGGTGACCTCGCTCAGCGCCGTGAACGCCGACGTCGTGAAGGTTCAGGCGAGAGTCACCAACGTGGGGGGCCGCACCAGCCTCGGGATCTGCCAGGTGACGGTGAGTCTCCCCGGCTCGGGTGGCTCCTCGCCGGTCGAGACGCCCCCCGAACCCCTCACGACGGCGCCCGTGCCCCCGGGGGCCACCGCCTCGGGCACGGCTGAGGTGGTCGTGGTCGCCGGCGGCGCTCGACGGGTCACGTCGCGCGACCTGTCCTTCTCGTGTCAGTAGCCCTCGAGCCCGCAGCGCGAGAGCGTCGGGGGTCTCTCGCTTCGCTCGTCACAGCACGGCACCTGAGCCCCGCTCCTCGTAGGCTCCCGCGGTGGCCCCGCGCGACTCTCCCGAGACCCGGCCCTCGACCTACCTCGCGCTCGAGCCGCCCCCCGATATCCGCCGCGACCTCGCGCGGGTCATGGCCCACCTCGGGGTGCGCGACGGCGTGCCCCACGTCACCGTGGTCGCCCCGCCGGAGATCCCCCCGGGCGACGCGTGGCCAGAGGTGGTCGCACGGGCCACGTCCAGGATCGCCCCGTTCGCCGTGCGCCTGGGGGACGTGGCGTCCTACGACGATCGCGTCCGGTACCTCGCCGTCGAGGGCGACGGCGTGTTCGCGCTGCGCGCGGCGCTCGAGGACACCCTCGGGCTAGCGCCGCGCCCCCAGCCCTTCGCCGCGCACCTCACCCTGGCCGCGGCCCGGCGGCGCCGGGCGCTCCCCGAGGTCGACGAAAGGGAGATCCCGGCCTCGG
>JAKCEK010000146.1 GCA_021838005.1 Actinomycetes bacterium
CTACCTGCTCTCCTCGCCCTACAACGCCCCGATGGAGCTCGAGATCGACCCCTTCGACCCGGCGATCGCCGTGGCGTGGCCCCTGAGCGGCCCGGCGAACGTGAGCGACAAGGATCGGGCCGCGCCGAGCCTGGCCGCGCGCCGGGCGGCGGGCCAGCTGCCCCGCTACTCCCCCTGAGCCGAGGGCCGCGCCGGGCGCGGTTGGTAGCGTGGTCGGGGTGAGCCCGGCCCCCCTGCGCCTCGTCGTCGGCGACGAACGGGCGGTGCGGCCCCGTCCCGGGGCGAGGGTCCCGGTGGTCGAGTCCGAGGCCCAGCTCCGGTCCCTCTTGCGGGGTCTGTCCGGCGTGGACGCCGTGGGCGCCGACGCGCGTGCGGCCAAGCTGGCCACGCGCTCGCTCAAACGTGAGACCAAGCGCGCCGCGATCGACCTCGCGCTCTCGATGGTGGACCTGACGACCCTCGAGGGCGCGGACACCCCCGGCCGGGTATCCTCGCTGTGCGCCAAGGCCCGTCGGCCCGACCCCGAGGAGCCCGACACCCCCGCGGTGGCGGCCGTGTGCGTCTACCCCGATCTCGTCGCGACGGCCAAGGCCCACCTCGTCGGCAGCGACGTGCGAGTCGCCTCGGTCGCCACGGCCTTCCCGTCGGGCCGCGCCTCGCGGGCCGTCAAGCTCCTCGACGTGGCCGACGCCGTCGCCGCGGGCGCCGACGAGGTCGACATGGTCATCGACCGCGGCGCGTTCCTCGCGGGCCGCCTCGGCGAGGTCTTCGACGAGGTCGTCGCGGTGCGCGAGGCGTGCGGGCCGGCCCACCTCAAGGTCATCCTCGAGGTGGGCGAGCTCGTCACCTACGACAACGTGCGCCGGGCGAGCTGGCTGGCCATGCTGGCCGGCGCCGACTTCATCAAGACCTCGACCGGCAAGGTCGCCACCAACGCGACCCTGCCCACGACCCTGGTCATGCTCGAGGCGGTCCGTGACTTCGCCGAGTCGACGGGGCGCCTCGTCGGGGTGAAGGCGGCGGGCGGGATCCGCACGACCAAGGAGGCACTGCGCTACCTCGTTGTGGTGAACGAGACGGCCGGCTCGGCGTGGCTCGACCCGGCGCTCTTCCGCTTCGGGGCCTCCTCGCTCGTGAACGACCTGCTCCTGCAGCGGCGCAAGCAGCGCTCGGGCGCCTACGCCCGCCCGGACCGGGTCTCGGTGGACTGATGGACGACCGGCCCGCCTCGACGGTCTCGGCCCTCGAGTACGACCCGGCGCCGGAGTCGGCCGCGGTCGCGCGACTACGCGAGAGCTACGGGCTCTTCGTCGGCGGGGCCTTCGTGGAGGCCGCCGACGGGGCGACCTTCGAGACGCTCAACCCCGCGACCGAGGAGCCCCTGGCCCGGGTCGCCCAGGCCGGCGAGGCCGACGTCGTCGCGGCCGTGGCGGCCGCCCGGCGCGCCTACGACAAGGTGTGGCGCAAGACGACCGGCCCGCAGCGCTCGAAGTACCTCTTCCGGATCGCCCGGTTGATCCAAGAGCGCAGCCGCGAGCTCGCGGTCCTCGAGAGCCTCGACAACGGCAAGCCGATCCGCGAGAGCCGCGACCTCGACGTCCCGCTCGCCGCGGCGCACTTCTTCTACTACGCCGGCTGGGCCGACAAGCTCGACCACGCCGGGTTCGGGCCGGACCCCCGGCCCCTGGGCGTCGCCGGCCAGATCATCCCCTGGAACTTCCCCCTGCTCATGGCGGCCTGGAAGCTCGCGCCGGCGCTCGCCGCCGGTAACACCTGCGTGCTCAAGCCGGCCGAGACGACGCCGCTCAGTGTTCTCGTCCTCGCCGAGATCCTCCAGCAGGCCGAGCTGCCCGACGGCGTCGTGAACGTCGTGACCGGGGACGGCTCGGCGGGCGCCGCCCTGGTGGCCTCGCCGGTCGACAAGGTGGCCTTCACCGGCTCGACCGAGGTCGGCAAGGTCATCCAACGCCGTCTCGCGGGCCGCGGGACGCGCCTCACCCTCGAACTGGGGGGCAAGGGGGCGAACATCGTCTTCGACGACGCGCCGATCGACGAGGTGGTCGAGGGCATCGTCGACGGAATCTTCTTCAACCAGGGCCACGTGTGCTGCGCCGGTTCACGGCTCCTCGTCCAAGAGTCCGTCGCCGAGGAGGTCCTGCACCGGCTGCGTCGCCGCGTCGACCAGCTGCGCGTGGGCGACCCCCTCGACAAGAACACCGACGTCGGGGCGATCAACTCGGCGGCCCAGCTCGAGAAGATCCGCGAGCTCACCGACTGGGGCGAGCGCGAGGGCGCGACCCGCTACACCAGCCCGTGCGCGCTGCCCGAGCGGGGCTACTGGTTTGCCCCGACCGTCTTCACCGAGGTCGCCCAGACCCACCGGATCGCGCGCGAGGAGGTCTTCGGCCCGGTGCTCTCGGTCCTCACCTTCCGTACGCCCGAGGAGGCCGTGGCCAAGGCCAACAACACGACCTACGGGCTGGCCTGTGGGGTGTGGAGTGAGAAGGGGTCGCGCACCCTGTGGGTCGCCGAGCGGCTTCGCGCGGGGGTCGTGTGGGCCAACACCTACAACCGCTTCGACCCCGCCAGCCCCTTCGGGGGGGTCCGCGAGTCGGGGTTCGGGCGCGAGGGCGGCCGCCACGGGCTGGAGGCCTACCTCGATGTCTGAGCGCCTCGACGTGCGAAAGACCTACAAGCTCCTCGTGGGCGGTGCCTTCCCTCGCTCGGAGTCGGGGCGCAGCTACGAGATCGTCGACGCGAAGGGTCGATTCCTCGCGAACGTCGCCCAGGCCTCGCGCAAGGACGTGCGTGACGCGGTGGTCGCCGCGCGCTCGGCCCAGCGCGCCTGGTGGTCGCTCGCCCCCTCCAACCGCGGCCAGGTCCTCTACCGGCTCGCCGAGATGGCCGAGGCGCGCGCCGGGGAGTTGGCCGAGCAGGTGGGCCGGGCCGAAGGGCTCCGCGCGGGCGAGGCCCGGGCGAGCGTCGGGCGCTCGATCGACCGGCTCGTGTGGTACGCGGGGTGGTGCGACAAGGTCGCCCAGGTCCTCGGGAGCCAGAACCCGGTGGCCGGGCCCTACTTCAACTTCTCGGTGCCGGTGCCGAGTGGGGTGGTGGGCGTTCTCGCCGACCAGGCTTCGTCGCTCGAGGCCCTCGTCGACGCCGTCGCGGCGCCGCTGGCCACGGGAAACGCCGTCGTCGCGCTGGCGAGCGAGACGCGTCCGATCCCGGCCGTGCTGCTCGGCGAGATGTCGGCGACGAGCGACCTGGTGCCCGGGGCGCTCAACGTCCTGACCGGTCGCACCGGCGAGCTGGCCCCGGTGCTCGCGAGCCACGAGGACGTCGACGGCCTCGACCTCGGGGGCGCCGAGGACGACCTCGCCGGCGAGCTCGCCGCGCTCGCCGCCGAGACGGTGACGCGGGTGCTGCGCGGCGCCGACCCCCGGGACCGGAGCCTCAAGAGGCTGCGGGCCTTCGTCGAGACGAGCACGGTGTGGCACACGATCGGCCAGTAGAGGATCCCTACGGACTGGCCGCGCGGGCGGCCAGAGAGCTGTGCGCGCGCACCGGCGTCGAGCGCTACGACCTCGCGGTGGTGCTGGGCTCGGGCTGGCGCGAGGGCGCGGCCGCCCTGGGCGAGCCCGAGAGCGTGGTCGTCTCCTCGACGCTCCCGGGCTTCGCCGCCCCGAGCGTGGCCGGCCACGACGGGGCGATCCTCACCGTGCGTCACGCGGGGCGCACGGTGGCGTTGGTGAGCGGGCGGGTCCACCTCTACGAGGGCCACGACGCCCACCGCGTCGTCCACCCGGTGCGCACGGTCGTGGCGGCCGGGGCCCGCGCCGTCGTGCTCACCAACGCCTCGGGGAGCGTCGACCCCGCGATCGGGCCGGGGTCGGTCGTGGTCGTGCGCGACCACCTCAACCTCACCGGGACCTCCCCACTCGAGGGCCCCGCCCCGCCCGCGCCGCTCGCGGGACGCTTCGTCGACCTGACCGACCTCTACAGCCGCCGGCTGCGCGAGCGGGTCGGCGCGGTCGCGCCCCTCCCCGAGGGCGTCTACCTCGGATTGCGCGGCCCCCACTACGAGACCCCGGCGGAGATCGAGATGGCGCGCCGCCTGGGCGCGACGCTCGTCGGGATGTCGACGGTCCTCGAGGCGATCGCCGCCCACCACCTCGGGGCCGAGGTGGTGGGGCTCTCGCTGGTGTCGAACTTCGCCGCCGGGGTCGGTCCGGCCGCCCTCGACCACCGAGAGGTCCTCGAGGCCGGCCGGCGCGCGTCGGCCTCGCTGGGCGAGCTCCTCGCGCGGCTCGTCCCGGTGCTGTGAGCGACTGGGCGGCGCGCGTACGCGCCTGGTGCGCGCTCGACCCCGACGAGGGCGACCGGGCCACGCTCGAGGCGCTGCTGGCCGCGGGCGACGAGGCGGCCCTCGCGCGCCACTTCGAGCCGCCCCTCACCTTCGGCACGGCCGGGCTGCGCGGGCCCGAGGTGGCGGGGCCGGCGGGGATGAACCGGGCGACGGTGCGCCGCGCCACCCTGGGGGTGGCCGCCTGGCTCGCCGAGCTCG
>JAKCEK010000016.1 GCA_021838005.1 Actinomycetes bacterium
AAGAAGTAGCGCATCGTCGCGCCGCCGGGCGCGAGCCAGAAGACGACCGCGAGGCCGCCGATGACGACGACGCTCGAGACCGTGCTCGCCACCTGCCCCCCGCGGCCCGCGAGCAGTCGCTGGCGGGCCGAGGCGAAGAGGTCCGGGGCGACCGGCTCGCCGTCGGGCGCCGAGGACACGTCTAGGGCTGGATGACGGGCACCTGGTTGTAGATGCCGAGGTACTTCGTCTGCAGGGCCGCCAGGGTCCCGTTGGCCTTGAGGGCCTCGATGGCCGTGTTCACGCAGCCCACCAGCGGGTTGCCCTTCTGGAAGAGCAGGCCGAAGTGTTCCCCGGTCGAGGGGAACTGGCCGACCTGGG
The DNA here is from genome assembly GCA_021838005.1 of Actinomycetes bacterium. GTDB lineage: Bacteria > Actinomycetota > Acidimicrobiia > Acidimicrobiales > RAAP-2 > RAAP-2. The sequence continues at coordinate 361 of JAKCEK010000016.1, forward strand.
TCGCGATCGACTGGTGCTTGGCGTTCTGGATCTGCGCCGAGGCCATGTACTGGCCGTCGGGCGTGTCCACGACGATCGCGTCGATCTGGTGGGTTTGGAGAGCCGCGACGGCCTGGTCGAGCGTCGAGTAAACGCGCGGGGTGCGCGTGGGCTGTATGTGGTCGTTGATGTAGGCGAGCCCGGTCGTGCCGATCTGGTCACCGTAGAGGTAGGACTTGAGCTCGGCGGGCGAGTGCTTCTTCACGATGGGGTTGGTCTTCAGGGCCACGATCGACTGGGTCACGTCGTAGTAGCTGGTGGAGAAGGTGACCACCTTGGCCCGCGCGGCCGTGTAGGAGATCTCGTTGATGTCGAAGTCGAACTTCTTCACTCCGGGGACGTAGCTGGAGTCGAAGGGCTCGACCACCCAGGTGACCTTCGCGCGGGGGACTCCGAGCTCCTTGGCGATCGCGTAGGCGACGGCCGACTCGTATCCCTTGCCGTTGCTCGGCTTGTTGTTGACGAACCACGGCGTGTAGGCCGGCGAGTCGGTCGCGACCGTGAGCTGGCCCTTGACGAACTCGTGGGCGGGCACCGACTTCTTGCACGCGGCGAGCGCGCCGGCCGAGGACGCGCCGGCAACACCCCCCGACGCCCCGAGCACGACGAGCGACGTCGCGCCGAGCACGGCCGACAGTGCGAGGCGGGCCTTACGCATGGGACTCCCCTTCCCCGGGCCGAGAGGCCACGGCAGGAGAGTGTAACGCCCCCTCCCGCGGGGTCGTAGTCTCCTCTCAGCGCACCAGACGCCGCCCCCGACCGCCCCCGGGCACTCCGACTAAAGTGCGTGGCGCTGGAGAGGTGGGTGAGTCTGGTTTAAACCACATTCCTGCTAAGAATGCGGCCTGCGAAAGTGGGCCCGAGGGTTCAAATCCCTCCCTCTCCGCCAGGACACCGAGCGCGCGGCGCTCGGTGTCGTCGCGTGAGGAGACGGCGTGCGGTACTGGATCGAGACCCTGGGCTGTCCCAAGAACCACGTCGATTCTGAGAAGCTGGCCGGCTACCTCGTGGCCGAGGGCTACGCCCCGGCGACCTCGGCCGAGGAGGCCGAGCTCGTGGTCGCCAACACGTGCGCCTTCATCGAGGCGGCCCGCGAGGAGTCGATCGAGACGGTGCTCGACCTCGCCGAGCGACGCCGAGACGGGGCTCGCCTGGTCGTCACCGGCTGCATGGCCGAGCGCTACGGCGACGAGCTCGCCGCCGCCCTGCCCGAAGTCGACCTCGTCGCCGGGTTCGGCCGCTCCCTCACGACGACGCCGGTCGCGCTGCGCGCGTCGACCCCGCCGGATTTCGACCTGCTCAACCTGCCGCGTCCACCCGCGCGCGCGCCGTGGGCCTACCTCAAGGTGGCCGAGGGCTGCGACCGGCGCTGTGGCTTCTGCGCCATCCCGAGCTTCCGGGGCGACCAGCGCAGCCGCTCGACCGAGGACGTGCTGGGCGAGGCTCGCGTCCTCGTCGCGGGTGGCGTGCGCGAGCTGGTGCTCGTGGCCCAGGACCTCGCCAGCTGGGGCCACGACCGGCGTCGCGCGGGCCGGGGCGGGGCCCTCGAGGTCCTCGACGAGGGCGGGGCCCAGCCGCTCGTCGAGCTCACCCGTCGCCTCACCGAGGAGGTGGAGCGGCTCCGTCTGCTCTACCTGTACCCGAGCGGCCTGACCGAGGGTCTGATCGAGGCGGTGCTCGCCACGGGCGTGCCCTACTTCGACCTCTCGCTCCAGCACGCCTCGAGGCCCCTGCTGCGCCGGATGCGACGGTGGGGTGACGGCGAGCGGTTCCTGGAGCGCATCGCGGCGATCCGCCGCGCCGAGCCCGGCGCCGCCTTCCGCTCGTCGTTCATCCTCGGCTACCCCGGCGAGACCGAGGACGACCAGGCGGCCCTGCTCGACTTCCTCGAGGCGGCCCAACTCGACTGGGCCGGCTTCTTCACGTTTTCCGACGAGGCCGGCACGCCGGCCCACGCCCAGGACGGTCGCGTGGCGCGCGGTCTCGCCCTCGAACGGCTGCGCGAGGCCTCCGACGTCCAAGACGCCATCACCGCGCGCAAGCGTGACGCGCTCGTGGGGACCCACCAGTGGGTGCTGGTCGACGCGCCGGGCGTGGGGCGCACCGTGCGCGAGTGCCCCGAGATCGACGGCGTCGTCTACGTGGAGGGGGCCCGTAGCGTGGGGGACGTGGTGGGGTGCACGATCGTCGCGAGCCGGGGCACGGACCTTGAGGCGGTGCTCGCGTGAGTCCCGAGGAGAAGCGCTTCGGCCCAACCGCCCTCCTGACCCCCGCCAACCTCATGACGGGCTTCCGGCTGGTCATCGCCCCGGTCTTCATCTGGCTGCTCGTCGACCACCGCGTCTCGTGGTGGACGGTGGCGGTGGGGCTCGCCGTGGCGGCCTCGGACTACTTCGACGGGATCGTCGCTCGTCGGCACGGGACGACCACCTCGGGCGCGTTCCTCGACCCCTTGGCCGACAAGGTCGTCGTCATCGGTGGGCTGTGGGCGTGCGTGCTGTCGCGGCCCCAACCCGTCTCCTTCTTCGTCGCGCCGGCGATCCTCATCACGCTGCGCGAGATCTGGATGAGCGTCTACCGCTCCCACGCCTCGCGCCGGGGCCTCTCGATCCCGGCGAGCCGCCTGGCCAAGTGGAAGACGTTCGCCCAGGACTGGGCGATCGCCTTCACGGTGCTGCCCTTCACGGCCGGGCGCCCGGCCTTCGCCGACGTCACGATCTGGATCGCGGTCGCCCTCACGCTCTACACGGGCTGGCAGTACTACGCCGACGGCAAGAAGGTGCTCGCCCGTGCGCGTTGAGGTCGTCGCCGTCGGCACCGAGCTGCTGCTCGGCCAGATCGCCGACACGAACGCCCAGTGGCTCGGCGAGCACCTGGCCGCCAACGGGCTCTCCAGCTACTTCCACCAGCACGTCGGGGACAACCACGACCGGATCGTCCTGGCTCTGCGCACCGCCCTCGCGCGGGCCGACGCGGTCATCGTCTGTGGCGGCCTCGGGCCGACCCAGGACGACATCACCCGCGAGGCGATGGCGACGGTGATGAACGTCCCCCTCGAGCGCGACGAGAGCCTGGTCGGGGCGATGCGGGAGTTCTTCACCCGTCGGGGCCGCGCGATGCCCGAGAACAACCTCCGCCAGGCCGACGTCCCGCGCGGGGCCACCGTCATCCCCCAGACCCGGGGCACCGCGCCCGGCCTCGTCTGCCGGGTGGGCCTGAAGGTCACCTACCTTCTGCCCGGAGTGCCCGACGAGATGGCCGACATGTTCGAGCGCGCGGTCCTACCCGACCTGCTCGAGCGCCAGAGCGCCGCCGGAGAGACGGCGGTGATCGCGAGCCGGGTGCTGCGCACCTGGGGCTCGAGCGAGTCGGCCCTGGCCGAGGCTCTGGCCGGGCGCTTCGAGGCGCTCGAGTCCGACGGCCGGGTCACCATCGCCTTTTTGGCCTCGGGGATCGAGGGGATCAAGGTCCGTCTCACCGCGCGCGGCGCCGACGCCGCCGACGCGGGCTCGCTGCTCGACGGCGAAGAGGCCCGGGTCCGCTCGGCGATCGCCGAGCGGCTCGGGGACATCGTCTTTGGCGTCGACGAGGAGACGATGGAGTTCGCCGTGGCGACGCGCCTGCGGGCGGCCGGGCTCACCCTCGCGGTGGCCGAGTCGCTCACCGGTGGGCTGATCGCGAGTCGGCTGGTGAACGTGGCCGGGGCGTCGCACTGGTTCGTGGGCGGTGTCGTGAGCTACGCGAGCCGGGTGAAGGTCGACCTGCTCGGCGTGCCCGAGGGTCCGGTGGTCTCGGCCGAGGCCGCCGGTGCGATGGCGCGCGGCGTCGTGGCCGTGCTCGCGAGCGACGTGGGCCTCGCCGTCACCGGCGTCGCGGGCCCCGAGCCCCAAGACGGTGAGGCGCCCGGGACGGTGTTCGTCGGGCTCTCCCTCGACGGCGAGGTCACCACGACCCGCCTGCACCTCGCCGGTGACCGCACCCGGGTACGCCACTACACCGCGATCAGCGCCCTCAACGTGCTGCGCCGCGCCCTCGAGCGCCGGTAGCGTCGTCGCGTGCGCGACTGGCCCGACCTCGCCCCCGACGCCGAGCCACGCGACGCGGGGTTCGACCCGCTCGGGCTCGACGCGATCGACGAGGTCTTCACGCCCTACGTCGAGGACGGCCGTCTCTCGGGGTGGCTCGTCACGGTGGCCCGCGAGGGTCGGCTGGTCTACGTCGCCGGCGGCGGCCTCGCCGACCGCGAACGGGGACGACCCGTCGGGCCCGAGACCCTCTGGCGGATCTACTCGATGACCAAGCCCGTGGTGGCCCTCGCGGCCCTGGCCCTGCTGGAGGAGGGCCACTACGCCCTCGACGACGAGGTGCGCCGGTGGATCCCCGCCTTCGCCGAGCCCCGCGTCTTCGTCGGAGGAACCGTCGAGGCACCCGAGCTCGCCCCGGCCACCCGCCCGATCACCGTGCGCCACCTCTTCAGCCACACGGCCGGGCTCACCTACGGCTTCCAGCGGTGCCATCCGGTGGACGCGCTCTACCGCGAGGCCGGCTACGACTTCTTGATGAAGCCCGGGGTCGACCTCGCCGGAGCGGTCGACGACTGGGCGTCGCTGCCGCTCGTCTTCGAGCCGGGGGAGGCCTTCACCTACTCGGTCGCCACCACCGTCCTTGGGCGCCTCGTCGAGATCTGGAGCGGTGAGCCCCTCGACGCCCACCTCGCGCGACGGGTCTTCTCGCCCTTGGGCATGGTCGACACGGCCTTCTCCTGTCCCGCGAGCAAGGCCGAGCGGCTCGCCCAGCTCTACCTGCCCGGCGCCGAGGGAGCGGCGGCCTTCGAGGAGTGGGGGAGGTTCGCGCTGCGCCCCCCGAACCTCCTCGACGGCGGCGGCGGCCTGCTCTCGACGGCCGCCGACTACCACCGGTTCATGAACGTGCTCGTGGGCCGCGGGACGAGCGACGGGGTCACCCTCGTGCGGCCCTCGACCTTCGAGCTCGTGGGGGAGAACCAGCTGCCCGGGGGCGGGGACCTCGCCGCCACCGCGCGCGACCGCTACGGCCTCGCCGAGAACGCGGGACTGGGCTTCGGCCTCGGGATGTCGGTCGTGCTCGATCCCGCGGCCGCGCGCACGCCGGTCTCGGCGGGGACCCTCTCGTGGGGTGGGGCGGCCTCGACCACGTTCTTCGTCGACCCCCTCGAGGGGATCGGCGCGGCCCTCTACACCCAGCTCCTGCCGACGGGGACCTACCCCCTCCACCAGGAGCTCGAGCGGGCGGTCTACGCCGCACGGACCTAGGGTCCTGTCGGCGAACACTTGTTCGTACTACGCTGCCGGGAGCGGAGGAACGTTGTGACAGCGGACACCTAGCGTGCCCGCCGACCACGAGTTAAGGAGACACCAATGGCGACCGACGACCGCGCGAAGGCCCTGGACGCCGCGCTCAGCCAGATCGAGAAACAGTTCGGCAAGGGCTCGATCATGCGCATGGGCGAGGCCCCCGACTTCGCCATCGAGGCCATCCCCACCGGCGCCCTCGCGCTCGACCTGGCGCTCGGGATCGGCGGTCTCCCGCGGGGCCGCGTCGTCGAGGTCTACGGCCCGGAGTCCTCGGGCAAGTCGACCCTGGCCATGCACGTGGTGGCCGAGGCCCAGCGCAACGGCGGGGTGTGCGCCTACATCGACGCCGAGCACGCGATGGACCCGGTCTACGCCCGGGCCATCGGGGTGAACGTCGACGACCTCTTGATCAGCCAGCCCGACACGGGCGAGCAGGCGCTCGAGATTACCGACATGCTGATCCGCTCGGGCGCCCTCGACGTCATCATCATCGACTCCGTGGCGGCCCTCACCCCGCGCGCCGAGATCGAAGGGGACATGGGCGACACTCACGTGGGGCTGCAGGCCCGGCTCATGAGCCAGGCCCTGCGCAAGATCACCGGCGCGCTCTCCAAGTCGAACACCATCGCCGTCTTCATCAACCAGTTGCGCGAGAAAGTCGGGGTGATCTACGGGTGCTTCCAGTACTCGACCCGCGTCGTCCTCGCCGACGGCTCGACCGAAAGGATCGGCAAGATCGTCAACCAGAGGCTTCCCGTGGAGGTGCTCTCCTTCGACCCCGAGCTGGGTCGGGTTGTCCCCCGCAGGGTCGTCAACTGGTTCGATAACGGACCGACCGACCGATTCATCCAGGTGACCGTGGCTAAGCCCATGGCTAACGGGCGGGCGCAGTTCGCCGCGACGCCCAATCACCTCGTGCGCACACCTTCGGGTTGGAAGGAGGCGCAGGATCTCCGGGTGGGGGAGAACGTCCTTCAGGCGCTGCCCCACTACCTCTCGGACTTCCAGTGGGAGGCGCTGCGCGGCACCCTCATGGGCGGTGGGGCACTGTCGCCGACGCGCAGTGGCTACGGGGCGAGATTTCGCTACTCACACGGGCCGAAGCAGGTCGCCTACGCCGACTGGAAGGCGTCGCTCTTTTCGAACCTCACCCCTTCGCGACACGTCCGAAAGGACGGCGTCGTGACCTACCTTTTCGAGCCGCTGCCCGAACTCGCCGAGACGCGTCACGCGCTCTACGTCGACGGGAAGAAGGTCTTGGACGACGACTTCTTCAAAGGCCTCACGCCGCTCTCGCTGGCCCTGTGGTACATGGACGACGGTACCCTTTCCGTGCGTTCCCAGGGCGTTCAGGCACCGACGGCGGGTGGCGCGGGCCGGATCGAAATCTGCGTCGAAGCGATGGCCCCGGTCACGAGGGAGCGGCTGGTGGCGCACCTGGCCGATACGTGGGGAGTCCAGACAGAGTTGACGAGTCGGGGCTCGCGCCAGAAGGCCGTCCTCGTCTTCTCGACGGCTGAGTCGACGAAGTTCCAGGCACTCATCGCCCCCTTCATCCATCCGAGCATGGACTACAAGCTCCTGCCACGCTTCCGCGGCCGCTTCGCCGTGGAGCCCGTGACGCGGCCGATGCGCTTCGAGTTGGTGGCGATGCCGATCACGGACATCCGCGACAAGGCGCCCACGCGGTCGATGCGGCGGTTCGACATCGAGGTGGAGAAGTCCCACAACTACCTCGTTGACGGCGTCGTGGTGCACAACTCGCCCGAGGTGACCCCGGGCGGGCGCGCGCTGAAGTTCTACGCCTCGGTGCGCCTCGACATCCGACGCATCGAGTCCATCAAGGACGGCACCGAGGTCGTGGGCAACCGTACGCGGGTGAAGGTCGTGAAGAATAAGTGCGCGGCGCCCTTCCGTCAGGCCGAGTTCGACATCATGTACGGCAAGGGGATCAGCCGGGAGGGGTCGGTCCTCGACGTCGCGGTGGAGTTGGGCTTCGTCAAGAAAGCCGGCGCCTGGTTCACCTACGAGGGCGAGCAACTCGGCCAGGGACGCGAGAACGTGAAGACGTTCCTTCGCGAGAGCCCCCAGCTCATGGCCGAGATCGACGAGCGGGTGCGCGCTCACCTCGCCCGGGCCCAGATGCCCGACGTGGTGGGGGCGACCGATGATCTCGACGTCGACGCCCCGATCAACCTCGACTAGAGGGTCGCGGGTGCCGCGGCCACTCGGTGGTCGCGGGCGTCGAAGCGGCGCGTCGCGTGTCGGAAGGTGAAGGTGAAGTCGGGCCAGATCGTGGTGTTGACGCCGGTCTCGGTGAGGTACCAGCTCGCACACCCCGTCCCCCAGACGGTGGCGGGCAGCCGGTCACGCAGTCGACCCGTCCAGGCCCGCGCCGCCTCGGCCGTCGGCTCGATCAGCGCGTGCTCGGCGAGCGCCCGCTCGACGGCCCCGGTGACGTAGCGCAGCTGGCTCTCCATCATGAACACGACCGAGGAGTGGCCGAGACCGGTGTTGGGGCCACCCAGCATGAAGAGATTGGGAAAGCCCGGGAAGGTCGTGCCGCGGTAGTGGTCGAGGCGTCCGGCGAGGGCCTCGGCGAGGGAACGCCCGTCGGCGTCGGCGACGCGCGCGACGACGGGGTTGTCGGTCACGCGGAAGCCCGTGGCCCACACGACGACGTCCACCTCGTGGAGCTTCCGGTCGGACGTGCGCACCCCCGTGGGCTCGAGGCGCTCAATGGCGTCGGTGACGAGCTCGACGTTCGCGCGGGCGAGGGCCGGGTAGTAGTCGTTCGAGAGCAGCACCCGCTTGCAGCCGAGTCGGTAGTCGGGGGTGAGCCGAGCGCGCAGATCGGGGTCGTTTACCTGGGCCCGGAGGTTGGCGCGGGCCATCGCCTCGCCGCGGGTCAGGCGCGCGGGGTCCTTCACGAAGCCGAGGACCAGGAGCTCGCGCTGGAGGTAGTGGCCCAGGCGGGCGAGGCGCTGGAGGGGCGGCAGTCGGCGGTAGAGGGCGCGGGTGCGCGCGGGAACGGCCCGCCCGCCGTGGGGGAGGACCCACGGCGCCGTGCGCTGGAAGACGGTCAGCTCTCCGGCCACGGCCGCGACCTCGGGCACCACCTGAACGGCGCTGGCCCCCGTTCCGACGACCGCCACGCGCCGGCCGGCGAGCTCGACGGTGTCGTCCCACCGCGCGGTGTGCATGCTCGGGCCCGCGAACGCCTCGATCCCGGGGATCGCCGGGAGCCGCGGCTCGGAGAGGCTGCCCGTGGCGAGCACGACGCAGCGCGCGCGCCGCACGCCGAAGGGACCCTCGACGTGCCACAGGCCCGAGGTCCGCTCAAAGGCGACCCGGGTCACCTCGTGGCCGAGTCGCAGGAGTGGTCGCACGTGGTAACGCTCGACGACGTCGACCAAGTAGCGCTGGATCTCGGGCTGGTAGCTGTAGGTGTTGGACCACTCCGGGTTGGGGGCGAAGGAGAGGGAGTAGAGGTTCGAGCCCACGTCGCAGCGGCAGCCCGGGTAGGTGTTGTCGCGCCAGGTGCCGCCGACCTCGGCGGCGCGATCGAGCACGACGACGTCGGAGACGCCGGCTCGGCGCAGCGCGACCGCCGCGGCCAGTCCCCCGAATCCCGCCCCGATCACGACGACGTCGTGCGCCACGCGTCGACGCTAGCCCCAGGGGCGTGGGACCGGGGCTAGCGTTTCGCCGTGCGTGCGCGCCTGGTCCTCCGCCGGCGACTCGGCGCCGCTGTGCGACGGGCCCGCCGCTACCTCGACGAGGTCGCGACGATCGGCCCGGACGACGAGTACGCGTCGGCCTTCTGCTCCTTCGGGCGCGGCGCCGCGCTGCTCGCGCCCCAGGGGGTCATCTACAACGAGCGCTACCTCGCGATCGGCGAGGACACGCTGGTGGGTCCCTACGTGACCCTCGCCGCGGGGATCGGCCCGGGCCAGGAGATGCTCAAGCGCCCGACGGTCAGCATCGGGCGCCACTGCGTCATCGGTCGGGGCTCGCACATCGTGGGCCACTGGTCGATCGAGCTCGGCGACGACATCCAGACCGGTCCCTACGTCTACATCACCGACCAGAATCACTCCTACGACGACCCCGACGCGCCCATCGGCTGGCAGCGGCCGAAGGAGGCGGCCGTCGCCATCGGCTCGGGCAGCTGGGTCGGCGCCCACGCGGTGATCCTGCCGGGCACGACCCTCGGGCGCAACACGGTCGTCGCGGCCGGGGCGGTCGTGCGCGGGACGTTCCCGGACCGGGTGGTGCTCGGGGGTGTGCCGGCCCGGGTGCTGCGCCGGTACGTGGAGGGCGAGGGCTGGGTGGCGGAGCGGGCGTGAGGCTCGGCGTCGACCTCGCGCCGTTGCGGGCGTCGCCGGCCTACCGACGGCTCTTCCTCGCGGGCTTCGTCTCGATGCTCGGCGACCAAGCCACCTACGTCACGGCGCCGTTCCAGCTGCGCGACCTCACGCACTCGACCGCGGCCGTCGGCGCGCTGGGCCTCGTCGAGCTGGTCCCCCTGGTCGCCTTCGGTCTGTGGGGCGGGGCGCTCGCCGACCGGGTCGACCGGCGCCGGCTCGTCGTCGCGACCGAGCTCGTCGTCGCGCTGGCGACGGTGGCGCTCTTCGTCAACGCCCTCGCCATCCACCCCACGGTCGTGGTCCTCTACGTCTTCGCCGGCGTCGTCGCGGCGGCCCAGAGCCTCCAGTCGCCGAGCCTCGCCGCGCTCGACCAGGTCCTCGTCGCCCACGACCTCCAGCGCTCGGCGGCCACGCTCTCGACCTTGGGGGGCACGGTCGCCTCCATCCTCGGCCCCGCCCTCGGGGGCCTCGCGGCGGTGACGTGGGGCCCGCGGGCGGTCTACGGGGCCACCCTTCTCACCGCCGGGGCCACCCTCGTCCTGCTCGCCTCGGTGCGCCTCGCCCCGGCCCTGCGACGGGGCACCGGAGGGGGCGACGGCGACCTCGCGGCACTGCGCGAGGCGGCGCGCTACGCCCGTCGTCGACCCGACGTGACGGGCACCTACGTCATCGACCTGCTCGCGATGGTGCTGGCCTACCCGGTCACGATGGTGCCCTTCGTCGCGGCACGCTTCGACGAGCGCTACGCCCTGGCCCTGCTCTACGTCGGTCTCCCGCTCGGGGCGCTGCTCGCGACCGTCACCTCGCGCTGGACCCGCCGGGTGCACCACTACGGGCGGGCCGTCGTGGCGAGCGCGGCCCTGTGGGGGCTCGGGGTGGCCCTCTTCGGGGTCGCCCGCTCACTCCCGCTCGCCCTGGTCGGGCTCGTCGTGGGCGGGGCCGGCGACGCGGTCTCGGGCATCTTCCGACAGACGCTGTGGAACGAGTCGATCGCCCCCGAGGTGCGCGGGCGCATGGCGGGGCTCGAGATGATCTCGTACTCCCTCGGGCCGACCGCCGGCCAGTTCCGTGCGGGGGCGATGGCCGCCTGGGTGGGCCTGCGGGCCTCGCTCGCCCTGGGTGGGGTGGCGTGCACCGGCTCGGTGGTCGCGGTCGGGGCGGCCCTGCCGGCGCTGTGGCGCTTCGACGCGCGCGCCGACCCCGAGGTCGAACGCGTGCGCGCGCTGCGCGCGAGCGAGGGGCCCGAGCCGGCCCCCTAACCTGCTGGCATGTCGCGCCCCACCTTCTTGGTGACCGTGAGCGGCCCGGACCGGGTCGGGGTCGGCGCGGAGCTCTTCGCGGCGCTGAGCGGGCTCGAGGGTGGCGACGTCACGTTGATGGACGTGGCCCAGATCACCATCCGCGGGACCCTGGTGCTGTGCGCGGAGGTGACCGGTGAGGGGCTCGGGCCCGAGGCGATCGCCAGCGCGTTGTCCACCCGTGAGGTGGCCGGGCGCGGCATCGAGACGCGCGTCGAGGCCGTCACCCCGAGCGACGAGGTGATCGGCCGTCGCCTCCTCGTCACCCTGCTCGCCCCGGCGATCCGGGCCGAGCAGCTCCACCGGGTCTTCGCGGGGATCGCGGCCTGTGGGGCGACGTGCGAGCGGATCGTCCACCTCGCGCGCTACCCGGTGGAGTGCTACGAGCTCGTCGTCGCCGGCCCCGACCTCGTGCGCCTGCGTGCGGCGATGGCCGAGACCGCCGGCGCCGTGGGGCTCGACGTGGCGACCCAGCGGGCCGGGCTGCACCGGCGAGCCAAGCACCTCGTGGTGATGGACGCCGACTCGACGCTCCTGCGCGACGAGGTGATCGACCGGCTGGGCGAGGCCTCCGGCCGGGCCGCCGAGGTGGCCGCGATCACGGCCGCGGCGATGGCCGGCGAGATCGACTTCGCCGAGGCGCTGCGCCGCCGGGTGGCGCTGCTCGCGGGGCTCGAGGCGGGTGTGCTCGACGAGGTGCGCGCCCGACTGCGACTCAACCCCGGGGCCCGCACCCTGCTACGCACCCTGGCGCGCCTGGGCTACGTGCCGGCCGTCGTCTCGGGGGGCTTCGTCGAGGTCCTCGAGCCCCTCCTCGCCGACCTCGGGGTGGCGCACCTCGCGGCCAACCGGCTCGAGATCGACGACGGACGGCTCACCGGCCGGCTCCAGGGGGCGATCGTGGACCGCCCGGGCAAGGCGGCCGCGCTGCGCCGCTTCGCCGCGGAGGTGGGCGTCCCGCTCGCCCAGACGGTCGCGGTCGGCGACGGGGCGAACGACATCGACATGCTCACGGCGGCCGGGCTCGGGATCGCCTTCAACGCCAAGCCGGTCGTGGCGGCCCACGCCGACGCGGCCCTGTCGGTTCCCTACCTCGACGCCGTGCTGTACTTCCTCGGGATCTCGCGCGAGGAGATCGACGAGGCCGACGCCGTCGACGAGCCGGGCGACGGCGTGACGACTACCGGATAGTAATGTGCGCGCAAGCAGTTCGGGGGGTGTCATGAGGGTCGTCATCGACGGGGATCTCTGCCAGGGTCAAGGCCGGTGCTTCTCGATCGCGCCGAGCGTCTTCGGCTTCGACGAGCTGGGCAACGGTGTCGTGCTCGCCGCCGGCGAGCTCGGCGAGGGCGCGCTCGAGCTCGCGCGACTGGCCCAGGCCAACTGCCCCGAGCACGCCGTGCGGGTGGTCGAATGACCCTCGAGAAGACCCCGGTCACCGACTTCGCGACCGACTTCGACCACACCGACCCCGCCTGGGTGGCCGACCCGTACCCGATCTGGGAGGAGCTGCGCCAGCGCTGCCCGGTCGCCCACACCGAGCGCTACGGGGGCGCGTGGTTCCCGGCGACCCACGAGGGGGTCAGCCGGATCGCGAAGGACACCAAGAACTTCACCAGCCGCACGGTGATCATGAACGACGGGCGGCCCGACGAGTTGGCCCTGCCGAGCCCGATCGGGGTCGCCCCGCCGATCACCTCGGACCCGCCCTTCCACCAGATCGCGCGCAAGCTGATCCTGCCCGCCTTCTCACCCGGCGCGATCAACCCGCTCGAGCCCCAGGTGCGCGCGTTGTGCCGCACCCTGCTCGACCGGCTCGCCGAGAGCGACGTCGTCGAGGCCAGCTGGGAGTACGCGCGGCTCATTCCACCCTCGGTGATCCGCCAGATGCTGGGCTTTCCGGAGGAGGACACCGAGGTCTTCATCGACATCGTCCACACCGTCACCGAGTCGGTCGACCTGCCGATGGACGAGCGCATCGCGGCCTTCGAGCCGATCGAGGAGTACTTCACCCGCCAGATCGAGGACCACCAGGTCCACCCCCGCGACGATCTGACGACCTTCTTGTTGAACGCCGAGATCGACGGGCAGAAGCTCGCGGTCGAGCACGTCTTCGGCACGATGATCCTGATCCTCGTGGCCGGCATCGACACGACCTGGTCGGCGATCGGTTCCTCGCTCTGGCATCTCGCCCAGAACCCCTCGGACCTCGAGCGGCTCGTCCACGAGCCCGACCTGATGACGGTCGCGCTCGAGGAGTTCCTGCGCTTCTACGCCCCGGTGACGATGGCCCGCCTGGTCAAGCACGACATGGACTACCTGGGCGTGGCGATGAAGGAGGACGACTGGATCCTGCTCGGCTTCCCGGCGGCCAACCGCGACCCCGCGGCCTTCCCCGACGCCGACCGGTTCATCATCGACCGGGCCGAGAACCGCCACGTGGCCTTCGGCCTGGGGATCCACCGGTGCGCCGGGTCGAACCTGGCGCGCCTCGAACTGCGCGTCGCGCTCGAGGAGTTCGTCGCGCGCTACCCGCGATTCACCCTGGCCGACCCGGACCAGGTGACCTGGTCCCAGGGGCAGATCCGCGGCCCGCGCCGTCTCCCGATCCGGGTGGGCTAGAGCCCGAGCGCCGGCGAGCCGCCGGCCCACTCGCGGGCCATCCACGCCTCGACCTCGTCGGCGCCCCGGGGCAGCGCCCCCGAGAGGTTGCGCGCGCCGTCGCGGGTGACGAGGACGTCGTCTTCGATGCGCACCCCGATGCCGCGGTACTCCTCGGGCACCGTGAGGTCGTTCGCCTGGAAGTAGAGACCGGGCTCGACGGTGAGGACGTAGCCCTCGCCCAGCTCGCCCGTGCGGTACATCTCCTCGCGCGCGTTCGCGCAGTCGTGCACGTCGAGGCCGAGCATGTGGCTCACCCCGTGGAGGGTGTAGCGGCGGTAGAGCTGGCGGTCCTTGGCCAGCTCCGCTTCGGGCGGACCCTCGAGGATGTCCATCGCGCACAGACCCTCCACGAGCACCCGGGTCGCCGCGTCGTGGGGGTCGAGGAAGGCCGCGCCGGGCCGTGTCGCGGCGATGCCGGCCTCCTGGGCGGCGAGCACGAGCTCGTAGACGCGCCGCTGGGCCGGGCTGTAGGCACCCGAGACCGGCAGGGTGCGCGTGACGTCGGCGGTGTAGAGCTCGGGGCCCTCCACCCCGGCGTCGAGCAGGAGGAGGTCGCCGGCGCGCACCGGGCCGGTGTTGCGGGTCCAGTGCAGGATCGTGGCGTGGTGGCCGGCGGCGGCGATGGTGTCGTAGCCGACGTCGTTGCCCTCCACCCGGGCCCGGAGGTTGAAGACGCCCTCGACGACCCGTTCGCCGCGCGCCAGTGCGCTGGGCAGCGCCCGCACGACGTCCGCGAAACCCGCCACGGTGTGGTCGATCGCGAGCTGGAGCTGGGCGACCTCGAACTCGTCTTTCACCAGGCGCATCTCGCTGAGCACGTGGGGCAACGCGGCGTCGTCCTCGCTCGGCGCGACGAGGGCGTCGACCGCGGCGTCCACCCCGCGCAGGGTGATCGGCGCGACGGGGAGCTGGGCGAGGTCCTTGTCGAGCTCCTCGAGCGGGCGGCAGTCGATCCCGTAGAAGTGCGCCGACTCCTCGACGCCGCGGCGTGGCCCCACCCAGAGCTCGCCGTAGCGGGCGTCGGTAAAGAACTCGTGGGTCGCGGTGTCGCGCCGGCGCGGGACGTAGAGCGTCGAGCCAGCGCCGCTCACCACGAGAACCAGGTCGGGGTCGTGGCTCGCGGTGAGGTAGAAGAAGTCGGTCCCGGCCCGGAACCGGTAGTCGGTGTCGTTGGCGCGGACCTTGGGGTGGCCCGTGGGGACGACCAGCGGGCGGCCCGCGAAGTGGGCGGCCAGGCGCTCGCGTCGAACCCGGGTGAAGGGGGCGGCCGGGTGGGTCTCGGGACTCGGGGCCTCGGGGGCCCAGTTGGCCGTCATGTGCTCGATCAGGGCGCGCGGCGTGGGCGGTCGGTGGGGTCCCGTCCAGACCCAGTGCTCGGAGACCGGGTGGTCGGCGGAGACGTCGGGCTCGGGGATGGAGGCGTCGCGCATGCGCTCACTGTAACCCCTGTCTACGCTCGTGCCATGGGCGTGACGCTGAGCTTCGACGGACCGGTCGCGGTCCTCACGTGGGACGACGGCGAGAACCGTCTGAACCCGACCTCCATGGACGAGCTGGCCGCACAGGTCGGCGAACTCGCCGAGCGTGACGGCCCGCTCGCGATCGTGCTCACCGGGGTCGGCAAGTTCTTCTCCAACGGCCTCGACCTGGCCTCGCTCGGCGGCGACCTCGCGGGCGTCTACGGACTCGTCGAGCGCCTCGAGCGGCTCGTGGCCCAGCTGGTCGTCGCGCCCGTCTACACGGTGGCCGCGATCAACGGCCACTGCTTCGCCGGCGGGGCGCTGCTCGGCTGCGCCTTCGACCGGCGGGTCATGCGCGCCGACCGGGGCTACTGGTGCATGAACGAGGCCGAGATCGGACTCGCCCTGACCGCGGGTCTGTGGGCGATCCTCGAGAACCGCCTGCCGCGCGCGACGGCGGTCGAGGCGATGACGACGGCCCGTCGCTACGGCGGGCCCGAGGCCCTGGCCGCCGGCATCGTCGAGGAGGTGGCCGACGAGGGTCACGTGCTCGAGCGCGCGGTCGACGCGGCGGCGCGCGGCGCCCACCTGGATCGCACGACGCTCGCCCACCACAAGCGCCTCGCACACGGCGCGCTCGTCGCGCGCCTCGGGACCTAGGCGCGCGACGAGCGGTCGAGGAGCCGCCAGGTGGCCGGGAGCACCGCGCCGGAGAGGGCGGCCTTGATCACCTCGCCCACGAGGTAGGGCGTGAAGCCGAGGGCGAGCGCGGTGCCCGCCCCGACGTGAAGGTCGAACGCGAGCCAGGTGACCCCGAAGGCGAAGACGATCAGGTCGCCCACCGCCATCGAGGCGAACGCGCGCGTCAGGGTGCGGTCGTTACCGCGCGCGGCCAGCCAGCCGAGCACGGGGCCCGCGACGACGAAGCCGAGCAGGTAGCCGAAGGTCGCGGCCGGGTAGCCGCTCGCGTGGTCGGCGAACCAGGGCAGCCCGGCGCAGCCGGCTGCGACGTAGAGGGCCATCGCGAACCCGGCCCGGCGCCACCCGAGGGCGGTGCCCGCGAGCATCACGCCGAAGGTCTGACCGGTGATCGGCACCGGCGAGAAGCTGAGGTGGATGGTGACCTGGGCGAGCAGGCCCATGGCGCAGGCTGCCCCGACCACGAGGGCGGTCTCGCTGAGCAGCGTGCGCGGGACCGAGTCGGCGAGGACTCGACGCGGGGCGGTGACGGCGATGGTGGACATGGGCCTCCTCTGCGACTGCGCCCCACTCTAGGACCGCGGGCGCGGACCCCTAAACCCAGCCCTGGTTCCGGGCGATCTGCTCGACGTCGCCGACGCGCAGCCCCGTGCGGTGCTGGATGGCGCGGATGAGACCGCCGGCCTCGTAGAGCGACTCGTGGGTCCCGGTATCGAGCCAGGTGGTCGCGCGGCTCAGCACCTCGACGCGCAGTTCGCCTCGTTCGAGGTAGAGGTTGTTGAGGGCGGTGATCTCGAGCTCGCCGCGCGCGCTCGGAGTGAGGGTGCGCGCGAAGGCGCTCGCACGCTCGTCGTAGAAGTAGATGCCCGGCACCGCGTAGCTGCTCTTGGGCTCGGTCGGCTTCTCCTCGATGGAGAGGACCCGGCCCGACTCGTCGAACTCGACCACGCCGTAGGCCGTGGGGTCCGCCACCTGGTAGGCGAAGATGAGCGCCCCGTGGACCTCGCGGTGCGTCGCGAGCTGGGTGCCCAGCCCGGGGCCGTAGAAGAGGTTGTCGCCCAGGATGAGGGCGCACTTGTCACCGCCGAGGAACTCCTCGCCCAAGATGAGGGCCTCGGCGAGCCCGTTGGGGGCGTCCTGGACCTGATAGTGCAGGCTCAGCCCGAGGTGGCCTCCGTCGCCCAGGAGGCGCTCGAAGGCGGGCCGGTCGTGGGGCGTGGTGATGACGAGGATCTCGCGCAGGCCGCAGAGCATCAGCGTGCTCAGCGGGTAGTACACCATCGGCTTGTCGTAGATCGGCAGCAGCTGCTTGGAGACCGCGCGGGTGATGGGGTAGAGGCGGGTGCCGGTACCGCCCGCCAGGATGATTCCCTTCACCCCAGTAGTATACGAACCTGCCCATTTCGCCCCGGGAGGTGTCATGCGCGTCGTCGTCACCGGAGCGGCTGGCTTCATCGGCTCCCGCTTCGCCGAGGTGCTACTGGACGAGGCGGAACGACTCGGCTACGACGACGTCGTCTTGTTCGACGCGCTGACCTACTCGGGTCGACGCGAGAACATGGAGCGGTCGCTGGCCGACCCTCGTGCGCACTTCGTGCACGGCTCGATCCTCGATCCGGCCACGGTCGAGGCGGCCCTCGCGGGAGCGCACGCCGTCGTCCACCTCGCGGCCGAGAGCCACGTCGACCGCTCCCTCACGGGCGCGCGGACCTTCTACGAGACCAACGTGGTGGGCACGTCCCAACTCCTCGAGAGCGCGCGACGCGCCGGCGTCGAGCGATTCGTCCACGTGTCGACCGACGAGGTGTACGGCTCGATCGAGACGGGCGCCTGGCGCGAGGACCACGTGCTCGAGCCCAACTCGCCCTACTCGTCGTCCAAGGCCGGCTCCGACCTGGCGGCGCTGGCCTACCACCGCACCTTCGGCCTGGCGGTGATGGTCACGCGGTGCTCGAACAACTACGGCCCTCGACAGTTCCCCGAGAAGGTGATCCCGCTGTTCGTCACCAACCTGCTCGAGGGCCGCCCCGTCCCGCTCTACGGCGACGGGAAGAACGTGCGCGACTGGCTCCACGTCGACGACCACTGCCGGGGCCTGCTCGCGGTGCTCGAGCGGGGCCGTCCCGGCGAGGTCTACAACATCGGGGGCGGCACCGAATTGACGAACCTCGAGCTCACGAGGCGCATCCTGGCGCTGACGGGCGCCGACGAGTCGTCGATCGAGCCGGTGGCCGACCGACTCGGCCACGACCGGCGCTACTGCGTGGACTGGTCGAAGATTCGCGACGAGCTCGGCTACGCGCCGGCCGTCTCCTTCGACCAGGGCCTCGCCGCCACCGTCGCGTGGTACCGAGAGAACGGGGCCTGGTGGCGTCGGCCCAAGGCGACGGCGTGAGCGCGACCGCGCTCGAGGTCGACGGCGCCTACGTCCTCTCCTCACCGGTGTGGCCCGACGAGCGGGGCTTCTTTCGCGAGTGGTTCTCGCGCGCGGCGCTCGGCGAGCTCGGTGTTGACCTCGCGGTGGCCCAGGCGAACCTGTCTATGTCGAGGCGCGACGTGGTGCGCGGGCTCCACTACTCGATCGCGCCCGAGGGCCAGGCGAAGCTCGTGACCTGCGCGTACGGGGCGCTCGTCGACGTGCTGGTCGACGTGCGCGAGGGGTCGCCGACTTTCGGGGCCGTCGCCACGGTCGAGTTGGCCGCCGACGGCGCTCGCGCGGTCTACCTGCCGGCGGGGGTCGCGCACGGGTTCTGCGTGACGAGCGAGATGGGCGCCTTGTGCTACCTGCTCTCGTCGCCCTACAACGCCCCGATGGAGCTCGAGATCGACCCCTTCGACCCGGCGATCGCCGTGGCGTGGCCCCTGAGCGGCCCGGCGAACGTGAGCGACAAGGATCGGGCCGCGCCGAGCCTGGCCGCG
>JAKCEK010000017.1 GCA_021838005.1 Actinomycetes bacterium
GGGGGCTGGGGGCGAAAAAGCCCGATCGTCCCCGAGCCCGCCGAGCGCCGGCTGCTCCGCCTGCCCCCCCGGACGGCGGCCTTCGCGATCGAGCGACTGGCCCTGGTGGGCGAGGCCCCGCTGGAGTGGCGGCGCAGCCTCATCCGGGGCGACCGCTACTCGCTCGTCGCCCAGTGGCCGACGGGCACGCGACCCCGGCCCGACGCCCGGGGCTGAGGACCCCGCGGACCCGCGCCGCGCCGGCCCCCCGGGATGTTGCGCTCGCCGACCGGACCTGATACCCTGGGGGGTATCCAACGGAGGGTCCGGGGGCAGGAAGGAAGTCCGTGGCACGCGTCGTCGTCCTGGGAGCGGGCATCTCGGGTCACACCGCCGCCCTGCACCTGCGCCGGGCGCTCGGACGGGCCCACGACGTGGTCGTCGTCTCGCCCAACCAGGACTGGAACTGGATCCCGTCGAACATCTGGGTCGGGGTCGGGCGCATGAGCGCCGAGCAGGTCACCTTCCCCCTGGCGCCCATCTACGAGCGCCAGGGCATCGTCTTCCACCAGGCGCGCGCCACCGCGCTCTTCCCCGAGGGCTCGGATCGCGAGAGCCGCCCCCACGTGGAGATCGCCTCGACGGTGCCGGCGCGCGACGGCGAGACGGCGCTCGTCACCTACGACTACCTCATCAACGCCACCGGCCCGAAGCTGAACTTCGCGGCCACGCCCGGGCTCGGCCCGGACGCCCACACCGCCTCGGTCTGCACGCCGCACCACGCCCTCGACGCCGCCGCACGCCTCAAGGACGTGATCGAGCGGGCCCGCCGGGGCGAGCGCCAGCGGGTCGTGGTGGGGGTCGGGCACGGGACGTGCACGTGCGAGGGGGCCGCCTTCGAGTACGCGTTCAACGTCGAGCACGAGCTGCGCGTGGCCGGCGTGCGCGACCTCGTCGAGGTCGTCTACTTCACCAACGAGGCCGAACTGGGCGACTTCGGGGTCGGCGGTCTGGTCTTCGGTCACGGCGACTTCCAGACCACCTCCCAGCTCTGGACCGAGTCGCTCTTCCGCGAGCGCGGGGTGAAGGCCGTGGTGGGCGCCCACGCCGAGCGCATCGACGAGGGCGTGATCCACTACGAGCAGCTCGACGGCTCAGAGAACTCCCTCGCGTTCGACTTCGCCATGCTCCTGCCGCCCTTCCGCGGCGCCGGGCTCGCGGCGTACGACCGCGCCGGCGCGGAGATCACCGACGAGGTCTTCGCCCCGAACGGGTTCATGCGCGTCGACGCCGACTACAGCGCGAAGTCGCCCGACGAGTGGTCGGCGACCGACTGGCCGTCGACCTACGAGTCCCCGCGCCACCCCAACGTCTTCGCGGTGGGCATCGCCTTCGCCCCGCCCCACGCGATCTCGACCCCGCGCACGAGCCCGCGCGGCACCGTGATCTCCCCCGCGCCACCGCGTACCGGCATGCCCTCGGGCGTCATGGGCAAGACCGTCGCGCTCACCATCGCCGAGCGCATCCGCCACGGCGCCGGCGCCCCCGCCCGGCGCGCCTCGATGGCCGACATGGGCGCGGCCTGCGTCGCCTCGGCCGGGGTGGGACTGCGCCACGGCTCCGCGGCGGCGATGACGATGTACCCCATCGTGCCCGACCCCGACCGCTTCCCCGGCACCGGTCGATCCCTCCCGGACACCTTCGGGGAGATCGGTCTCGCCGGCCACTGGATCAAGTACATGCTCCACGTGCTCTTCATCTACAAGGCGAAGGCCCGCCCCTTCTGGTACCTCATCCCGGAGTAATCAATGGACACCGCCCACGACACGATCGCCCGCGCTCCGCTGCCGACCCCGCGCACGCTGCGCCGCCGCCGGAACCTCGCCTACCAGGCGTGGCGCTTCGTCGCCACCAACCTGCGCATGATCCGCATGGTCACGAAAGGGAGCCATTAATGACCGAGTCCAAGCGGAGCGCCCCGCTCCGGACCCTCCAGGGCCCCGGCCCGCTGCGCGACCCGGACCAGGCGCGCGCCATCGCCACCCGACTCAAGCGCGCCCAAGGCCAGATCGGTGCCGTGGTGCGCATGATCGAAGAGGGGCGCAACTGTGAGGAGATCGTCACCCAGATCGCGGCCGTCTCCAAGGCCGTGAACACCGCGGCCTTCACCATGCTCACCTCGAGCATGCGCGAGTGCCTCGCGGAGAGCACCGCCGAGTCCTCGGCGCTGGCCGATCGCCTCCAGAAGCTCTTCTTGAGCCTCGCCTGATGGGGATGCGCGCGGTCATCATCGGTGGCGTGGCCGGCGGCATGTCCGCGGCGGCCCGCCTGCGCCGACTCCTCGACGACGCCGAGATCGTCGTGCTCGAGAAGAGCGGCCACGTCTCTTACGCCAACTGCGGCCTGCCCTACTACGTCGGCGGGGTCATCAAGGACGAGGACGACCTTCTCCTGCAGACGCCCGACACCCTCTACCAGCGCTTCCGCCTCGACGTGCGGGTGCGTCACGAGGCGACGGTCCTCGACACCGCACGCAAGCGCGTGAGCGTGCGCGACCTCGACCACGACTCGACCTACACGCTCGACTACGACGTCCTGGTGCTGAGCCCGGGCGCCCAGGCCGTCGTCCCGCCGATCCCCGGCGTCGAGCGCGCCCTGGTGCTGCGCACCGTCGAGGACGTCGAGCGGCTGCGCAGCGCGGCGCTCGAGGCCCGCACGGCCGTCGTCATCGGGGGCGGGTTCGTCGGCCTCGAGGTGGCCGAGAACCTGAACCGGCGCGGCATCGACACGACGGTCGTCGAGGCGACCGAGCAGGTGCTCGCCCCCCTCGACCCCGAGATGGCCGAGCACGTGCTCGACGAGCTCGTGCGCCACGGCGTCGCGGTCTACCTCGGCACCGGGGTCGAGGCGCTGGACGAGCGCACGGTCACCCTGGCCAACGGTGAGCGCCTCGGCGCCGACCTCGTGGTCGTCGCGATCGGCGTGCGCCCCGAGATCCACCTGGCCCGGGCCGCGGGGCTCGCGATCGGCCCCCGGGGCGGCGTCGCCGTCGACGAGTACCAGCGCACGAGCGACCCCGCCGTCTACGCGGTGGGTGACGCCGTCGAGAAGTCCGACGCGCTCGACGGCTCAGCAGCCCTCGTACCGCTCGCCAACATCGCCAACCGCCAGGGCCGGGTCGCCGCCGACCACATCGCCGGGCGCCCCGTCCGGCCCCGGCCCGCCCTCGGGACGGCGATCGTCAAGGTCTTCGGCCTCACGGTCGCCGTGACCGGGTGGAGCGAGAAGCGCCTGCGGGCGGCCGGGCGGCCCGCCCAGGCCATCCACACCCACCCGAGCTCGCACGCCGGCTACTACCCCGGCGCCAAGGAGATGGCCCTCAAGCTGGTGGTCGACCCGACCAACGGCGCGATCCTGGGCGCCCAGGGGGTCGGACGCGACGGGGTCGACAAGCGCATCGACGTCATCGCCACGGCCCTGCGGGCCGGGCTGCGCGCCGAGGAGCTCGCCGACCTCGAGCTCGCCTACGCCCCACCCTTCAGCTCGGCGAAGGACCCCGTCAACATGCTCGGCTACGTCGCCGAGAACGTGCTCTCGGGCCTCGGGTCGACGGCCCAGTGGGACGAGGTCGCCGACCTCCAGTCCGAGGGCACGCTTTTGCTCGACGTGCGCACCGCCCGCGAGTTCGCCCACGGCCACATCCCCGGCTCACTAAACATCCCGGTCGACGAGCTGCGCGAGCGCGTCGGCGAGATCGACGCGGCCGAGGTGCTCGTCGTCTGCCAGGTCGGCGTGCGGGGCTGGACCGCGGTGCGCATCCTGCGCGCCCTCGGGGTCGACGCGCGCAACCTCGACGGCGGCTTTGAGACCTGGAGCCGATCGCCGGTGGCGCGCTCCCTGGAGTTCGCCTGAGCCACCGCCGCTGCGCGGCGGCAACCGAGTCAATTGCCAACCACCAAACCACCAAACCACCAACCACCCCCAAAGGAGTAAACCCATGTGCCACCGGACCACCTGCCGCTCGTGCGGACGCCCGACCTGGTCGGGCTGCGGTAACCACGTCGAGCAGGCCCTGGCGGGCGTGCCCAAGGCGGAGCGCTGTGCCTGCGACGACCGCGGGTCGAGCTCGCGCGGCGGCTTCTTCTCGCGCCTGTTGGGCAACTAGCCGATGACGGCCGCCGACGACTGGAGAGCGGCCCTCGCCGCCTGGGCGATCCCCGAGGAGATCCTGGCCCAGGCGCCCGAGAGCCCGTGGATCCATCCGCCGGCGCTCTTCGGCGTGCCCGAGCGCATCGCCGACAGCCCGAGCCACGCCCGGGCGCGCGAGGCCCTCGGCGACGAGGCCAGCGTCGTGGACGTGGGCTGTGGCGGCGGCGTGGCCGCCATGGCCCTCGTCCCGCCGGCGCGGCGACTGACCGGCGTGGATCACCAGGCGGCGATGCTCGAGATGTTCGCGCGCAACGCGCGCGAGCGGGGCGTCGCGGTCGACACCCTCGAGGGCGACTGGCCCGACGTCGCCGACCGGGCCCCGGTCGGCGACGTCGTGACCTGCCACCACGTCGTCTACAACGTCAGCGACGTCGTGCCCTTCCTTCGGGCCCTCGGTGCCCACGCGCGACGACGGGTCGTCGTCGAGATGCCCACCCGCCACCCCCTGGCCCCGATGAGCGACGCCTGGCGCCACTTCTGGGGCCTGGAGCGGCCCGAGGGGCCGACGCCGGACGACCTCGTAACGGTCCTCTCCGAGATGGGCGTCGACGCCCACCTCGAGGTCTTTGAGTCGTCCGCGACCCGCACGGTCGACCCCGACCAGGCGGTCGCCTTCACGCGCGTGCGGCTCTGCCTGCCCGCCTCACGCGACGACGAGGTCCGCCACTTCCTCGCCGACCACCCCGCGCCGGCCACGCGCTCACTCGCGACTCTGTGGTGGGACCGAGTGAGCGAGGTCGGAGAAGGGACCGCGCCCCACCCTGCGGTCATCGGGGCGAGGTACCCGTAGGGACCTCGGCGGGAGTCTCGACCCGGTCGACGGCGCGGGCGATCCGCAGCCACGACGACCCTCCCCGTCCTCGTCGTGCCGCTCACCCTCGGGCTCGGCCCCGTGGTGGCCGGCGGGCCGACGACGAGTTACTCGCCGGCGCGCCCGTCGACGCGCTCGCGCAGCAGGTCCGCGTGGCCGCAGTGGCGGGCGTACTCCTCGATGAGGTGGACGAGGATGTCGCGCACCTCGAGCTCGCCGTCGCGCCAGGGGACCCGCCGGCCGAGGTCCTCGATTCCGGTGAGCACCTCCTCGGCGTGGGCCACCTCGGCGTGCCAGGCCCCAAAGGCCTCGGCGACGCAGGCCTCGTCGGCCACCGCGCCGTTGAAGTCGACGTCGGGGTCCTCGTCGCTCGAGAAGGGGATGGTGACCTCGCGCCCCTCGATGACCCGTCGGAACCAGTGGCACTCGACGTTGGCCGAGTGGCGCACGAGGCCCAGCAGCGACAGCGTCGACGGCGCCACGGAGCGGGCGGCCAGCCCCGCCGGGTCGAGGCCCGCGCACTTGATCTCGAGGGTCTGGCGGTACGAGCGCAGGTAACCCTCGAGGGTGTCGCGCTCCCCGCGCCCGGGTCGCCCCTCACGCGGGTCGTCCTCGGGGGCGAGGAACATACCGTCGGGCCCCATTCGTCGGATCGGTACGGACTCGTCACTCACGGCGAGAAGCCTGACCGACCGGGGCGGCCCCGTCAAGCACCGGGGTCTCCCAAGGCCGCTCACCGCTTCCCTACACTGGGCCCAGCGCTCTCCGATGGTCGGCCGGGCCAGGCGCGGCACCCGGGTCCCCTCGGTCCTCGATCGGGCACGTTCAAAGGGGGTGAACTGCATGATCGTGCGCCGCCCGCTGCGCGAGCTGCTCTTCGACCCCGCGGCCGCCGCCACGTTCTTCTGGCTGGGCGGGGTGGCCGGGGCGGCGGTGATGCTCCTCACCAGCCACTGGCCCCGCGACGCCGTCGTGACGACCCTCGTGGTGATGGCGATCGCCCTCATCGCGACGCTCGTGCGACGCCTCGTCGGCGAGCGACGGCCCCTCTGGACGCTTCAGGTCGACGCGGCGCTCGCGACCGGCCTGGTGAGCGTGGTCCTCGCGGTCGCCCCCTACGGCTACAACACCTTCGCGATCTTCTACGTGTGGATCGCGCTGTACGCGTCGCTCTACTTCTCCCGGCGCCAGGCCGCTCTCCAGATCGTCCTGGTGGCCGGCGCCTACGGGCTGGTGCTCGCGAACGGGCCCGCCGTGGACCAGCCCGCCGCGTCCTGGATCGCCGTCGTGGGCACGTGCGTGACCTTCGCGGGGCTCACCTCGACGCTCGTGAACGTGCTGCGCACCACCGCGCGCCAGGACCCCCTGACCGGGGTGGCCAACCGGCGGGTCTTCGACGAGCGTCTGGCCGAGGAGATCGAGCGGGCCCGCCGCTCGCGGGCGGCGCTGTCGGTCATCGCCCTCGACGTCGACGACTTCAAGGGCGTGAACGACCGCCGGGGCCACCCGGCCGGCGACCGGACCCTCGTGCGCCTCGTCGAGGGGTGGCGGGCCTGCCTGCGGCGCGCCACCGACTTCCTGGCCCGCCTGGGCGGCGACGAGTTCGCCGCGATCGTCATCGACGCCGACGTCGACCAGGTCCGCCAGCTCGTGGAGCGCCTCGGCGCCGTGACGGCCGACGGGGCCACCGCCTCGGTGGGCACGGCCACCTGGGACGGCGCCGAGAGTGCGGAGGACCTCTTTCGCCGGGCCGACGCGGCGATGTTCCAGGCGAAGGCGGCGCGCAAGGCGCGCCGGGCGTCCTAGGGCTCGCCCCCCTCGGGCGGCTCCAGCTCGACCACCCGCTGACCCGAGGCCACCTGGTCGCCCGGTGCGACGAGCACGGCCGTCACCCGGGCGTCGCGCGGCGCGACGACCGAGTGCTCCATCTTCATCGCCTCGACGACGAGCAGGACGTCACCGTCGGACACCGCGTCGCCCGGCGCGCACCGGACGTGGGTCACCGTCCCGGGCAGCGGGCTCACGAGGTCCGCGGCGCGGTCGAGGCCGCCCGCACCCCCGGGCCGCCTCGCGACGCCCGTCGGTGCGGCCGACACCACGGTGACCTCGCCGTCGACCCACACCTCGGTCGCCCCGGGGCCCTCGACCGTGACGACGTGGCGCACGACGCCGTCGACCTCGAGGAGGTACCCGGTCGCCCCGTCGCCGACGTCCTCGGCTCGGGCGCGCACTCGCACCGGACCGAGGAGCGCACGGTCGTCGTCGGACGCGCGCACCGACACCTCCGCGCTCTCGTCGGTGCCGCGTACGCTGACCACGAACTCGCCGGTCCCCCCCACCACGACGCGCACGACGGCCTCGGCGACGCCGCCCGGCCGCCAGGCACCCCGGGCCGTCCACACCGGGTCGGCGCCGAACGTCGCGGCGCGCGCGACGCGCGCCAGGGCGTAGGCGACGGCCGCGAGGGGCCGGTCGACGCCCCCGAGGGCCTCGCGCGCGACCTCCTCGGTCACCCGGTCGAGCAGGCCCGTGTCGAGTTGTCCCTCGACGACCTCGGGTCGGGCGAGCAGGCGTCCCAGGTAGGCGAGGTTCGTCGAGAGGCCCGCCACCCGGGTGGCGCGCAGCGCCCCCTCCAGGCGCCCACGCGCTTCGGCGCGATCGGTGCCGTGGGCGACGACCTTGGCGAGGAGCGGGTCGTAGTGGGTCGAGACCTCCGTACCGCGCTCGATCCACGAGTCGACGCGCACCCCGGCGCGCTCGGGCACGTGCACGTGGGTCACCCGGCCCGAGGTCGGGAGGAAGGCGCGCCCGGGGTCCTCGGCGTAGAGGCGGGCCTCGATCGCGTGACCCCTCAGCACCACGTCGGCCTGGTCGAGGCGCAACGGCTCACCGGCGGCCACCCGGACCTGCTCTTCCACGAGGTCGAGGCCCGTGACGCACTCGGTAACGGGGTGCTCGACCTGGAGCCGCGTGTTCATCTCGATGAAGTAGTACTCGTCCTCACTCCCGACCGGCACCAGGAACTCGACCGTGCCGAGGCTCTCGTACTCGACGGCCCGGGCCGCCTCGAGCGCCGAGCGCAGGAGGGCCTCGCGCAGCCCCGGCGCGAGGCCCGTGGTCGGGCACTCCTCGATCACCTTCTGGTGGCGGCGCTGCAGGGTGCACTCGCGCTCGCCCAGGTGGATGAGGTGCCCGAAGGCGTCGCCCAGCACCTGCACCTCAATGTGGCGGGTGCGCCCGAGGAAGCGCTCCACGAAGAGCCGGGGGTCGCCGAAGGCCGCTCCCGCCTCTCGGGCGGCCACCGGGACCGCGCGCGCCAGGCCCTCGAGGTCGTCGACGACGTGCATCCCCTTGCCCCCGCCCCCCGCCGACGGCTTGACCACGAGGGGAAAGCCCACGGCCTCGGCGGCGGCGCGCAGCGACGCCGCCGCGTCGTCCTCGAGGACCCGGCCGGCAAGCGTCGGGACCCCCGTGGCGCCCACCCGCCGCTTGGCCTCGACCTTGTCGGCCATGGCGCGCATCGAGGGCGCGCTCGGCCCAATGAAGGCGACGCCGCGCTCCCGGCAGGCCTCGGCGAAGTCGGGGTTCTCCGAGAGGAAGCCGTAGCCGGGGTGGATGGCGTCGGCCCCGAGGCGCTCGGCCGCGCCGAGGACGGCGTCGAGGTCGAGGTAGCTCTCGGTCGCCGGCGCCGGGCCGAGGCGGGCGGCGACGTCGGCGTCGCGCACGTGGCGAGCCCCTCGGTCGGCGTCGCTGTAGACCGCCGCCACCGACACGCCCATCGCGCGCAGGGTCCGGGCGATCCGCACGGCGACCTCGCCGCGGTTGGCGATCAGGACCCGGCGGAACATCACATCCTAAAGACGCCGTAGGTGGTCGGCTCGATCGGCGCGCCGGCGCACGCCGCCAGGGCGAGCCCGAGCACCGTGCGCGTCTCGGCGGGGTCGATGATCCCGTCGTCCCAGAGCCGGGCCGTCGAGTAGTAGGGCTCGCCCTGGATCTCGAACTGGTCGCGGATCGCGTCCTTGAAGGCGGCCTCGTCGGGGGCGGGCCACTCGTCCCCGCGTCGCTCGACGCCCTCGCGGCGCACCGTCGCGAGCACGTTGGCCGCCTGGTCGCCGCCCATGACCGAGATCCGGGCGTTCGGCCACATCCAGAGGAAGCGCGGGTCGTACGCCCGACCGCACATCGAGTAGTTGCCCGCACCGAAGGAGCCACCGATCACCACGGTGAACTTGGGGACGCTCGAGCAGGCGACCGCCGTGACCATCTTCGCGCCGTGCTTGGCGATCCCCTCGGCCTCGTAGGCGCGGCCCACCATGAAGCCCGAGATGTTCTGGAGGAACACCAGGGGGATGCGCCGCTGGTTGCAGAGCTCGACGAAGTGGGCCCCCTTCATGGCCGACTCCGAGAAGAGCACGCCGTTGTTGGCGACGATCCCGACCGGGTGGCCGTGGATTCGGGCGAACCCCGTCACGAGCGTGGTCCCGTAGTCGGGCTTGAACTCGAGCAGCTCGGAGCCGTCGACGATCCTCGCGATCACCTCACGCACGTCGTAGGGGGTCCGGGTGCTCGCCGGCAGGACGCCGTAGAGCTCGTCGGCGTCGAACGCGGGCGCTCGAGCGGGGGCCACCGACCACCCCGGGGCGGCGTCGACGGGGAGGGTCGCCACGATCGAGCGGATCGTGGCGATCGCCTCGGCGTCGTCCTCGGCGAGGTGGTCGACGACGCCGCTGCGCGTCGCGTGCAGCTCGGCGCCGCCGAGCTCCTCGGCGGTCACGACCTCGCCCGTGGCCGCCCGCACCAGGGGCGGGCCGCCGAGGAAGATGGTCCCCTGGCCGCGCACGATGACGACCTCGTCGCTCATCGCCGGCACGTACGCCCCGCCGGCCGTGCACGAGCCGAGCACGCCAGCGATCTGGGCGACACCGAGGGCGCTCATCCGCGCCTGGTTGAAGAAGATCCGCCCGAAGTGGTCCCGGTCGGGGAAGACCTCGTCTTGGCGGGGCAGGAACGCGCCCCCGGAGTCGACGAGGTAGACGCACGGGAGGCGGTTGGCCATCGCCACCTCCTGGGCCCGCAGGTGCTTCTTCACCGTGATCGGGTAGTAGGTGCCCCCCTTCACGGTGGCGTCGTTGGCGACCACGACGCAGGTGCGCCCCGCGACGCGGCCCACTCCGGTGATGAGCCCGGCCCCGGGGACCTCGTCGCCGTAGAGGCCGCTCGCCGCGAGGGGCGACAGCTCCAAGAACGCCGTCCCGGGATCGAGGAGGAGGTCGACCCGCTCGCGGGGCAGGAGCTTGCCCCTCTCCCGGTGGCGCCGGCGCGCCTCGTCCGGCCCGCCGAGGCGCGCCGCCTCGAGACGGGCGCGCAGGTCGGCGACGAGGGCGAGGCTGACCTCGCGGTTGGCGGCGACGTCGGCCGAGCCGACCCCCAGCGCGTGCCCGATGCGCGGGGTCGCGGCGCCGGGCGGGTCGTACGGGAGCGGGCTCACGCCCGCGAGGTTAGCAACGACTAACCTCCGTCGCTAGAGGCTCCCGTGTCGTCCGTCCTGCACTCCATCCGCGACCCCGCCGGCGCGTCCCGGCGCGACCAGATCCTCGCGGCCGCGGCCCGGCTCTTCGCCGAGCGCGGCTTCCACGGGGTGACCATCGAGGGGCTCGGCGAGGCCGTGGGCGTCACCGGCCCGGCCGTCTACAAGCACTTCGCGAGCAAGGACGCGGTGCTCGGCGAGCTCCTGGTGGGCGTGAGCGAGTCCCTCCTCGAAGGGGCGACCGCGGTCGTGGCGCGCAGCCCCCGGGCCGACGCCGCGCTCGAGGGGCTCGTCGCCTTCCACACCGAGTTCGCCCTCGTCGGCGCGGACCTCATCCGGGTCCAGGACCGCGACCTCGCGAACCTCTCGCCGCCGTCGGCCCGACGGGTGCGCGCCCTGCAGCGCGCCTACCTCGAGCTCTGGGTCGCCGCGCTGCGCCGGGTCCAGCCCGGCCTCGGGGCGGCCGAGGCGCGCGTGCGGGCCCACGCCGCCTTCGGCCTCTTGAACTCGACGTCGCACAGCGCGCCCGGCGGCGACGGCACCCCCGTCGCGTCGCTCCTCGCGCGCATGGCCCTGCGGGCGCTCGAGAGCTAGGAGGCGCGCAGGCGTCGGACGGCTAGGGGACGATGAGCATCCTCACCGTGTCGGTGACGGCCGCCCCGCCGGAGGCCGACCCCGCCATCAGCACGACCGCGTCCCCGCTGCGCGCGAGGCCGATGCGCTTGAGCTCGCTGATGGCGACCTCGCAGAGGGTCTCGATGTCGCTGGCCGCCGACATCACCACCTCCTGGACGCCCCAGGACGAGGAGAGCTGACGGGCGGTCGCCCGGCTCGGGGTGATCGCCACGATGGGCATGGGCGGGCGGAACCGCGAGATGGCCCGGGCCGTCAGCCCCGAGCGGGTGCACGCGACGATCGCGACCGCCTTCTCGTCCATGGCCGCGCGCCACGCCGCGCCGGTCACGGCCGCGGTGACCCGCGTCGCCTGGGTCGAGGAGGCGGTGAGGCGCTGGACGCCCAGTGACGCGCCCCACTCGGCGTAGGGGAAGGAGCGCTCGGCGCGGCGCACGATGCGGTCCATCGTCTGGACGACGCCGACCGGGTCGTCGCCGATGGCCGTCTCGGCCGAGAGCATCACCGCGCTCGCCCCGTCCAGGACGGCGTTCGCGACGTCGGTCACCTCGGCGCGCGTCGGCATGCGCGCGTGGGTCATCGACTCGAGCATCTGGGTCGCCACCACGACGGGCCGGGCGTAGCGGATGCCCGAGCGCACGATCTCCTTCTGCAGGTGCGGGACCTCTTCGATGGGCAGGCGCACCCCGAGGTCGCCGCGCGCCACCATGATCGAGTCGGCGTGCTCGATGATCTCGTCGAGGTTGTCGATCGCCTCGCCGGTCTCGATCTTGGCCATGATCATCACGTCGTCACGGCTGAGCACCGCGCGCACCGACTCGACGTCAAAGGCCGAGCGCACGAAGCTCACGGCGAGGATCTCGAACTCCTCGTCGCGCAGGGCCTGGATCCGGGCCCGGTCGCCGTCGGTGGGCAGGCGCTCGTTGATGATCGAGCTCGGCAGCGAGAGGCCGGGCTTGCCCATCACCGCCCCGCCCGAGATCACCCGAGTGAGCGCCGGCGTCCCGGGCCGCACGATCTCGAGCGAGACCCCGCCGTCGCCGATGTGGACCTTGTCGCCCTGGCGCAGCAGCCCGACCACGTCGGCGCGCTCGACCACGATCCGCTCGGCGGTGGAGGTCTCGTCGACGCCCTCGGCGAGCTCGCACTGGTCACCCACCTCGAGGGTGACCGCCGAGGTGCCGAAGGACCCCGCGCGGATCTTCGGCCCGGGCAGGTCGACCATGATCGCCACGTCGGGGGCCGCGGCGCGCACCCGGCGCAACCGCTCGATGCCCGAGGGGATGTCGCCGTGGGCGAAGGAGAGCCGGAAGACGTCCACCCCGGCCGCGACCAGCTCGGCCAGGCGCTCCGAGGACTCCGAGGCCGGACCGATGGTGGCAACGATCTTGGTGCGCCGCACGGGGCTCCCTTCGGGCTTTCGAAAAGTCTACGGGAGCCCCTCGCGGCACACGGTGCGGGGCGGTTACGTCGCGGTAACGCCCGAGAGGACCGGGACGACGACGTCGGTCCCGTCGACGTCGACCACCCGCAGCGTCATGCCGTAGCGGCGCGCCAGCTCCTCGTCGCGCACGACGTCGCGCGGTGCGCCGTCGAGAACGATCCGACCCCGGTCCAAGAGGACCAGTCGGTCGGCGAACTGCGCGGCGAGCGTGAGGTCGTGCAGCGTCGCGACCACGCACAAGCCGCACTCGGCGACCTCTGCGCGCAGCAGCTCGAGCAGGGTCACCTGGTGGCGCAGGTCGAGGCCGGTCGTGGGCTCGTCGAGGACGACGACGCGCGTGGACTGGGCCAGGGCCCGGGCGAGGACGGCTCGCTGTCGCTCGCCCCCCGACAGCGTGGCCACGTCACGTCCGGCGAGCGGCGCGAGTTCCAGTCGCTCGAGCACGCCCGCGACGATCCGTCGGTCCGCGGCGCTGGGGGCGCGCAGCACTCCGTGGTAGGCGGTGCGGCCTAGGCCGACGTAGTCCTCGACGCTCATGCCCGGGGGCGCGACGGGGTGCTGGGGCACGAGCGCGATGCGCGTCGCGCGCTCGCGCTCGCTCATCGCGGCCACGAGTTCCCCGTCGATGGCCACCGTCCCCGCGCTGGCGCGCCGCAGGCCGGCCACCGTCTCGACCAGGGTCGTCTTGCCCGCGCCGTTGGGTCCGATGACCGTGCACCACGTCCCCGGCTCGACGTTGAAGGACACGTCGTCGACCAGCGTCGTCGCGCCGGCGCGGACGCTGAGCCCCGAGACCTCGACCGTGCTCACGTGATCGCCCGACGCCGCAGGCTGAGGACGAGGACGAACGCCGGTGCGCCCACCACGGCGGTGACGACGCCCAGGGGCAGCTCCGAGGGCGCCAGCACGGTGCGCGCCACGGTGTCGCACAAGACTAAGAAGGCCGCCCCGACGACGACCGAGATCGGGAGGATGCGTCGATACGAGGTCCCCACCAGGAGGCGCACGAGGTGGGGCACGATGATCCCGACGAACCCGATCAGCCCGGCGACCGAGACGACGGCCGCCGTGCCCAGCGACGACGCCACGATGACGATGAGCCGGACCCGAGCGACCGGCAGGCCGAGGGAGCGCGACTCGTCCTCGCCCACGCTCATGACGTCGAGGGCCCGCCCGGCGGCCACGCACACCGTGACGCAGACCGCGACGTAGGGCAGCACCAGCAGCACCGAGCCCCACGAGGCGCTGGCCAGCGACCCGAGGAGCCAGATGTACACGCGCGCGATCGACGTCGGCGAGCCCTGCTGCTGGAGGAACGTCTGGGCGCTCGTCAACAGCGACGCCACCGCCACACCCGCGAGGATCAGTGTGGCCGTCCCGGTCCGGGCGCCACGGCCGCCGACCACCCACGTGACGGCGACGGCCACCAGGGCGCCGAGGAAGGCGAGGACCGGCGTCCAGGTCGGCGTGGCGAGACCCCCGCTCACGTCCACGATGGCGATCGTGGCGCCGAGCCCCGCCCCGGCGGCGACGCCCAGCAGGTACGGGTCGGCCAGGGGGTTGCGAAAGACCCCCTGGTAGGTGCCCCCGGCCACGGCGAGCATCGCCCCGACGAGCAGGCCCAGCACCATACGCGGCGCGCGCAGCTGCCAGATGATGGTCGAGGCGAGGGGGCTCAGGGTGCTGTGGCCGACGCCCACCCCGGCGAACAGCGCCCCGACGATGCGCCCCACCGGGATGGGGGTCGGACCGACGGCCAGGCCGCACACGACGGCCGCGACGAGGGCCACGACGCTCAGCGCCGCGACTCCCGTGACGCGGCGCGTCGACGGCGGCCGCCCGCTCACCGAGCGGACCAGACGCTGGTGTCGGCGAGGGCCGCCTTCACGGCCGCGGTCAGCTCGTCCATCAAGATCCCGAGGCGCGGGCCCCAGCGCGACGCGATGTCGTCGTTGAGGCCGACGACGTGATGGTGGACGACCGCCGAGACCTGAGCGAAGCCCGGCCGCGCGGCGACGGTGGCCGCGTCCTGCTGGCAGCAGACGGTGTCGGCGAGGAAGATCAGCTTGGGGTTCGCCGTGACGATGTACTCCGACGAGAGCTGCGGGTATCCGGCGTCGGCCGAGGTGCTCTGGGCGTCGGCGATGTTGGTCGTGCCGAGCGACTTGAGGAGCGACCCGACGAAGGTGCCGCTCGTGAGCGAGTAGAAGGTCGGGTCGAGCTCGTAGTAGACGGTCAGGTCCCTACCCGGGTGCGCGGGCACCGACGCGACGTCGGCGGCGATGCGTGACTTGAGCGACGCGACGAGGCGTTGGGCGGCCGCGAGGTGGCCGGTCAGTCGACCGAGGGTCAGCATCTGGCCGTACGCCCCGCCCAGGGTGGTCGGGGCGTCCTGGTTGATGACCGGCACGCCCAGGTTCGAGAGCTTCTGGGCGATGTCGTTCGCGTCGTAGGAGATGATGACGAGGTCGGGCTTGGTACTCGGGTGCGACGCCGTCCTCTTGCAGATCCCGAGGAGGGCCTCCACGCTCGGGTTGAAGGCGTCGATGCGCTTGGCCGGCAGGCCGTGGGTCGGGTAGTTCGAGTCCTTGTCGACCGCCTGGACCTGGGCGCCGGCGCCGATGGCGTAGAGCGTCTCGGTCGCGGTGGGCGACAGCGACACCACGCAGCCGGGTCGGCGCACGGCCGCACCGGCGGACGTGGCCGCCGAGGACAGCGGCGTGACGCCGCCGACCAGCGCCAGGGCGAGCGCGACGATGATGAGTGTACGGCGCATGAGATGCCTCCTTTCCGTCGAAGTGGTGTGGCGACGGATGGGCATCCGAACAACCGCTCCTACCTCGAGAGCTGACTGTCACAATCACCCCTGGGCAGGCGACCTGGCTCGTGGGCGCACCCACTCACAGTTGCGGGACAGCGTTGGAATCGCACCAACTTCGCTGCCTCGAGGCGACACGACCTTACCCCACGGGCCCGGCACCGTCCACGGGCCCGCCGGGTGTTGCGTCGAGACCCGGCGCCAGGACGAGCCCGTCGAAGGGCGAAGCGTCGACGCCCTCGAGCCGTCGGGTCGGTCGGCGGTGCGCGCCGGGTGGGGCGCGACCCTCCCGGAGGGGGTCTCCCGGTGGGTTCGGCCTACGCCTCCAGGCTCAGGTCACGCTCGATCGCGGCCAGCTCCTCGGTCGTGCCCTGGATCTTGGGCCCGGTGAACCACTTGCGCGCCGAGAGCGCGTACCACGTGCCGGCAAAGCCGATGACCACGAGCACCGCGACCGGCGTGTAGTTGAAGCTCGCCCGGTTGATCGGTGAGTACGTCGGCAGGCAGAAGAGCACGCAGATGAAGATCACCCAGACGATCGCGATCCAGCCGAAGACCGGTCCCCACCGACCCAGGCGCCACGGCCCCGGCGTGAAGGCCGATCCGTTGATGCGTCGCAGGAAGACCGGGATCAGGTAGGCGACGTACAGGCCGATGACGGCGATGGAGGTCACCGCGCCGTAGGCCGCGCTGTTCCACCACGCCGGCAGGGTGAGGATGAACGCGCCCACCGCGCCGAACCACGCCGAGTGGACCGGCACGTGACGGCGCTTGCTCACGTGGTGCCAGAAGTCGCTCCCGGGCACCGCGCCGTCCCGGGAGAACGCGTAGATCATTCGCGAGTTCGCGGTGATGGACGCGATTCCGCAGAAGTACTGCGCGCCGATGACGATCAGGACGAGTATCTCGCCCAGGACACGCCCGGCCTGGTACTCGAAGATGTTGGCCCACGGGACACCGCCCGAGAAGGCGCCGTAGCTCGAGTACTTGGTCCCGGCGATGGTGACCGAGAAGCCGTGGGTGAAGTGCGGAATGCCCACGCTGACCCCCACGAGCAGGACGAAGCCGGCGATCCACGACACCCAGATCGAGGTGACGATGCCCTTGGGCCCCGCGACCGCCGCGTTGTGGGTCTCCTCGGTGACGTGGGCCGACGCGTCGTACCCGGTGAAGGTGTACTGGGCCACGAGCAGGCCCAGGAGCAGGACGTACACCGGGACCGTGAAGCCCGACAGGCCGCTGAAGGCGTGGTAGCCGCTGGAGCCGAAGAGGAAGCCCGCGCTCTGGTGGCTGTGCGAGTGGGGCGCGATGTACAACACGACCACGATGATCGCGACCCCCAACAGGTGCCACCACACGGACACCGAGTTGATCAGCGCGACGACGTTCACGCCGAAGGTGTTGATCAGCCCCTGGGTCAAGAGGAGGATCGCCGTGATGATCACGACGTGGTGGTTGTCGGTCCAGTCGGGATTCCCCCCGACGAGAGTGATGAACGCACCCACCGAGTAGCCGCAGCCGAAGGTGATGCCCGCGGTCACCGCGACCTGGCCGAGCAGGTTGAACCAACCGGTGAACCACGACCAGATCGGGCCGCTCCGGCCGGGGGCCAGCTTGGCGGCCCAGTAGTAGAGCCCCCCGGCGGTGGGGTACGACGAGCAGATCTCGGCCATCGACAGACCCGCGAAGAGGACGAGCCCGCCCACGAGCACCCAGCCCCAGATCATCGCGGGCGGCCCCCCGTGTTGGAGGCCGTAGCTGTACAGGGTCAGGCACCCCGAGAGGATCGAGATGATCGTAAAGGAGATGGCGAAGTTCGAGAAGCGGCTCATCCCCCGATGCAGCTCCTGGGCGTAGCCCATCTGGTGGAGCCGCTCGGTGTCGCTTAGCATCTCGAGCGGACGGTCAAGACCCTCGGGCATGAGGCCCCCCTCCGGTGCGGTCGGTGCCGCAGTGGCGAGAGCCTACGGACTGGTGAGCCGGCGGTCAAGTGGCGGTGGGCGGACCCTCGCGGTCGTGCCGAGCGACGCCCGCGAGCCGCGGGGCGGGCGGGGACTACCATTCTGCGCACCAGCCAAGGGAGGCGTATGGCCAGTGCCCGCCGGGGACGTCCGACCCGGGACGAGCTGATGGCGTTGATCGACGACGGCGCGGTCGACACCGTCGTGCTCGCCCTCACCGACATGCAAGGCCGCCTCCAGGGCAAGCGGCTCGACGCCCGATTCTTCGCCGAGGAGGTCGCCGACTCCGGCAGCGAGGGGTGCAGCTACCTGCTCGCCTCCGACGTGGACATGCGCACCGTGGACGGCTTCGCCCTCACGTCCTGGGACCGAGGCTACGGCGACTTCGCGATGCGCCCGGACTTCGCGACGACCCGGATGGTGCCGTGGTTCGAGCGCACGGCCCTCGTGTTTTCCGACGTCACGACGGTCGAGGGTGAACCCCTCGCGGTGAGCCCCCGACAGATCCTCCAGGCCCAGTGCGACCGACTTGGCGCGCGCGGCTGGCGCGGCCTGACCGGCACCGAGCTCGAGTTCATCGTCTTTCACGACACCTACGAGGACGCCTGGCGCGCGGGGTATCGCGACCTCACCCCGGCGAACCTCTACAACGTCGACTACTCCCTCCAGGGCACCGGGCGGATCGAGGGGCTGCTCGGGCGGATCCGGCGCGAC
The DNA here is from genome assembly GCA_021838005.1 of Actinomycetes bacterium. Classification (GTDB taxonomy): domain Bacteria; phylum Actinomycetota; class Acidimicrobiia; order Acidimicrobiales; family RAAP-2; genus RAAP-2. Next base: position 18,100 of record JAKCEK010000017.1, read on the forward strand.
ATGCGCGACGCCGGCATGGAGGTCGAGTCGGTGAAGGGCGAGTGCAACCTCGGCCAGCACGAGATCGCCTTCAAGTACGCACCGCTCGTGGACAAGTGCGACGAGCACAGCCTCTACAAGCTCGGCGCCAAGGAGATCGCCGCCCTCGAGGGCTACAGCCTGACCTTCATGGCCAAGTTCAACGAGCGCGAGGGCAACTCCTGCCACATCCACCTCTCGCTGCGAGACGACGAGGGCCGCCCCGTCTTTCCCGGCTCGGGTGAGCACGGCTTCTCGGAGGTCTTCTCGCAGTTCCTCGCGGGCATGCTCGCCCACGCGCGCGAGCTCAGCTACTTCCTCGCGCCGAACGTCAACAGCTACAAGCGCTTCGCCGAGGGCTCGTTCGCCCCCACCGCCCTCTTGTGGGGCTTCGACAACCGCACGTGCTCGTTCCGAGTCGTCGGCCACGGACCCTCGCTACGGGTGGAGTGCCGCATCCCCGGTGGGGACGTCAATCCCTACCTCGCGGTCGCCGCCCTCGTCGCGGCGGGCCTCGCGGGCGTGGAGGCCGGTCGGGCGCTGCCCGCACCCTACGCCGGCAACGCCTACGTCGCCGACGCGCCACGGGTGCCCACCTCGCTGCACGAGGCGGTCGACCTGCTCGACGCGAGCGCCGTGGCGCGCACCGCCTTCGGCGACGAGGTCGTCGAGCACTACGTGAACGCCGGCCGCGTCGAGGTCGCCGCCTTCGACGCCGCCGTCACCGACTGGGAGCGCTACCGGGGGTTCGAGAGGCTGTGAGCCACGACGTCATCAACCCCGCGACCGAAGCGGTCGTCGCGACCGTCGCCGATCACAGCGCCGAGGAGACCGACGCCGCCGTCGCGCGCGCGACCGCGGCCCTCGACGCCTGGCGCCG
>JAKCEK010000018.1 GCA_021838005.1 Actinomycetes bacterium
TTGCGCGGAGCGCGGTGAGCGACGCGGCCAGGGCCGTCGCCACGACCCGTCGGATTCCCCCCTCGGGCTGCGTCGGGCGAGCGTCCCCACGGTCGGTGTCGTGCGGGGGCGGTCATGGGGAATCCCCAGTGGACGCCCGCCTGAGGGAACTCCCGAAACTCGGGTCACGCAGCCCCCGTAGAATGGTCCCCATGGCGATGACGGTGACGACCAAGGACACCACGGCCCTGAGCGACGCCGAGCTGGCCGACATGGCCGACCTCTGCGTCGATCGGGAGCCCAACTTCGACATCGGGTTCCTCTCCAAGCAGCGCGAGGAGTGGGTGCTCGTGACCTACGCCAAGGAGGGCTCGCGACTGCGGGGCTACTCCTTCTGCTCCCTCGAGCGCATCGGCGGAACCCCGTCGCTCCTGGTGGGCCTGCTGCTCGTGGACCGCAACGCCAAGTCCGACCAGACCCTGCGGGCCATCTTGCACGACCAGTTCCGTCGGGCGCTGCTGGCCTTTCCCGATGAGGACGTGTTGCTCGGGGCCCGTCTCACCTCCCCCGACGGCTTCCGCGCCTTTTTGGGCCTCGAGGACGTCGTCCCGCGGGTTGGCTACAAGCCGACCGGCGAGGACCGGGCCTGGGGGCGGCGCCTGGCCAAGCGCTTCGGCGCGGAGAAGGCGATCGACGACAAGACCTTCGTCATGACGACGGCGCCGGGTCCCGTCGGGGGCCTTGACTACGTGGCCGCCAAGGCGCCGGTGCCCGAGGGCGTGGACGCGCTCTTCGCCGGGGTCGAGCCCTCGACGGGTCAGCGCCTCGTGGTCTTTGGCTGGGCGATGGCCGAGGCGCTCGCCTCGGGCAAGCTGCCGCGCTAGCTCAGCCCCGGGGCAGGAGCCCCGTGCAGCTCTTGTAGCAGTGGCCGTCGACCGGGGCCGAGAGCGTGGTGAGCACGTAGGTCGGGCGAAAGCCGAGGGCCGTCGCCAGCTCCTTGCCCGAGAGGGTCGTGCGACGCGTGGACTCAATGGTGCGGATCGCGTGGGCGTCCTCGCAGAGCAGCCAGATGTCGTCGCCGAACCAACCGAAGCGCACCCAGGTCGAGTCGTCGTCGGGTCGACGCAGCAGCTGGGGACCGCGGTCCGGGGCGACCAGGGCGACGCTGGGCCGCTCGCCGCGGAACTCCCAGTAGGGGGCGCTCGGTCCCCGGAAGCCGAAGAGCGGGCCGTCGGCGGGGGTGACGAGCCGCTCGAGCCAGACGCGCACCCGCCGGCCCCGGTACGTGCCGAGGCGTCGGGGGAGCTCGGCCAGGGTGAGACACTCGGGTTGGGCGAGGTCGTCGCGCTCGAGGTCCTCGGCGAGAACCGCCTCGACCACGTCGAACAGGGCGAGGTCGGTCTCCTCGCCCGCCGGCCACGGGACCCGCCAGCGCACCAGGGCCTGGCTCGAGAGGTCGATCACCGTCGTCGACTCGTTGGTCGAGCCGAGCACGAGCCCGTAAACGGTGGATCCCCCCACGAGGGTGACCGCGTCGCGCTGGGGCATGTGGGCGATGAGGCGGCGTGTCGCGCGCACCGCCGGGTCCCGGGTGATCAGCGCCACGCCAACGCCTCGGCCAGGGCCGCGTCGAGGGCGGCGGGGTTGTCGACGGGAGCCGCGCACACCCCGGCGCGACAGACGTACGCCCGACCGGCGGTGCGCCCGGTGAGCAGCGGCGACGCCCCCTCACCGGTTATGACGACGGTGCGCGGCACGACCCTCGATCGTAGGTGACGGGCGAGGGGGCCCGCGGCGCCGGGCACCGCCACCTCCACCCCCTCGAGGGCGAAGCCGGCCGCCTCGATGACGTCGGGCACGGCGAGGGGGTGCTCGAAGAGGGCGCCCGCGAGTGCCACCAGCCGCTGGGCGACGGCGAGGCGGTCGGGGTCGGCGTCGATGAGGGCGAGACGAGCCAGGGCCCGAGTCGCCAGGGCGTGGGCCGAGGGGGTGGCCCCGTCGAGGACGTCCTTGGGCCGGATCGAGAGGTCGAGGGTCTCGCGATCGGGGGTGACCACACCGGCACCGACGTCGGGTGCCACGGCGGTGGGCCGCGGTCCCTCCCAGTGGCGTTCGAGGAGGGCGTCGGCGATCGCCCGGGCCCGCTCGCGCCACCGATCGTCCCCGGTCGCGACGAAGGCGTCGACGTGCGCGTCGGTCAGGGCCGCGAGGTCGCCCGCCGTCGCGGCGACGCCCCGGTGCGAGGTCCGCCACCACCGGTCCTCGCCGTGGTGGGTCGTCGCGAGCCCGTCGAGTAGCTCGAGGGCACGCGTGAGGTAGGGCTCGGACCCCGCCGCGAGGAGGGCCTGGACGAGGTAGGCGTTCCATTCGAGCACGACCTTGGCGTCGCGCGCGGGCTGGGGTCGGCGCCGCCGGGCGTCGCCGAGGAGCCGGGCCGCCCGCTCGAGGTCGGTCGGGGTGGCGAAGGGCTCGCCCTCGCCGAGGCGCGGGACGCTGCGCCCGTCGAGGTCGCCGGCCGCGGTGATCGTCCAGCGCGCGAGCGCCGCGGCGACGACGGTGTCGGGCTCGGCGACGAGCGCGTCGCGCACCTCGGCGGGGGTCCAGGTGACGTGCCCCCCCTCGCGGGCACCGGCGTCGGCGTCGAGCGCGGCGGCGTAGCCCTCCGGGGTGCGCAGGGCCCGCTCGACGAAGTCGAGGGTCCCGAGCCCCACCCGTCGCCACTCGGGCCGCCCGGCGACGCGGGCGGCCTCGAGGTAGCAGCGGGCGAGCAGGGCCTGGTCGGGGAGCATCTTCTCGAAGTGGGGCACGTGCCAGTGGGCGTCGACGCTGTAGCGGGCGAAGCCCCCGTCGAGGTGGTCGTAGAGGCCGCGCCGAGCCATCGCCTCGAGCGCGCGGGCGAGGGCGGCGCGGGCGGGGCCGTCGTCGAACTCGAAGAGGGCTCGCAGGTAGCTCGGCCGGGGGAAGCGCGGCGCCGACCCGAAGCCGCCGTCGGCGTCGGCGCGCTCGACCAGCGCGTCGCGCAGGCGCCGGCGCACCCCCGCGAGGTCGATCGGGGCGACGACGGGGCTCAGGTGGTCGGTCAGTCGCACCTCGCGCTCGAGGGCGTCGGCGAGCTCCAGCGCCTGGGCCTCGACGAGGGGGCGTTGCTCGCGCCACGCCTGGGCGACGGCCGCGAGCAGGCGGGGGAAACCGACGAGGCCCCCGCGGTCTCGGGGCGGGTAGTAGGTACCGGCGAGGAAGGGGCGTCCGTCGGGCAGGGCGAAGACCGACATGGGCCAGCCCCCGTGCCCGCTCGAGAGCTGGACCGCGGCCATGTAGAGGGCGTCGACGTCGGGCCTCTCCTCCCGGTCGACCTTGATCGGGACGAAGTGCTCGTTGAGCACGCCCGCGACCTCGGAGTCCTCGAAGGACTCGTGGGCCATGACGTGGCACCAGTGGCAGGCCGCGTAGCCCACCGAGAGGAAGACGGGACGGTCGAGGCGCCGAGCCTCGGCGAGGGCGTCGTCGCCCCAGGCCCACCACGCGACCGGGTTGTCGAGGTGCTGGCGCAGGTAGAGCGAGCCCGGGGGGGTCGGCTCGTCGCGCAGTCGCGGGCTCACCGGGTCGCCCGCCACTGCGCGGCGCGGATCGCCAGCACGACCTCGCTCGTCCACTCGCCCTTGACGAACTCGTTCTCGACGAAGTGGGCCTCTCGCGAGAGACCCGCCTTCTCCAGCGAGCGCACCGACGCGACGTTGCGCGCGTCGCAGCGTCCCACGACCCGGTGCAGGCCGAGCGTGTCGAACGCCACCGCGAGCAGCACGCCGTAGACCTCGGGCGCGTAGCCCCAGCCCTGGTGCTCGGGGAGCAGGCTCCCCCCGATCTCCCCCTGGCGGTGCTCGTCGCGGTTCCAGCGCACCATGAAGTCGCCGATCATCTCGTCGGTCTCTCGCCGCGCGACGCAGACGTTGATCACCGGGTCGTCGGGGTCGGCGGCGCTCGCGTCGCGACGCGCGAGGGACTCGCGCGCCTCCTCAGCCGTCCGGGGCGAGGAGTAGAGGTAGCGGTTGACCGACTCGTCGCCCAAGAGGACCGTCAGGCGGTCGAGGTCGCGGGCCACGAAGGGGCGCAGCCGGAGTCGCGCCGTCTCCTGGGGTGGGTCGAGACGGGCCATCGCTCCGTTCTAGTCGTGGGTGGCAACTCCCTTTCGTGGGGTCGCGAGAGGGGGTTCGGTGACGACGACGGTGCGCTGGGGGTGATCGGGACGGGCCGGATCGCCCAGACCGTCGCGGCCGAGCTCACCGACGTCGACGAGGGCGTCGTCGTGGCCGTGGACTCGCGCACCCGCGACGCGGCCGACGCCCACGGCCGGCGCTTCGGGGTCGTGGGGTGCTCCGAGGGCTACGCAGCCCTGGGCGAGGACTCAGAGGTCGACCGCGTCGACGTGGCGACCCCGCGCCCCTTCCACCACGACCACCCCCCGCTGGCTCCGTCGCGGGGCAAGCCCGTCGTCGGAGAGACGACCTTCACCATGACCGTCGCCGAGGCTCGCGGTCGTCGCGCTGGTCGTCTCCTTCTAGGTGCGCAACTCGGTCTTTCTCTCGGCGGCCAACGCCAGCAACCCGTTCATCCACGGCGTCATCGACGTCTTGCTCGGCGTGACCGAGGTCTAGCTCCTCGTGCGGGGCGAGATCGACCTCTCGCGGGGTTGGGCGGCGGGCACGGCCGGGTCGATCGCCGCCCTCGTCACCATCGTGCAGCACGCGTGTCCGTGGTGGGCGGCCTTCGCCCTGGCCGCGCGGTCATCGGCGGGACGAACCTCGACGGGGCCGGGGCAAGATGACCTACCCCGTGGTGGGCGGCATCATCCTCGCGGTGATCATCAACGGCCGGGTCGTGATCCAGGTCTCGGCCACGATGGAGTTCGTCCTTACCGGCGTCGTCCTCCTGGCGGCCGTGACGGTCGACTCGTTGGCCCGGCCAAGCCAGACCCGGCTCAAAGAGCTCAGAACACGTGGGCGAGGTCGCCCCGGCGCACCTTGCCGTTCGGGGTGCGAGGGATGGCCGTGACGTAGCGGATCTCCTTGGGCTTGGCCCAGGGGCCGATCGCCTCGGCGGCGGCCGAGCGCAGCGCTCCGTCGAGGTCGCGGGCGTCGGCGACGACGAGCGCCACCACCCGTTCGCCCCACTTCTCGTCGGCCCGCCCGGTCACCGCGACGTCGGTGACCCCGCTAACCCGCGCGAGGACGGCCTCGAGGTCCTCGGGCCAGACCTTCTCCCCGCCCGAGTTGATGACCGAGCCCAGCCGGCCGAAGACCGTGAGGCGCCCGTGGTCGAGCCGTCCCGCGTCGCCGGTGGGAAACCAGTCGTCGCGGCCGTCGGGTCCCACGGCCGTGGGGCGGGGACGGTCGCGATAGCGGGCGAAGAGCGTGGGGCTGCGCACGCAGAGCTCCCCGTCGACGATTGCGAGCTCGACGCCGGGCAGGGCCACGCGGTCGTAGACGACACCCGAGCCGGTCTCGGTCATGCCCCAGGTCGTCACGACGTTGTCGGCCAGGGCGTCGGGCGGTCGGGCCCCGCCCAGCAGGACGGTGCGATAGCGCGTCGGGTCGAGCCGGGTGAGCTGGGCGCGCACGACCGCCACGTGGGTCGCCCCCAGCCCGGGACCGGTGTCGGGCCGCTCGGGGTCGCCCCAGACGAGGGTCGCGTCCGAGAGCACGCCGCGCAGCACGACGGCGAGGCCCCCGATGTGGCAGGCCGGCAGGCAGGGGAACCACGCCGGGGGCGCGTCCTCGCGCAGCGTCGCCTGGGTGATCCCCGCGCTCGCCTCGAGCGCCGCCCAGGTGAGCTCGCACGCCTTGGGCACCCCGCTCGAGCCCGAGGTGAGCATCACGAGGCCGACGCCGTCGTCGACGCCGCGCCCCTCGGGTCGCGCGTGGCGGCCCCCCGCGTCGAGGACGCGGGTCGGGGCGAGCCGTTCGAGCTCCACGGCGCGCGCGCGCGGCGAGAGCCGCCGGTCCACGACGCAGAACGCGTCGCCGGCCTCGGCCACCTCGCGCACGGCGCGCTCGAGCTCCGGACCGAACGCGAGGTCGAGGGCGACGAGGTCACGCACCCCGCGAGCCTACGGGGCGCGTGGTAGGAAGGCCCATGGCCTCGGTCCGGTTCGAGCGCCGGATCGGCGCACCGGCCGACCGCGTGTGGGCGCTCGTGGGTGACCCGGCGCGGATCGTCGAGTGGTTCCCGGGGGTCCTCGAGGCCCGGGTCGAGGGCGACCGGCGCACCCTGCGGCTCGCCACGGGCGTCGAGATGGTCGAGCGGATCCTCGCCAACGACTCGAGGACGCGCCACTTCGCCTACCGCCTCGAGACCGACCTCGTGCGCGTCCACCTCGGGACGATCGACGTGTTCGAGCTGGGTCCGAACGACACGCTGTGCGTCTACGCGACGACCGCCGAGCCCGACACGATGGCGCTCGTGATCGGCGGCGCCACCGACGAGGCGCTCGAGACGATCGCCCGCGTGTGCGTGGGCGCAGGGGAATAGCCGTGGGACGCAAGATCCTCTTCATCACGACCGACCAACAGCGCTACGACACCCTCGGGGTGAATGGGGGCGTCGTGGCCTCGACCCCGGTGGTGGACGCGCTCGCGCGCGAGGGGGTGCGCTACACGCGCTGCCAGCCGACCTCGGTGGTCTGCATGCCCTCGCGCGCGTCGATGCTGACCGGCCAGTACCCCTCGACCCACGGCGCGTGGATGAACGGCGTCGCGCTGCGCGTCGACGCGCCGTCGGTGGCGGCGGCCCTGCACGACCGGGGCTACGCCACGGCCCTCGTGGGCAAGGCCCACTTCGAGCCGTTCCTCGACCCCTTCGGGCGCTTCGCCGAGAACGCGCTCTCCCACCTGGGCGTGCCGACGGTGGAGCAGCCCTGGTTCGACGGCCGCCTCGGGGTCCACCGGGGCTTCGACTCGATGGAGCTCGCCACCCACGGCGTGCTGGGCCCGCTCCACTACGCCCGCTGGTTGCGCCACGCCCACCCCGGGGCCGTCGAGGGCTTCTACCCGGTGCTCGACGCCGACCTGAACGTGAACGCGGCCGGGGGGGGAGACACGGGCGCGCCCCAAGTGCGCTACAACGACGTGCCGCGTGAGTGGTACCACACCGAGTGGGTCGCCGAGCGCGCCATCGCCTGGCTCGAGGGACTGGACCCGACCCAGGACTGGTTCTGCTGGATGAGCTTCCCCGACCCCCACCATCCCTGGGACCCGCCGGCCGAGGCGGCGCGGCGCGTCGACTGGCGCGAGGTGCCCCTGCCCGAGAACTACCCCGAACGGCGCGACGAGCGCGAGCGCCTGCTCGACGCCAAGGCCCGCCACTGGCGCCTGTGGTACGACGGGCGCGTCGTGTCGAACTACGAGGCCCCGGCCCACTGGGTCCCCGCCACCCTCACCGCCGACCAGGTCCGCGAGGTCAACGCCCTCAACGCCGTCGAGGTCGAGCTCATCGACGAGGCGATCGGCCGGGTCCTGGCCGTGGTGGCGGCTCGCGGCTGGGCGGAGCAGACCGACGTCCTCTTCACCTCCGACCACGGCGAGCTCCAGGGCGACTTCGGCCTGCTCTTCAAGGGTCCCTACCACGTCGACGCTCTGATGCGCCTCCCGCTGGTGTGGCGACCGGCACGCTCGGCGGGGGTGGCGCCCGCGGTCGTGTCCGCGCCGGTCAGTCTCGTCTCGCTCGCCGCCACCTTCCTCGAGATCGCCGGGGGCGGGCGGCCCGCGTGGGCCGAAGGCGACGCGCTGCCCGTGAGGGACGACGCGGCACCGAGGGACGCGGCCACGGTGACCGAGTGGGACTCGGATCTCTTCGGGGTGGACGTGCACGTGCGCACGATCGTGACCCGTGCGCACCTCTACACCGAGTACGGCCGGGGTGCGCTGCACGACGGCACCGAGGGCGAGCTCTACGACCTGGTCGACGACCCGCTCCAACGGGTGAACCGGTTCGCGGACCCCTCGGCGAGGGCGACGCGCGCCGAGCTCGGCGAGCGACTGGCCGAGCACGCGGCGCGCCCGGTGGAGCGGGCGGCGCCGGGCCGGCTGGTGGCACCGGTCTAACTCTTCGGTAGCGTGGACGCCATGACGACCGTGATCCAGGGCCCCCCGACCGACCCCCTCGACGCCTTCCGAGCCCTGCCGCTGCCCGCGTGGGAGCGCTCGGGCGAGTACGGCGACGTCGTCTACGAGAGCGCCGAGGGCATCGCGCGCATCACGATCAATCGGCCCGAGGTTCGCAACGCCTTTCGCCCCCAGACGCTCTTCGAGCTCGAGGACGCCTTCGAGCGCGCCCGCGACGACGTGTCGGTCGGTGCGGTGATCCTCACCGGGGCCGGGCCCGACGCCTTCTGCTCCGGTGGCGACCAGCGGATCCGGGGCACGGACGGCTACATGGGAGACGACGAGGTCGCCCAGCACGGGGTCGGCCGGCTCAACGTGCTCGACCTGCAGGTCCAGATCCGCCGGCTGCCCAAGCCGGTCATCGCCCAGGTGGCGGGGTACGCCATCGGCGGGGGCCACGTCTTGCACCTGGTGTGCGACCTCACGATCGCCGCGGACAACGCCCGCTTCGGCCAGACCGGCCCCCGTGTCGGCTCCTTCGACGGCGGCTACGGCGCCTCGCTGCTCGCGCGCACCATCGGGCTCAAGCGCGCCAAGGAAGTCTGGTTCCTCTGCCGCCAGTACGACGCCGAGACGGCTCGGGCCTGGGGCCTGGTGAACACCGTCGTGGCCCTCAGCGACCTCGAAGGCGAGACCGTGGCGTGGTGTCGCCAGATCCTCACCCTCTCGCCGATTGCGCTGCGCATGCTCAAGGGCGGCTTCAACGCGGCCGACGACGGACTGGCCGGCATCCAGCAGCTGGCCGGGGACGCGACGATGCTCTTCTACATGTCCGAAGAGGGTCAGGAGGGGCGCAACGCCTACGTCGAGCGCCGCCGGCCCGACTTCTCGAAGTACCCCAAGCGCCCATGACCCCGGCCCCCGGGCCGGTCCGTCGCTGGGTGCTGGCGGCGCGACCTCGCACGCTGCCCGCCGCGGCCGTGCCGGTCGTGCTCGGGGTCGCCCTGGTGCGCCCCGCCCCCGTCGAGTGGGTGAACAGCCTGCTCTGCCTCGTGGTGGCCCTCGCCCTGCAGGTCGGGACCAACTACGCCAACGACTTCTCCGACGGCGTGCGAGGCACCGACGCGACGCGCGTGGGGCCGTTCCGGCTCACCGCGTCAGGGCTCGTGGCCGCCAGGCGGGTGCGCGACGCGGCGTGGCTCACCTTCGCGTTGGCCGCGGGGTCGGGGCTCGTGCTGGCCTCGCGCACATCGTGGTGGCTCGTCGCGATCGGGGCGAGCGCGGTCGCGGCGGGGTGGCTCTACACCGGCGGTCCACGGCCCTACGGCTACCTCGGGTTGGGCGAGCTCTTCGTCTTCGTCTACTTCGGCCTCGTCGCGACGGTGGGCACGGCCTACGTCCAGCACGAGTCGATCCCGGCGCGCGCGTGGTGGCTCGGCGCGGCGGCCGGGGCCATGGCCTGTGCGCTGCTCGAGGCGAACAACCTGCGCGACGTCGAGGGCGACCGCGCCGCGCGCAAGCGCACCCTGGCCGCGCGTCTGGGACGGCGGCGCGGCGCGTGGCTCTACGGGCTCTGGGTGGCGGTCGTCGCGATCGCCCTCGTAGGGGCGGGCGAGCTGGCGGCGGCGCTGGTCGCCCTCGTGGTCTACGCCCCCGCGCTGCGTCTGGCCTTCTCCTCGCGTCACGGGCGCGAGCTGCTCGCCCTCTTGCGCGACTCGGCGCGCGCCCAGCTCGCCCTGGGCGGCGTGGTCGCCGTGCTGCTCGCGACGGCCACCTACTGGGGATAGGCGAGGAAGTCGCGCACCGCGCTCGCCACGGCCACCGGGTCTTCGAGGTGGGCCGCGTGGCCGAGGCCCTCGAGCACGACGAGCCGGGCGTTCGCCATGGCGTCGGCCAGGCGGGTCCCGGCCTCGACGAACTTGGGGTCGCGCGCCCCGGCGAGCACGAGCGTGGGCACCTCGAGGCGCGCGAGGTCCTCGAGGAGCCACGCCTGGGTCCCGGTCCCGGATCGGCGCAGCGCGTCGGCGAGTCCGGCGGCGTCGGCGCTGCGCGCGGCTCGCTCGGCGGCGTCGCGGGGGAGGGTCGCGAAGAGGGGCTGGGCCAGCCACTCCTCGAGGAAGACCCCGACGCCGATGCGCTCGATGCGCTCGGCCAGCGTCTCGTCGCGCGCCCGGCGCGCGGCCCGGGCGGCGTCGTCCTCGATGCCGGCGGTCGCGCTCAGCACCACGAGGCGCGAGACGATCTCGGGGTGGCGCAGCGCCACGTGCAACGCCACGCGCCCGCCCATCGAGTACCCCCCGAGGGCGACCGGCCCGGCGCCCGCGACCGCCGCCACGAGGTCGGCCGCCTCCTCCAAGGAGGCGCGCAGCCCCGCGCTCGTGCCGTGGCCGGGCAGGTCGGGGCTGAGGACCTCGTAGTCTGTGGCCAGAATGGTCCGGAAGCGACGGGCCGAGTCCCGGGTCTGGGAGAAGCCGTGGAGCCACACCAGGATCGGGCCCGAGCCCTCGCGCGCCACCCCGAGGAGCCCCATTGACCGGTAGCGTACCGAGCCCGAGCGAGGTGCAGGCCACCTTCGCCGCGACCGTCTTCGACGAGTGGCGCCGGGCCGGGCTCACCGACGTGGTGCTCGCGCCGGGGTCGCGCTCGACGCCGCTCGCGCTCGCGGCGGCCGCCACCGGGGGACTGACGCTCCACGTGCGCCTCGACGAGCGCTCGGCCGCCTTCTTCGCCGTGGGCCGGGCCCTCGCGAGTGCCCGGCCGGTCGCGGTCGTGGTGACCTCGGGCACCGCCGCCGCCGAGCTCCACGCCGCCGTCGCTGAGGCCGACCTCGCCCGCGTGCCGCTGGTGGTGGTCACCGCCGACCGCCCGCCGGAGCTGCGCGGGGTCGGCGCCCCCCAGACGATCCTCCAGAGCCACCTCTACGGGCCGATGGTCCGACTCTTCGAAGAGCCCGGGATCGCCCGAGCCGAGGCGGCCGCCACGTGGCGGCCCCTGGCGGCGCGTCTCTACGCCGCCGCGCGCGGGGGCCGGGGCGAGCCGGGCCCGGTGCACCTCAACGCCGCCTTCGTCGAGCCCCTCGTGGCCGTCCCCGGAGAGCTGCCCGCCGCGCGCACCGAGCCCGACGGGTCGACCCGCGAGGCGCCGCCGGCGACCGGCCTGGAGGTGGCCGGCCGGGCGGTGTTGTGCGTGGTGGGCCTCGGGGTCTCGGCCGAGACCGTGGCCCGGGCCCGAGCGGCCGACTGGGCCGTGGTCGGTGACGCGACCGTCGCGAGCACGCTGGCCCACTCCGACGTCGTCTTGCGCGACGACGCACTGGCCGCGTGGCTCGGGCCCGAAGTGGTCGTGCGCCTCGGCGGGGCGCCGGCCTCCAAGGCGCTGGCCACCCGTCTCGCGAGCTGGGGCGCGCCCGTCGTCGCCCTCGACGGGGAGGGACCCGTCGCCGACCCCGACGGCGTCGTGACCCGTCGACTGGCCGGCCGACCCGAGCCGACCGACCCGGCGCACCGGGGCGACCCGCGCTACGTCGCCCGGTGGGCTGCGGCGAGCGACGCGGTCGAGTCGTACCTGGCCGAGCGGCCCGACGACGTGCTCGACGAGCCGGCCGTCGCCCGGGCCGTCGTCACGGCGGCCAACGAGGCCGGGGCGGACCTCGTGGTCGGCTCGTCGATGCCCGTGCGCGACGTGGAGTGGTGGGCACCCCCGCGACGGATCCGGGTCTTCGCCAATCGCGGCGCCAACGGCATCGACGGGGTCGTCTCGACGGCGCTGGGCGTGGCCGCGGGCTCGCGGGCCGTCGCCCTGGTGGGCGACCTGACGTACCTCCACGACGTCTCGGGCCTCGTGAGCGGACTCGGGCCGGTCGGCGGGTCCCTGGTCCTGGTGGTCGCCGACAACCGGGGTGGGGGGATCTTCTCCTTCCTCGCCCAGCGGGCGTTTCTCGCCCCCGAGCGGTTCGAAACCCTCTTTGGCACTCCCCACGACCACGACCTGGTCGCGGTGGCGCGCGCGTTCGGGGCGAGCGCCATCCGCGTCGGCGACGCCGCGACCCTCGCGGCCGAGGTCGCGGCCGGCCTGGCGGCCGGGGGCCTCCACGTGGTGGTGGCGGCGGTGCCCGAGCGCGACGAGAACGTCGAGCGCCACGAGCGGCTCGTCGAGGGCGCCTGTCGCGCCGCGGGAGCGCTGAGGTGATCGCCTCGGTGACCACGGCGTCGCTCTTCGCGGCCGTCCCCCTCGCGCTCGCCGCCGGACTCGTCTCGTTCGTCTCGCCCTGCGTGCTGCCCCTCCTGCCCGGCTATCTCGCCTTCCTCTCGGGCTCGGCCGGGAGCCTCGAGGGGTCGCGGGGTCGGGGGCGGGCTGTCGTGGGTTCGATCGCCTTCATCGTCGGCTTCGCCCTGGTCTTCGTGAGCCTCGGGGCGCTCTTCGGCGAGATGGGCCGCGAAGTCCGCCTCCACCAGCGGGGCCTCGAAGAAGCCTTTGGCCTGGTCACCATCTTGCTCGGACTCTTCTTCGCGGGGTGGTGGCCGTCGCGGTGGCTCCAGCGCGAGCGCCGTATCCACAAGGTGCCCCGGGCCTCGGTCCTGGGAGCGGGGGCCCTCGGGTTCACCTTCGGACTGGGGTGGACCCCCTGCATCGGTCCCACCCTCGCGGCGATCCTCGGCCTCGCGGCCTCCTCGTCGGGGGCCACGGCGCTGCGCGGTTCGGTGCTGGCCTTCGTCTACTGCCTGGGGCTGGGCATCCCCTTCGTCGTGGCGGCGCTCGCTACCGAGTGGATGGCGACGGCGTCGTCGTGGCTGCGTCGCCACGCCCGCCCGATCGGCACCGCGGGGGGGCTGCTGCTCATCGCCATCGGGGTCTGCGAGGTGACCGGCCTCTGGCACGCCTTCGTGGTGTGGCTGCAGGTGCACGTGCCGAGTACCTCGACGTCCCTGTGAAAGGCGCCCTCGTAGACTGAGCCCGTGAAACTGAGCGAGGACCTGCGCCGCCGGGGTCTGATCTACCAGGTCACCGACGAGGCGGTGCTCGGCCAGCTCGACGCCGGCTCGGTCACCGCCTACGTCGGCTTCGACCCGACGGCGCCCTCGCTCCACCTGGGCAGCCTGATGCAGATCTGCTCGCTGCGCCGCCTCCAGGTGGCCGGCAACGCCCCCATCGCCCTGGCCGGAGGCGGGACCGGACTGATCGGCGACCCCAGCTTCAAAGACGCCGAGCGGCCCCTGCTCGACGCCGACACCATCGAGTCCTACGTGGGGGCCATCGGGCTCCAGCTAGCCCGCTTCCTCGACTTCACCCCCGAGGCCGGGCCGGCGCGAGCGCGGCTGCTCAACAACGCCGAGTGGCTCACCCGGATCCCGCTCACCGACTTCCTGCGCGACGTGGGCAAACACGTGACGGTGAACCAGATGGCCGCCAAGGAGTCGGTGCGCGTGCGCCTGGAGCGCGAGGACGTGGGCCTGTCGTTCACCGAGTTCTCCTACATGCTCTTGCAGGGCTACGACTTCGTGCGCCTCAATCTCGATCACGGCTGCACCCTGCAGTTCGGGGGGTCGGACCAGTGGGGCAACATCACCCTCGGGGCCGAGATCGTGCGCAAGATGACCGGCCACGCGGCCTACGGGCTCACCTCGCCGCTCATCCTGCGCGCCGACGGCACCAAGTTCGGCAAGACCGCCTCGGGGGAGAACGTCTGGCTCGACGCCGCGCGCACGTCGCCCTTCGCGATGCACCAGTACTTCCTCAACTGCGACGACGTCGTGACCGGGACGCTGCTGCGCTTCGTGACCTTCCTGGACCACGACACGCTGAGCGAGCTCGACGAGGCCACCGAGAGCCACCCGGAGCGGCGCGCGGCCCAGCGGCGACTGGCCGACGAGGTCGTGACCCTCGTGCACGGCGCCGACGCGGCCACCCGAGCACGGCGCGCCGGCGCGGCGCTCTTTTCCGAGGCGATCGCCGAGCTCGACGAGTCAACCCTGCTCGAGGCGGTCGCCGACGCGCCGTCGTCGAACTGGTCGCGCGAAGAGGTCGTCGCGGGTGTCGACCCGGTGGAGCTGCTCGTGCGCACGGGCCTCGCCGCCTCCAAAGGCGAGGCCCGCCGCTTCCTCGACCAGGGGGGCGTCTACGTGAACAACGCGCGCGTCGAGCCCACCGAACTCATCGGCGTGACCGGCGCCCTGCACGACCGCTACCTCGTGGTGCGCCGGGGCCGGCGCCAGCTCCACCTCGTGGTCCTCGGGTGAGGGGGCGCGGGCTCGTCGCCGTGGCGGCGAGCGGCCTGGTGCTAGCCGCCTGCGGAGGGTCGCTGTCGGGCGCCGTCGCGCTGGCGAGCTGGGCGAAGGACGCGAACTTCACCGCCAACACGCGCACGCTCCTCGACGACGCGCGCCACGCCGTCACGGTCCTGGCCGACCCCTCGAGCACGGCCAACGACCTCCACACCGTCTGCGGGGTGCTTCAGACCGACGACGAGGCCGCCTACAACAGCCTGCCCACGCCCGACGCCGCCGCGACGCGGCTGTTGAACCGCGCCTACAACGAGTTGGGTATCGGGGCCAGCCACTGCTACGACGCGGGTGCGTCGACCTCGGCGCGCGCCCGGGCGCTGCGCGAGGTCACCGTCGCGGCGGGCGACCTCGCCGAGGGGGCCGCGCGCGTGGCCAGCGCCCGGGCGCCCTAGGCGCCGCCCGCCTCGGGCGGCCGCAGGTCGATCTCGAGGCGCAAGATCCCGTCCTCGAGACGGGCCGTGGCGTCGGCCAGCATGGCGTAATCCTGGAAGTCGATCCGGGCCTGCTCGAGGAAGCGCTGGCGCTCGGGTCCTTCCACGGGGGGGAGGCCGCGACGGCGCACCGCCTCGGCGCGGTCCCGGAAACGTTCGATCATGTCCTGGGGGTCGAATCCGTCCACGGAGCGATGCTAGGGGCAGGGCCGGTCCTGGGGAGGGGCCGGGTAGTATCGGGTATCGACTCACCGAGCGAGAGTCGCGGCCGCCGCCCCGTGAGGGCCCGCGGTCAGTGAGGAGTTGACGTGAAAAAAGGTCGCCACCGTCGCTTTGTCGAGGCTCGCGAGCTGAAGCGCTCGACGGGCCCCCGGGCCACCACCTGCGCGGAGTGCGGCGCCGCCCCCGACGACGTCCACGCCGAGTGGTGCCGCGCCGAGGAGGACCGCTTCGACGAGATCCTGGGCTCGCTGCCGACCGCGACCCTCGCGGACGAGGACCCGCTCGCGGCGGAGAACTAGCCCCGGCGGCGCACCACGGGGTGCGCCAGGCGGGTTCCCCGAGGCTGGGTCGCGCGGCGGTCGAGGTGGGCCATGAGCATCGCGTACACCTCGTCGCCGACCATGGCGACGAGTTCGTCGCGCATCGAGTCCGCGACGCGCGCCTTGCCGACGAAAGCCTCACGCGCCTCGGTGCACCACCAGTGGAAGTCGTCGCCGCCGCCACCCCAGTGGCGTCGGTCCCACTGAGCGATCCGGGTGATCACGTGACCGTCCTCGAGGACCTCGTCCTCGCGGCGCAGCGGCAGCTGCCAGCAGACCTCCGGCTTCAGCCCGACGTAGCTCTCGCCGTTGTCGAGCGCCATGACGTGCAGGGCGCAGCCCGCTCCGCGGGGGAAGTCGGGCCGGTTCAAGAAGATGCACGCGTCCTGCACGAGACGGGTCGTCATCTCGCCCGAGCGCGACACCTTGGTCGTGCCCTTGGCTCCCTTGGCCTTGAACTGCCACTGGTCGGCGCGCAGGCGCTGGGCCGCGCGCTCGACCCGGTCGCGGTCCTCCTGGTCCGAGAGGTGGGCGCCGTAGCTGCAGCAGCCCTGGACGAGTTCGGCGGCGGGGCCGGTGAGCACGCCCTGACAGCCGTGGCCGAAGATGCAGGTCCAGTTGCTCTCGAGGAAGGTCACGTCGAACATCCAGGTCCGCGCGAGCTCGGGGTCGTCGAAGCTCACCCACTCGTGGGCGTCGTCGGGCAGTCGGGTCACCGCACGAAACTAGCCTCCGTCCGTCCGGTCCCGGTCCCCCCGTAGACTCGCGCCGTGAGCACGCTGGAGACCTTCGACGTCCTCTCTCTCACCGACGAGGCTCGGGCGGTGGTGCGAGAGGCCCTGGCCGCCGAGGCCAACCACGAGAACCTCGCCCTGTGGGTCGAGGTCACGGGCACCCGGGGGCCGGGCTACGCCTACGACCTCTACTTCTCGGAGCTCGCCCTCGCGTCGGGTGACGCGGTGGTCGGGCGCGACGGCGACCTCGCGATCGTCGTGCCCGCGGCGAGCGTCGAGCGCCTGCGCGGTAGCCGGCTGGAGTTCTCCGACGAGGGCGGGGGCGGACTGGTGCTCGTGAACCCGAACGCGCCGACCCGCGAGGAGATGAACCCGGGCATGCCCGAGGAGATCCTGGCCTACGGCGTCGACGGCGCGCTCGGGCTCGTCGCGTCTCGCGTCCTCGACGAGCAGGTGAACCCGGCCATCGCGAGCCACGGTGGTCGCTGCGACCTGGTGGCCCTCGACGAGGAGGCCCGCGTGGCCTACGTGCGCCTCGGGGGCGGGTGCCAGGGGTGCGCGCTGAGCCGCATGACGCTCAGCCAGGGGATCGAGTCGATGCTGAAAGAGGCCATCCCCGAACTGACCGGCGTGGTCGACGTGACCGACCACGCCTCCGGGGCCAACCCCTTCTACACCCACGAGTAGCGGCGGGCGCCTCCGTAGACTGAGGCGATGCTGCGCTTTTTGACCGCGGGCGAGAGCCACGGCCCGTCCCTCGTCGTGGTGGTTGAGGGCCTCCCGGCCGGACTCGCCGTCGACGCCGACGACCTCGCCGCCGAGCTCGCCCGGCGCCGCCTCGGCTTCGGGCGGGGCCCGCGCATGCGCTTCGAACGCGACCAGGTGCGCCTGCTCGGCGGGGTCCGCCACGGGCGGACCCTCGGCTCGCCCGTCGCCGTCGAGGTCGCCAACACCGAGTGGCCCAAGTGGCAAGAAGAGATGAAGGCCGCCCCCGGCACCCCGAGCCAGCGGCTCACCGCGCCGCGTCCGGGTCACGCCGACCTCGCGGGGATGCTCAAGTACTCCTTCGACGACGCCCGTGACGTGCTCGAGCGCGCCAGCGCCCGCGAGACGGCGGCTCGGGTGGCGGCGGGCTACCTCGCCAAGGCCCTCCTCGCGACCATCGGGGTCACGGTCGTGAGCCACGTCGTGCGCATCGGCGCCGCCGCGTCGTCCGGTCCTCGGCCCGCGCCGGCGGACCTCGCCGCGGTGGACGCGAGCGAGGTGCGCTGCCTGGACGTCGCGGCGGCCGAGGCGATGGTCGCCGAGATCAGGGCCGCGGCCAAGGTGGGCGACTCGCTCGGGGGCGTGGCCGAGGTCGTGGCCTACGGGGTACCCGTCGGCTTGGGCAGCTACGTCCACTGGGACCGCAAGCTCGACGGACTGCTCGCCGGCGCGCTGATGAGCATCCACGCCGTCAAGGCGGTCGAGATCGGCGACGGCACGATCCAGGCGGCCCAGCGCGGCAGCGTCGCCCACGACGCGATCACCACCGCCGCGGGGCACGCGCGCGGGGGCGGGTTCGAGCGGCGCAGCGACCACGCGGGGGGCCTCGAGGGCGGGGTGAGCTCGGGCGCGCCGATCATCGCGCGGGTCTCAATGAAGCCGCTCGCGACCCTGAACCGTCCGGTGCTCGAGACGGTCGACCTCGCCACCGGAGAGTCCACGGTGTCGTTCAAGGAGCGCACCGACGTCACCGCGGTGCCGGCCCTCGGCGTGGTCGCCGAGGCGATGACCGCGCTCGTGCTCGCGCGCGAGGCGCAGCGCAAGTTCGGCGGCGACACGGTCGAGGAGTTCACCCGCAACCTCGAGGGCTACCTCGAGGGGCTGGGCTCGCACGCGTCGTCCGCGCGACCGGCCTGACCGTGGCGCGGGTGGTCCTGGTGGGCCTGCCCGGCTCAGGCAAGTCGACCCTCGCCCGGGCCCTGGCGGGCCGACTGGGCTGTCTCGCCCTCGACACCGACGAGGTCCTGGCGCGGCGAGTCGCGACCCCCGCGGCCGCGTACCTGCGCCGCGAGGGGGAGGACCGATTCCGCGAAGCCGAGGTCGGGGCTCTCCTCGAGGCGCTCGGCGCCGACGCGGTGGTCGCGACCGGGGCGGGAGTCGTTGCGCGCGCCGACGCGCGCGACCGGCTGCGCGTGGAGCGCACGGTGTGGCTCGACGCCCCCGACGCCACCTTGCTCGAACGCGTCGGTGCGGGCGACCGCCCCCTTTTGGGCGACCACCCCTCCGAGGCGCTGGCGCGACTGCGCGCCGACCGCCGCCCCCTCTACGAGGCGGTGGCGTCGGCGGCCGTGGACACGTCGGGGACTCTCGAGGAGGCGCTGGCCCGACTGGTCGAGGTCGCCTCGTGAGGATCCCGGTCGCGCTCGGGGAGCGCGGCTACGACGTCGTCGTGGCCGACGGGGCCCGCCACGAGCTCGCCGGACTGCTCCGGGCACGTGCCCCGCGGGCCCGCACGGTGGCCCTCGTGACGACCGAGCCCCTGCGCGCCGAGCCGTGGTTCGACCTCGCGACCGGACTCGAGGAGGTCGTGCTCACCGTCCCCGACGGCGAGGCGGCGAAGTCGCTGGCCCAGCTCGAGGCCCTGCTCGAGCGCCTCGCGCTCGCCAACCTCTCGCGCGACGACGTGGTCGTCGCGGTCGGCGGCGGGTCGGTCTGCGACCTCGCTGTCGGCTCCGCGTCGGGCTA
>JAKCEK010000147.1 GCA_021838005.1 Actinomycetes bacterium
GTTCGCCGCTCATCGACCCTCCCCTACCGGCGCGGCCGAGGACGGCTCGACCACGCGACTCACGATCCAGGCGTGCTTGCCGACCTGGCGACCGCGGACGAAGCCGCACTGCTCGAAGAGCTCGACCGTCGCACTGAAGAGGAAGCGGCCCTGGGCCACCCGACCCGACGTCGTCTCGGAGATCGCCTCGACGAGGCCCCCGCCGGCGGCGGCGATCTGCTCGAGCGCCCCCTCGAGGGCCCGACGGGCGACGCCCTGGCCCCGGTGGCCCTTGTCGACGAAGACGCAGGCGACCCGCCAGCGCGCCGGCGGGGGCGGGTCCTGGCGGTAGGCGCGCTCGTGCTTGAGGTGGAGCGCCTCCGCGCACGCGTACTGGCACCAGCCCTGGGCGCGACCCTCACCGTCGAGAACGAGAGCGGCGCAGGCCCGCCCCGAGCGCACGAGCTCCTCTTTCAGGGTGCGGGGATCCGAGACCCCGCGGCGGTACTCGACGTGGTTGGGGGCGCACCAGCACCCGCCGTAGATCCCGTTGTTGCGCTCGACGAGCTCGGCGAAGGCGTCCCAACTCGAGGCGTCGAGGCGTCGGACGGTGAGGTCCCCGGGGTCAGAGCGCGCGCTCAGACAAACTCCGCGATCGCCCAGGGGACGGTAACCCAGAGGGGCCACCACCCCTGGACGCCCCCACCCGTGACCAGGATCACGACCCAGATCCCCCAGAGCGTGCCGACCGAGCCCACGAAACGACGCAGGTGGCGGTGGACCCGTCGGCCCCGGGGGACTGCGGGCGGGGCCGCGACCGGCAGGTCAGCGGTGAGGACGGCCACCTCACCGTGGGTCTTCGCCCGGAAGAGGGCGTCGAGGCGCTCACCGAACTCGGCGACGTCGAGGCGGCCCTCGGCCGCGGCGTCGCGCAGCCGCGAGGCGACTGACTCGCGCTCGTGGTCCGAGAGGCGCAGCGCGGGGTTCTCCATCGCGACCGATACTCCCACGCGACCCGGGAACGGTCAACGCGCCGGGTCGGGCCCGCCGGGACGAAGGTCACTAAGGACCAAAGGCCCTCGTGGAACGGGCCGCGGCAACGCTACGGTCGCCTGGTGATCGAAGGCGAGGCGCCGGCGTGTTCCAGGTGAGGATCCACGGTCGCGGGGGCCAGGGCGTCGTCACCGCCGCGGAGCTGCTCGCCGTGGCCGCCTTCGACACGGGCCGGCACGCCCAGGCCTTCCCCAGCTTCGGCTCCGAGCGCACCGGGGCCCCGGTCGTCTCCTACTGCCGGATCGACGACCACGAGATCCGCACCCGTGAGCCCATCGACGAGCCCGACGCGGTGATCGTCCAGGATGTCACGCTGCTGCACCGCGTCGACCTCTTCGGCGGGCTGGCGCCGTCGGGTTTCGTGCTCGTGAACTCGTCCCAGCCCCTCGAGGACCTCGGGCTCGGCGAGCTCGTCGGACGCCTGCCGAGCGGACACCTGGCCGGGTGCCCGGCCACCGAGCTGGCCCTCGCCCACGTCGGGCGCCCCGTGCCCAACGTCCCTCTCCTCGGGGCCTTCTGCGCCCTGACCGGCGAGGTGCCCCTCGAGGCGCTGGCCAGAGCGCTGCGCCACCGCTTCGCCCACGAGGTCGCCGAGCGCAACGTGGCGGCCGCGACGATCGCCTTCGACCTCGTCCGCGACCACGAGGAGGCCCGCCGTGCTCCAACAGCTTGAGGGCTCGCGCGCCGTCGCCGAGACCGTGGCGCGCTGCCGGCCCGAGGTCGTGTGCGCCTACCCGATCTCGCCCCAGACCCACATCATCGAGGCCATCGGAGCGATGGTCAAGGACGGCCGGCTCGCGCCGTGCGAGTTCATCAACGTCGAGTCGGAGTACGCGGCGATGTCGGTCTCGATCGGCGCGTCGGCGGCGGGGGCCCGCACCTACACGGCCACCGCCAGCCAGGGCCTGCTGTTCATGATCGAGGCCGTCTACAACGCGGCCGGCCTGGGCCTACCCGTCGTCATGACCCTCGCGAACCGCGCCATCGGGGCGCCGATCAACATCTGGAACGACCACAGCGACGCCATGGCCGTGCGCGACGCCGGCTGGATCCAGCTCTTCGCCGAGACGAACCAGGAGGCGGCCGACCTCCACGTCCAGGCCTTCCGACTGGCTGAGACGCTCTCGGTGCCGGTGATGGTCTGCATGGACGGATTCATCCTCACCCACGCCGTGGAGGCCGTGGACCTGATCGACCAGGCGGTCGTCGACTCGTTCCTCCCGCCCTACGAGCCCCGCCAGGTCCTCGACCCCGACGACCCCGTCTCGATCGGGGCGATGGTCGGTCCCGAGGCCTTCGAGGAGGTTCGCTACCTCGCCCACCTGCGCCAGCTCGACGCGCTCGAGCTGATCCCGGAGGTGGCCGAGGAGTTCGCCGCGCTCACCGGCCGGGTGAGCGGGGGTCTCCTGCACCCCTACCGCCTCGAGGACGCCGACACCGTGATCGTGGCGATGGGCTCGGTGCTCGGCACCATCAAAGACGCCGTCGACGCGCGGCGCGGCGCGGGCGAGCGGGTCGGCGTGCTCGGGGTGACCGCGTTCCGACCCTTCCCCGTGGCGGCCGTGGCCGACGCCCTCGCCGGGGCTCGTCGGGTGATCGTCGTGGAGAAGGCCTTCAGCCTGGGCATGGGCGGCGTGCTCGCCACCGACGTCGCGACGGCCTCGCCCGCCTCGGGTCACGACCTGGCCACCGTCGTGGCCGGCCTCGGCGGGCGTCCCATCACTCGGCGCGACGTCGAGGGGATCCTCGAGCGCTCCGCCCAGGGCACGCTGCCTCGGCTCAGCTTCCTCAATCTCGACGACGACGTCGTCGCCCGCGAGCGTGCGCGCATGGCCGCCTCGCGCCGCTCGGGGCCCTTCGCCGAAAACGTGCTGCGCGACCTCGCGACGGGGGGGGCGCACCGATGACCGAGACGCGAGTGCACTTCTACCAAGTCGGGAGCTTCGCCGTGGGGAACCGGCTGCTCTCCGACGCGGACCGCACCGTCCAGGCGAGCCGGGAGCGGACCAACTCGCTCGACTCGGGCCACCGGGCCTGCCAGGGGTGCGGCGAGGCGCTCGGCGCCCGCTACGCCCTCGACGCCGCCATGCGCGCGACCGGCGGACGGCTCGTCGCGGTGAACGCCACGGGCTGTCTCGAGGTCTTCTCGACCCCGTTCCCCGAGACCTCTTGGCGCATCGCCTGGCTCCACTCCCTCTTCGGCAACGCCCCGGCCGTCGCCACGGGCGTCGCCGCCGCCCTGCGGGCCAAGGG
Source organism: Actinomycetes bacterium (assembly GCA_021838005.1). GTDB lineage: Bacteria > Actinomycetota > Acidimicrobiia > Acidimicrobiales > RAAP-2 > RAAP-2. The sequence continues at coordinate 3,286 of JAKCEK010000147.1, forward strand.
TCGCGACGACGTGCGCGTCGTCGGCCAGGCCGGCGACGGCGGGACCGTCGACATCGGCTTCGGGGCGCTCTCGGGGATGTTCGAGCGCAACGACGACGTGCTCTTCATCTGCTACGACAACGAGGGCTACATGAACACCGGCGTCCAGCGCTCGGCGGCGACGCCCCCCACGGCGCGCACCGCCACGAGCGAGGCCGTGGGCGTTGACCCGGGCAACGTCTTCGGCCAGGGCAAGGACCTGCCGCGGATCGCCATGGCCCACGACATCCCCTACGTCGCCACGGCCACCGTCGCGGACCTGCACGACCTAGAACGCAAGGTCGAGCGCGCCATGACCTTCCACGGGGCGCGCTACCTGCACGTCCTCGTCCCCTGCCCGCTCGGTTGGGGGGCGGCGTCGGCCGACACGGTGCGTCTCGCGCGCCTCGCGGCCGAGAGCGGCTTCTTCCCCGTCTTCGAGGCCGAGCACGGCGTCGTCACGGGGGTGCGGCGCATCCGCCGGCGCGTGGGCGTCGAGGAGTACCTGCGGCCCCAGCGGCGCTTCGCCCACCTCTTTTCCGGCCCGGGCCGGCCCGACCTCGTCGCCCGGCTCCAGGCCCTCGCCGACGCGAACGTCGAGCGCTACGGGCTCGCCCCGCAGGAGGAGTAATGGACCGACCCTTCGCGATCACCCTGCCCGTGGGCTCGAGCCGGGCCAACCACACCGGCTCGTGGCGCGTCGAGCGCCCCGTGTACGTCGACCACCTGCCCCCGTGCAACGACGCCTGCCCCGCGGGCGAGAACATCCAGGGCTGGCTCTATCACGCCGAGTCGGGCGACTACGAGGCCGCCTGGCGGACCCTCGTGGAGGAGAACCCGCTGCCGGCGATCATGGGCCGGGTCTGCTTCCACCCCTGTGAGAGCGCCTGCAATCGCGTCCGGGTCGACGAGGCCGTCGGGATCAACGCCGTCGAGCGGTTCCTCGGCGACACGGCCATCGCGCACGGCTGGCGCCTGCCCGAGCCCGCCCCCGACTCGGGCCGTCGGGTTCTCGTCGTCGGCGCCGGCCCCGCCGGCCTCTCGGCCACCTACCACCTGCGCCGCGCCGGTCACGCGGTGACCCTGGTCGAGGGGGCGGCGC
>JAKCEK010000148.1 GCA_021838005.1 Actinomycetes bacterium
CCCACCGACCCCCCGTCGGTCCCCGTCGCCGACCCGGTCTCGCGCCGCCAGCTGGAGGTGCTCGAGGAGAACTGTGCGGAGTTCGGGGTCACCCTTTACCCGCGCGGCGACGCCAATCAGGGCATCGTGCACGTGATCGGCCCCGAGCTCGGCGTCTCCCAGCCCGGGATGACGATCGTCTGCGGAGACTCGCACACTTCGACCCACGGCGCCCTCGGGGCCCTCGCCTTCGGCATCGGCACGAGCGAGGTCGAGCACGTCCTCGCGACCCAGACCCTCCCCCAACAGCGCGCCAAGACCATGGCCGTGACCGTGGAGGGCCGCCTCGCCCCGGGGGTGAGCGCCAAGGACCTGGTGCTCTCGATCATCGAACGACTCGGCACCGGCGGCGGGGCGGGTCACGTCCTCGAGTATCGCGGCGAGGCGATCCGCGCCCTCTCGATGGAGGGTCGCATGACGGTGTGCAACATGTCGATCGAGGCCGGAGCCCGGGCCGGGCTAATCGGGGTGGACGAGACGACGATCGAGTACCTGCGCGGTCGCCCCGGGGCTCCCGAGGGCGCGTCCTTCGACGAGGCCGCGGAGCGCTGGCGGACCTACGTCTCCGATGCCGACGCGCTCTTCGACGCCGAGGTCGTGATCGACGCGAGCGCCCTCTCACCCCGGGTGACTTGGGGGACCAATCCCGCCCAGGTCGTCCCCCTCGACGGCCTCGTCCCCTCCCCCGAGGAGGCCGGCTCCGACGAGGAGCGCGACGCCATCGAGCGGGCCCTCGCCTACATGGGCCTCACCCCCGGCACGCCCATGCGCGCCGTGCCGGTCGACGTCGTCTTCATCGGCTCGTGCACCAACTCGCGCCTCGAGGACCTGCGCGCGGCGGCGGCCGTGGTCGCCGGCTACCACGTCGCGGCGGGCGTGCGCGCCCTCGTCGTTCCGGGCTCGCACCGGGTGAAGGCGGCGGCCGAGGCCGAGGGCCTCGACCGGGTCTTCACCGCCGCCGGCTTTGAGTGGCGCGAGCCCGGATGCTCGATGTGCTTGGGGATGAACCCCGACCAGCTGATGCCCGGCCAGCGCTGCGCGTCGACCTCCAACCGCAACTTCGAGGGCCGCCAGGGCCGGGGCGGGCGCACCCACCTCGTCTCGCCCGCGGTGGCCGCGGCCACCGCGCTCACCGGCCGCTTCACCGCACCCGCCGAGGTGGCGCCGTGAGGCCGGTGCGCGTGGTGGAGGGTCGAGCCGTCCCGCTCGGGCGAAGCGACGTCGACACCGATCAGATCATCCCCAGCGAGTGGCTCAAGCGCGTCGAGCGCACCGGGTTCGGCCGCGGGCTCTTCAGCGAGTGGCGCGACGACCCCGACTTCGTGCTCAACCGGCCCGAGTACGCGGGTGCCTCCATCCTGGTGGGCGCCGAGCGCTTCGGGACCGGTTCGTCGCGCGAGCACGCCGTCTGGGCCCTGCTCGACTACGGCTTCGCCGCCGTCGTGGCCTCGAGCTTCGGGGACATCTTCTCGACCAACGCCGCCAAGCAGGGCCTCGTGGTCGTGCGCCTCGAGCCCGGGGCCCTCGCCGAGCTGGTGGCCCTCGTAGAGGCCGACCCGACGCGCCACGTCACCGTCGACGTCGAGCGCCTCGTCGTCGAGGTGCCCGACGCGGGGTGGCGCCGCGGCTTCGACCTCGAGCCCATGACCCGCGAGCGACTCCTCCAGGGCTGGGACGACATCGGGCTCAGCCTGCGCCACGAGGCCGAGATCACCGCCTTCGAGTCCCGCCACGGCGGGCAGACCCCGGTGTCGCGCCTCGCGGCGCGCTAGCGGCGCCGGTTCGCCGCCGAGACCACGGCCTCGAGCGAGGCGTCGAGGATCGACGAGCTCATCCCCACGCCCCACCAGGTGGCACCGTCTTCGCCCTCGGCCTCGACGTAGGCGACGGCCGAGGCGCCCGAGCCCGCCGTGAGGGCGTGCTCGTGGTAGTCGCGCACGCTGAAGCGCACCCCCACCTCGTCGGCCAGCCCGGCCATCAGCGCGTCGATCGGGCCGTTGCCCTCGCCCTTCACCGTCACGTGCTCGCCGTCGACGAGCAACTGGGCCACCACGAGCGTCCGACGGGCGTCGGTCGAGACCTCGCTCGAGAGCAGGCGCAGCGGCGCGCTCTCGGCGAGGTAGCTCGAGGTGAAGGTGTCCCAGATCTCGCTCGGGGTGACCTCGGTGCCGGTCGACTCGGTGAGCTCTTGGACGCGCTGGGCGAACTCCACCTGCAGCGCCCGGGGCAGGTCGAGCCCGTGCTCGGCGTTGAGGACGTAGGCGACCCCGCCCTTGCCCGACTGGGAGTTGACCCGGATGATCGCCTCGTAGGTGCGCCCGAGGTGCTTGGGGTCGATCGGCAGGTAGGGCACCTCCCAGACGTCGTAGCCGTCACCGATCGCCGCCATGCCCTTCTTGATGGCGTCCTGGTGGGACCCGGAGAAGGCCGTGTAGACGAGCTCGCCGACGTAGGGGTGGCGCACGTGCACGGGCAGGCGATTGGCGTACTCGGCGACGTGGCGGGCCTTGTCGATGTCGCGCACGTCGAGCTCGGGGTCGACGCCCTGGGCGAAGAGGTTGAGGGCCAGGTTCACCACGTCGACGTTGCCGGTGCGCTCCCCGTTGCCAAAGAGGGTCCCCTCGACCCGGTCGGCGCCGGCGAGCACCCCGAGCTCGGCCGCCGCGACCGCCGTGCCACGGTCGTTGTGGGGGTGCAGCGAGATCAGCACGCTCTCGCGGTCGCTCACGTGGCGGGCGAACCACTCGATGGCGTCGGCGTAGAGGTTCGGCGTGTACATCTCGACCGTGGCCGGCAGGTTCATGATCATCGGCCGATCGGGCGTGGGCTCGAGGACGGCCTTCACGGCCTCGCAGACCTCGAGCGCGTAGTCGAGCTCGGTCCCGGTGAAGCTCTCGGGCGAGTACTCGTAGAAAAACTCCGTCCCGGGCGAAGTCGACTCGAGCGAGCGGCAGAGGGCCGCGGCGTCGGTGGCGATCCGGGTGATGCCCTCACGCTCGAGGCCGAAGACGATCCGGCGCTGCAGGGTCGAGGTGGAGTTGTAGAAGTGGACGATCGCTCGGCGCGCGCCCGCGAGCGACTCGTAGGTCCGCCGGATCAGGTCCTCGCGGCACTGGGTCAGCACCTGGATAGTGACGTCCTCGGGAACCAGGTCGTCCTCGACGATGTGGCGCACGAAGTCGAAGTCGGGCTGAGAGGCGGCCGGGAAGCCCACCTCGATCTCCTTGAAGCCCATCGCGACGAGTTGGGAGAACATCACCCACTTGCGCTCGGGGTCCATCGGGTCGATCAGGGCCTGGTTGCCGTCGCGCAGGTCGACCGAGCACCACCGCGGCGCCCTCGTGAGGCGGCGGTCGGGCCAGGTGCGCTCGGGCAGGTCCACCGGCACGAACGGGCGGTACCGCTGGTACGCCATGGGGCTCGGTCGCTGGGAGCTCTCACGCATCTCGTCTCCTTCCACCGGTGGCCGCATACGAAAAAACCCCCGCCGTGGCGGGGGCAGGGCGAGCAGCGCTCGCCCCGTTACAGCAGGAGCTCGCAGCGTCCGGTCACGACAAGAGTCTACCCCGGTCCCGGCGCCGAGTCCACTGGTCAACCCGGCGCGCACGCCCACTAGGGTTGGCGCCGTGAGCCTCGTGAAGACCCTCGTGAAGCTGGCGCTGCTGGCGGCCCTCGTGGCCGCGGTCGCCGGGGCGGTCATGGTGCTGCGTCGCTCCGACGGCTCACCCGACGTCGCCACCGACGAGTGGCCCGACGTCCCTGAGAACCCCGCCGCCTAGACCGGCCCCAACCCACAGGAGGAAGAGATGGAGTACCGTCGCCTCGGCCGCTCCGGCCTCAAGGTCAGTGTGCTGTCGTTCGGGTCGTGGGTGACCTTCGCCAACTCGGACCAGATCAAGTCGGTCGAGCAGGCCGTCGAGTGCATGGGCGTAGCCAAAGAGGCCGGCGTCAACTTCTTCGACAACGCCGAGGCCTACGCCGCCGGCGAGTCCGAGACCGTCATGGGGGCGGCGATCCGCGAGCTGGGCTGGGCCCGCCACGAGTACGTCATCTCCACCAAGCTCTTCTGGGGCCTGCACGAGCTGCCCAACATGCGCAACACCCTGAACCGCAAGTACCTGCTCCAGGCGATTGACGGCTCCCTCGAGCGCCTCGGGCTCGACTTCGTCGACCTGCTCTTTTGCCACCGGCCCGACAAGCACACCCCGATCGAAGAGACCGTCTGGGCGATGAGCGACATCATCGACCGCGGCCAGGCCCTCTACTGGGGAACCTCGGAGTGGTCGGCCGACGAGATCCGGGCCGCCCACGAGGTCGCCGA
>JAKCEK010000149.1 GCA_021838005.1 Actinomycetes bacterium
CAGCTTGGCGACCGCCTCGAGCAGGGGGACGAGCCCCTTCATGGGCACGTCCGAGCTCGTGGTCACCATCAGCCGGCCGGGCCGCTTCACCACGTCCTCGTGGGGCCGGTACACCGTGTGGTCGACCCCCACCGGCACGACGGTGAGCCGCTCGAGCGCGACGCCGAGCTGGTCGTGGATGTCGGCGCGCGAGTTGTGCGAGACCGTGAGCACCGCGGGCAGGCGGCGCGCGACCCGGGTCTGCATGCGCAAGAAGCCGAACCACCGGCGGGTCGTGAGCCGCTGGCGCCAGCTCGCCGCGTGGTCGAGGGCGATTTTCCGGTCCACGGTGATCGGGTGGTGCAGCGTCTCGAGCAGGGGCCAGCCCCGACGATGCAGGGCGAGGATCCCCGAGCCGATGCACTGGTCGTCGTGGACGATGTCGAAGTCGTGGCGCCGTCCTCGAAGCATCGTGGCGACCCGCCAGGAGAACGCCAGGGGCTCACCGAAGCCGGCGGTGAGCATCACGGCGAACTCGGCGAGGTCGGCGAGCGAGGTGAACTCCCTCGGGTGGGGTACGCGAAAGGGGTCCGGGTCGCGGTAGAGGTCGAGTGAGCGCACCGGGGTGAAGCCCACCCCCTCGTCGAGGATCGGCCACGGCGGTCCGGAGAAGACCTCCACGCTGTGGCCGAGCGCCACCAGCTCGCGTGTGAGGTGCCGGGTGTAGACGCCCTGGCCCCCGCACTGGGGGTTGCCCCGATAGAGCAGGTAGGCCACCCGCAGCCCGCCCGGGGCGGGGGGCCGGGCCGCGATCGGGTCGGGCGGCGCGAGGCGCCGGCTGCGCTCCCACGACGCGCGCGTCTCGTCGATGGTCTGGCGCAAGGAGCGGGGCACGGGTCGCTTTCGTCGGCGGTCCACCATTCTCGTCCACCGTCCGACCAGGGCACAAATGGCCCCCTCGGGGAGCCGGGGGGATGGGTACGCTTCAGCCATGGATCTCACCTACCCCCCCGAGGCCGAGGCCTACCGCGACGAGGTGAGGGCCTGGTTGGAGGAGAACCTGCCCCCGGGCTGGTTCGAGCCGGGCTTCTCGATGACCCCCGAGCAGCGTCGCGAGTTCGTCACCACCTGGACCGAGAGGCTCTACGCCGGCGGGTGGATCTGCGCCGGGTGGCCCGTCGAGTACGGCGGCAAGGGGCTCGACCTCATGCGCCAGGTCGTGGTGAACGAGGAGTTCGCGCGCGCCAGCGCCCCCATGCGGGCCGACTTCTTCGGCGACACCCTGGTGGGCCCGACACTCCTGCAGTGGGGGACCGAGGAGCAGAAAGCCCGCTTCATTCCGGGCATCCTGCGCGGGGAGATCGCCTGGTGCCAGGGGTTCTCCGAGCCCGACGCCGGCAGCGACCTCGCCAGCCTCGCCACCTCGGCGGTGCGCGACGGCGACGAGTGGGTCATCAACGGCCAGAAGGTCTGGACGACCCAGGCCCAGCACGCCGACTACGTCTTCCTGCTCACCCGGACCGACCCGGCGGCCCCCAAGCACGCCGGCATCAGTTACCTGCTCGTGCCGATGCACCAGCCCGGGGTCGAGGTGCGCCCGATCACCCAGGTCGACGGGACGGCCGAGTTCAACGAGGTCTTCTTCACCGACGCCCGCTGCCCGGCCGAGAACGTGGTCGGCGGGGTGAACAACGGGTGGAAGGTGGCCATGACCACCCTCGGCTTCGAGCGCGGCTCGTCGGCGACGACGAGCTACCGGCGGTTCCTTAGAGAGTGGGAGTCGATCGTCGCCGAGACGCGGCGCGTCGGGCGCGCGGGTGACCGGCTGGTGCGCGACGGCCTGGTGCGCGCGTGGTCCACGGTCAAGATCATGGAGATCAACGGCTACCGCTCGCTCACCGACGGCCTGCGCGGCACCCACGACGCCGCCCGGCTCGGGGCCTGCAACAAGATGTTCTGGTCCGAGGCCCACCGCGAGGTGACCAACCTCGCGATCGACATCCTGGGCATGGCCGGTCAGGTGCTCACCGGCTCGCCCGACCCCGACGTGGGCCTCGGCCCCCGGCGGGGCCGGGCCGACTACCCGGTGAGCGAGCTGCAGGGCTCGTTCTTCTTCTCGCGCTCCGAGACCATCTGGGGCGGCACCGCCGAGATCCAGCGCAACATCGTCGGCGAGCGCGTCCTGGGCCTGCCCAAGGAACCCCCGGCCGCCTGAGCCCGTGTACGAGGTACCCCCCCAGGGCGGACGGCGCGCGGTCGTCACCGGCGCGAGCGGCGGGCTCGGCCTCGAGGTCGCCCGCCGCCTGGCCGGCGCCGGGGCCGAGGTCGTGCTCGCCGTGCGCTCACTCGAGCGCGGCGCGCGCGCCGCGGATCTGATCCGCGCGGACCACCCCGACGCCCGCCTCGAGGTGCGCCTGGTCGACCTGGCCGACCTGGCCTCGGTGCGGGCCTTCGCCGAGGAGTTGCTCGAGGCGGGCCGACCCGTCCACCTGCTCGCCAACAACGCCGGCGTCATGCGCCCGCGTCGGCGCACCGAGACCGTCGACGGCCTGGAGCTGCAGTTCGCGACCAACGTCGCCGGCCACTACGCCCTCACCGCACTCCTCGCGCCCCGGCTGACCGCGGCCGGGGGCGCGCGGATCGCGTGGATGACCTCGAGCGCGGCTCACGTCGGGCGGATCGACTTCGACGACCTCCAAGCGGCACGGCGCTACCGCCCCTTTCGCGCCTACGCCCAGTCCAAGCTGGCCGACCTGGTGCTCGCGCGGTGGATGGCCGAGCGCGCCGGGGCGCGTGGGCTCGACCTCGTCTCGGCCGCGGCGCACCCCGGCTACGTGCGCACCAACCTCTTCAGCAACGGCGCGAGCGTCGGACGGGCGCGACCCCGTCGCAGCCTGCTCGAGTCCCGGTGGCTGCCCCACCAGGAGGTCGACTGGGGCGCCGAGCCCATGCTGGTCGCCCTCACCCGTCCCGAGGTCGCCAACGGCGCGTACTACGGCCCGGGCGGCCCCGGGGGGCTCGTCGGGCCCGCGACCCTCGTGCGGGCGCCGCGACGCGCGACGCGCGAGGGCCTCGGCGACCGCCTGGTCGAGGCGCTCGCGGGCCTGACCGGGGTCGAGCTCGCGCTCTAGCTCGACCGCTCGCGGTAGCGGGGCACGTAGGCCCCGGTGCCCAGGAGCATCGAGTCCTCGGGGTCGATCGAGTCGTCGACCCCGCCGCGGACCTCGCTCACCCACGCCAGCCGGTCGGTGAGGATCCGGGTGACGCCGCCCTGGAGGGTGTCCGAGGAGATCGCGCAGCTCGAGCACGCGCCGCGCAACTCCACCTCGACCACGCCGCTCTCGACGTCGGCCGAGACCAGGACGAGGTCGCCCCCGTCGGCCTGGACGGCCGGACGCATCAGGTCCATCAGCGACTCGAGGGCCCGCAGGCGGCCCTGGCGTTCGGCGTCGGTCAGGGTCATCTCCCCAGTCTGCCGCGTCGCGGGCGCGGCGTGACCCGCCCCCGGCGCCTCGTTACCATGGCTCGATGGAGCCCACCGAGGTCCTCGCCCTCGACGAGGTCGACCTGTCGGACATGGAGTTCTGGCGCCGGCCCTACCCCGAGCGCGAGGGCGCCTTCGCGACGCTGCGCCGTGAGCGCCCGATCGCCCACTTCGAGGACCCGATCTTCGAGGGCTCGGCCATCGAGATGCCCCGGGGCCACGGCTACTGGGCGCTGACGCGCCACCGCGACCTCGCCGAGGTCTCGCGAAACCCCCAGGCCTTCCTCTCGGGCCCGGGCGCGGTGAGCCTGCTCGACCTGCCCCCCGAGATGGTCGAGTACTTCTCCGGGATGATCTCGACCGACAACCCCCGTCACGCCCGGCTACGCCGGATCGTCGCCAACGCCTTCAACCCCCGCACCGTGCGCGCCGTCGAGGAGTCCATCGAGCGCCTCGCCGACGAGATCATCGAGCGGGCGCGGCGTTCGGGGACCGGCGACTTCATCGCCGACGTGGCGGCCCCCTTCCCCCTCGAAATCATCTGCACCATGATGGGCGTGCCCGAGAGCGAGTACCCGACGGTGCTCGCGTGCTCGAACGTCATCCTCTCCAACGGCGACCCGGCCTTCATCCCCGAGGGCGCCGACCCGATCCTCGCCTTCCTCGAGGCCGGGGCCACGCTCACCGCGTTGATGGACGAGCTCGGCGAGTACCGGGTCGACCAGCCGGTCGACGACCTCACGAGCGCCCTCGTGAACGCCGAAATCGAGTCAGAGAAGCTCACCCAGCAAGAGCTCGCGTCGTTCTTCGTCTTGCTGCTCGCGGCCGGCAACGAGACCACGCGCACGGCGCTCGCCCACTCCCTGGTGGCCCTGAGTGAC
>JAKCEK010000019.1 GCA_021838005.1 Actinomycetes bacterium
CCGCCGGCGACGATGCCCTCGTCGATGGCCGCGCGGGTCGCCGAGAGGGCGTCCTCGATGCGGTGCTTCTTCTCCTTGAGCTCGACCTCGGTGGCGGCGCCGACCTTCACGACGGCGACGCCCCCGGCCAGCTTCGCGAGGCGCTCCTGGAGCTTCTCGCGGTCCCAGTCGGAGTCGGTGGTCTCGATCTCGGCCTTGATCTGAGCGACACGTCCCGCGACGTCCTCCTTGGTCCCCTCACCGTCGACGATGGTCGTGGTGTCCTTGGTGACGACGATGCGCCGCGCCTTGCCGAGCAGGTCGACCGTGGCGCTGTCGAGCTTGAGGCCGATCTCCTCGCTGATGACGGTGGCCCCCGTGAGGATCGCCATGTCCTGGAGCATCGCCTTGCGGCGCTCGCCGAAGCCCGGGGCCTTCACCGCGACCGAGGTGAAGGTACCGCGGATCTTGTTCACCACGAGCGTCGCCAGGGCCTCGCCCTCGACGTCCTCGGCGACGATCAGCAGTGGCCGGCCGGCCTGCATGACCTTCTCGAGCACCGGCACCAGGTCGTGCACGGCCGAGACCTTGCCGCTGGTGAACAGGATGTACGCGTCCTCGAGGACCGCCTCCTGGCGCTCGGGGTCGGTCACGAAGTAGGGCGAGAGGAAGCCCTTGTCGAACTGCATGCCCTCGGTGAGCTCGAGCTCGATGCCAAAGGTGTTCGACTCCTCGACCGTGACCGTGCCGTCCTTGCCGACCTTGTCGATGGCGTCGGCGATGACGTCGCCGATCGCCGCGTCGGCCGCCGAGATCGTCGCCACCTGGGCGATCTGGTCCTTGCCGGCGACCTCCTGGCTCTGAGTCGCGATCGAGGCGACGGCCGCGTCGACCGCCTTCTCGATGCCTCGCTTCAGCCCGGAGGGGCTGGCGCCCGCGGCGACGTTGCGCAGGCCCTCCTTGATGAGCGCCTGGGCGAGGACCGTCGCGGTCGTCGTGCCGTCGCCGGCCACGTCGTTGGTCTTGGTCGCGACCTCTTTCACCAGCTGGGCGCCCATGTTCTCGAAGGGGTCCTCGAGCTCGATCTCGCGGGCGATGGACACGCCGTCGTTGGTGATGGTCGGTGCGCCGAACTTCTTTCCCAGCACGACGTTGCGGCCCTTGGGGCCGAGGGTCACCTTGACGGTGTCGGCCAGCTTGTCGACGCCGGCCTCGAGGCCGCGCCGGGCGGCCTCGTCGAACTTGAGCAGCTTGGACATATCGTCTCTTTCTTTCTCGCTCGCGACTACTTCGAGACCGTCGCGAGCACGTCGCGGCCCGAGAGGATCAGCAGGTCCTCGCCGTCGACCGTGATCTCGGTGCCGCCGTACTTGGAGTAGACGACGGTGTCGCCCACCGCGACCCCCGTCGGGATGAGCTCACCGGTCTGCTCGGCGCGTCGGCCCGGACCGACCGCGAGGACCTCGCCCTGCTGGGGCTTCTCCTTGGCGGTGTCCGGGATGACCAGGCCCGACGCCGTGGTCGCCTCGGCGGTGTTGGGACGCACGACGATGCGGTCCTCGAGGGGGTGCAGCTGCATGGTGATTGCCTCCTGAGCGGTTAGCACTCGAACTTTCCGACTGCCAACTTAGCAGCCTGCATGGTCGAGTGCCAACGCCGGGGACCCGACCCCCCTCTCGACCCGGGTACCGTGACGCATGGCCCTCGCCCCGACCGCCCGGCGCGACCTGCGCCTTCTCATCGGGCTCGCGACCGTCTCGGCCCTCGGGGACGAGATCGCCCTGATCACCCTGCTTCTTCGGGTGGCCCGCGGCGGGATCGCGAGCCACGGCTGGCTGGTCGCGGCCCTCTCGATCGCCGGGGCCCTGCCCTTCGTCGCGCTCGCCGGCCCGGCCGGGCTCGTCGTCGACCGGGTGCGGGTCCGTCCCCTGCTCGTCGGCCTCGGACTCGTCGAGGCGGTCGTCGCGGCCGGGCTCGGCCTCTGGCACGGCGACGTCGTCACGATCCTCCTCATGGCCCTGTTGTCGTCGGCCGTCGCCTTCAGCCGACCGGGCTACTCCGCCCTCCTGCCCTCGCTCGTGGGCCTGGAGAACGTGGCGCCCGCCCAGTCGGGCCTGCAGGCGGCGGGCTCGATCGCCCTGGCGGCCGGGCCCGCCCTCGGCGGGCTGCTCGTGGGCACCATCGGCCAGAGCGGCCCGCTCTACCTCGACGCGGTGAGCTTCGCCGTCGCGGCCGCCCTCACCGCGCTGCTGCGCGGCGAGCGCGCCCCCACCCGCGCCGACGCCGTGCGCGAGCGCGGGGCGATGCTCGCCGGGGCGCGCTTCATCGTCGGGAGCCCCACCCTGCGGCCCGTCGTCGTCACGGTGGCGGTCCTCATGCTCTCGCTGGGGGCGATCAACGTGAGCGAGGTCTTCTTCACGACGGTGACCCTGCACGCCAGCGCGCTCGGCTACGGCGTGGCGGGCGCGGCCTTCGGGGTGGGCTCGATCGCCGGGGCGCTGGCCGGTGGGCGGGCGCCCCACGAGCCCACGCGCCTCGCGAAGGCCTCGCTCGCCCTCATCGCCGCCCTCGGGGTGATGCTCTTGCTCGCGGGGCTCTCGGTCGACATCGCGATGCTCTGGGTCGTCCTGCTCGTGACCGGGGTCCTCGTCGGGCTCGTGAACGTCCTGTTCTCGGTGCTCTTCTCGATCGAGGCGCCCCCCGAGGTGCGCGGCCGCGTCTTCGCCGCGGCGACCGGCGTCTTCACCACGGGCCAGATGGGCTCGATGGTGGTGGGCGGCGCGCTGCTCTCGGTGATCTCGCCCCGGTCGATCTTCATCCTCGCCGGGGCCGTCGCGGCCGTGACCGTCGGGGCCGTCATCCCCCTCGAGCGCCGCTACGGGCGCCGGGCTCAGGGCGAGTACCGGGTCAGCTCCCAGCCGCCCGAGCCGTCGGGGGCGTAGACGACCCGGTCGTGCAGGCGGCTCTCGCGGTGCTGCCAGAACTCGACCCGGGTCGGGCGCAGCAGGTAGCCGCCCCAGTGTTCGGGCCGGGGTACGTCGCGGCCGGCGAAGCGGGCCTCGGCCGCGGCCACGCGGGCCTCGAGCTCGCCGCGGCTCTCGAGCGGGGTCGACTGGGCCGAGGCGTGGGCGCCGATCTGGCTGGCCCGGGGGCGGCCGGCGAAGTAGGCGTCGGAGAGCTCGGCGGCCATCATCTCGACGGACCCCTCGACGCGCACCGAGCGCCCGAGCGGCTCGCAGTACCAGGTGACGGCCGCCACGGGGTTCTCGGCGAGCTCGATGCCCTTGCGCGACCCGTAGTTCGTGAACCACCCGACCCCGTCGGGGCCCCGGTGGCGCAGCAGCACCATGCGCGCACTCGGCACGCCGGCCGCCGAGGCCGTCGCGAGACAGACCGCGTCGGGCTCGGCGAGCAGCCCCTTCGCCTCGTCGTACCAGCGGCCGAACTGCACCAGCGGGTCGGGGTCGCAGTCGGCGACCGCGAGGGGCACCCAGCGCTCGGGTCCGGCGGGGCTCACGCGACCTCGCGCAGGTCCCAGTTCGGCCGGGCCGCGAGCCCGAGCGGGCTCGCCCCCGAGTGGGCGAGCCGGTACAGGCCGGCGGCGGCGATCATCGCCGCGTTGTCGGTGCACATCGCGAGGGCCGGCAGGTGCGCCGTGATCCCGAGCTCGCCGGCGAGGGCGGCGACGCCCTGGCGCAGCGCCGAGTTCGCGGCCACCCCGCCCGCGAGGGCCACCGAGCGCGCGTCGCGGCGCTCGAGCGCCGCGCGCAGCTTGCGCAGCAGCTGCTCGGCGAGGGCCGCCTGGAAGGCCGCGGCCACGTCAGCCAGGGGGAGGTCGTCGCGCCCCTCGGTCGCACGCACCACGGCCGTCTTCAGCCCCGAGAAGGAGAGGTCGAGCCCCTCGCCGAGCATCCCGCGCGGCAGCGCCAGGCTCGCCGGCGAGCCCTCGCGGGCCAGGCGGTCGATGACCGGCCCCCCGGGATAGCCCAGGCCGAGCCAGCGCGCGACCTTGTCGTAGGCCTCGCCGGCCGCGTCGTCGAGCGTCTCGCCGAGGACCTCGTGTTCGCCGGGACCGCGCTGGTAGACGATCATCGAGTGACCGCCCGACACCAGCAGCGTCACGAGGGGCCACTCGAGCGGGGGCGTCTCGAGCTGCGGCGCGAAGAGGTGGCCCTCGAGGTGGTTCACCCCGACGTAGGGGAGGTCCCACGCCAGGGCGAGCGCCTTGGCGAAGGAGAGGCCCACGAGCAAAGAGCCCACGAGCCCGGGCCCGGCGGTGACGGCGATCCCGGTGAGCGCCGGTCGACGCGGGTCGAGGCCGGCCTCGGCGAGGGCGCGCTCGACGACCGGTCGGATCGTCGCGACGTGGGCCCGCCCGGCGAGCTCGGGCACGACCCCGCCGAAGTCGCGGTGCTGGTCGATCGAGGACTCCACGACCGAGCTCTCGATCGAGAGGTCCGCCGCGACGACGGCCGCGGCCGTCTCGTCGCAGCTCGTCTCGATCCCGAGCACCCGTTCCACGGGCTCAGCGTAGGTCGGTCGCGGGATCGGCGAGGTCGGCCCAGAGCACGAGGGCGTCCTCGCCGGTGCGCTCGTAGTAGCGCTGGCGCACCCCGACCGGCGCGAAGCCGAAGCGCCGGTAGAGGGCCTGGGCCCGCTCGTTGGTGACGGCGACCTCGAGCGTGGCGCGCACCGCGCCGCGCTCGCGCGCGGCCGTCAGCCCCTCGTCGAGCAGGCTGGTGGCGACGCCGCGCCCCTCCTCGCCCGGGGCGGTCGCGATCGTGTTGACGTGCACCTCGTCGGCCACGAACATCAGCCCGAGGTAGCCGACGATCCGGCCGGCCTCGACGGCCACGCTGTAGCGCCGGTTCTCGAGCCGGGTGATCTCGTCGACCAGCATGGCCCTCGTCCAGGGCTCGGGGAAGGCCTCGTCCTCGATGCGCACCAGGGCCGGCACGTCGCGCCGCTCGGCCGCGCGGATCGTCCAGCCGCTCACGTCGCTCGGGTGCGGGTCGTGAAGTTCGCCACGGCGTCGGCCTCGCGCAGGTAGAGCGGCGTGAGCGCCGCGACCGGGTCGCGCCCCCGGGAGAGCTCGAGCGCCGCCGAGGGCGGCGGGACCGCGAGGTCGATCACCTCGGCGCCGACGAGGGCGTCGCGGTAGCGCCGCGCGCCGTCGCCGCAGAGCCGCGCCGGGCGCGCCGCGAGCTCGGGGGCGAGCGCCGCGGGGGGCAGCACCCGCGGCGCGTCGAGGGCCGCCACCGGCTCGAGGGCGAAGCGCTGGGCGAAGACCTCGCCCCGCCGTCCGTCGACGAGGACCACGAGCTCCCCGCGCGCGCCCGCGCGCGCCGCGGCCGCGGCCAGCACCTCGAGCGAGGTCACCGCGACGAGGTCCGCCCCCGTCGCGAGCGCGAGCCCGAGGGCCGTCGCGATTCCCACCCGCAGCCCGGTGTAGAGGCCGGGGCCGCGGTCGACGACGATCCGCTCGATCGCGCCGGGGGCGACGCCGGCCGCGCCGAGCAGACGCGCCAGGCCCGGGACGAGGACCTCGGTGTGGTGGCGCTCGAGGTCGAGGATCTCCTCGGTGACCCGGCCGTCGACCTCGAGGGCGAGCGCACAGGCGGGTGTGGCCGTCTCGATCGCCAGGGCGATCACGCGGCCGCCCAGCGCACGAGCGCGTGCTCGCGCGTGGCGACCAGCGCGCCCGCGACGACGAGGCGCCGGCCGTCGGCGTCGTCGTCGGTCAGGGTGACCGTCAGGACCTCGCCGAAGACCGGGGCGGCCGTCTCGCCCCACTCGACCACCGCGACCGCGCTCTCTTCGATCAGCTCGGTGAGGTCGAGGTCGAAGACCTCGGCCAGCGAGCCGGCGCGGTACACGTCGGCGTGGTACAGGGTCGCGACCCCGTTGGCGTTCGAGCAGGCGTGGGGCCGCACCAGGGTGAAGGTGGGGCTGGTGACCCGCTCGGTGACCCCGAGGCCCCGGGCGACGCCCTGGACGAAGGTGGTCTTGCCGGCCCCGAGCCGGCCGCTCAGCAGGACGACGTCGCCCGGGACCAGCAGGGCGGCGAACTGCTCGCCGGCCGCCCGGGTCGCCTCGGCCGAGGCGCAGTGGCGCTCGATCACGCGTCCATCGCCGCTCGCAGGGACGCGAGGTCCGCCTTCATCACCTCGACGAGGCTAGGGCCCTGGCGCAACGCGGCGGCCGGGTGGTAGGTCCCTAGTCCGGGCCTTCCGGCCACCGTCACCAGCCGGCCGTGCATCGCGCCCATCGCAACCGAGAAGCCCAGCACCGACTGGCCGGCGACGAGGCCGAGGGTGAGCACCCCCCGGGGCCGCACGCGCTCAAACTGCCAGCGCAGCCACGGCCGGCACGCCCCGACCTCAGCGCGGGTCGGGGTGCGGTTCCCCGGCGGGCGGCACTTGACGACGTTGGTCACGTAGCACCGCTCCCGGGGGAGTCCCATGACCTCCTCGATCAGCGCGAAGAGGAGACGCCCGCTGCGCCCGATGAAGGGCAGCCCGCCCTCGTCTTCGGTGCGCCCGGGGGCCTCGCCGATGACCAGCAGCTCGGGCTCCTCGGGCCCCGAACCCACGACCACCCGGGTGCGCGAGCGGCTGAGCCCGCAGCGCTCGCAGGAGAGCAGCCCCTCGGGCGCCTCCACGCCTAGTCCACCAGGACCCGGGGCACCCGCGCGCCGATGCCGCAGAGGATCTCCCAGCTGATCGTGCCGGCGCGCGCGGCCCACTCGTCGGCGGTGACGACCTCGTCGCCCTGGCGCCCGAGCAGCACCACGTCCTCGCCCAGGGCGACGTCGTCGTCACCGACGTCGACGAGGACCTGGTCCATCGTCACGACGCCGGCCAGCGGGTAGCGGCGCCCCCCGATGAGGACCTCGGCCCCGGCCTCGAAGAGCCGCCGCGGGTAGCCGTCGGCGTAGCCGAAGGGGACGGTCACCACGCTCGAGGCGCGCCCCAGTTCGCGCCGGCGCCCGTAGCTCGGCCGCTCACCGGCCGCCAGGCGCCGCCGGGCGACGACCTGGGCCCGCAGCGTGAGGGCCGGCTCGAGGGCGACGCCGCACTCCTCGAGGGTCGCCGCGAGCCACGCGGCGGGCAGGTAGCCGTAGAGGGCGAGACCGACGCGCGCGAGGGTCCGGCGCGAGGCGGGGTACCCCAGGGCCCCCGCCGAGTTCGCGAGATGGACCTGGCGCGGGGTGACCCCCCGCGCGACCAGCGCGGCGAGCACCGCGTCGAAGCGTTCGACCTGGGCGGCGGTGTAGGCGCGCTCGTCCTCTCGGTCGCCGTCGGCCACCGGGAAGTGGGTGTAGACGCCCTCGAGGTCGACGTAGGGGCTCGCGAGCACCTCGACGACCGGCCCGACCTCCTCGGGGGCGACGCCCATGCGGTGCATGCCGGTGTCGACCTTGAGGTGCACCCGGGCCCGAGCCGCGCGGCGCGTCGCCACCGCCACCACCGCCTCGGCGCCTTCGAGCGAGCCCACGGTGAGGGTGAGGTCGTTGGCCATCGCGGCGTCGAGGGCCGAGGGCCGGACCTCGGCCAAGAGCAGGATCGGCGCCGTGACCCCCACCCGGCGCAACTCGAGGCCCTCGTCGACGAGGGCGACGGCCAGCAGGTCGGCCCCGGCCTCGAGGGCGGCCGGTCCGACGAGGGTCGCCCCGTGACCGTAGCCGTTGGCCTTGACGACCGCGCACAGGTGCGTCTCGCCGAGCACCGCGCGCATCGCCGCCACGTTGTGGCGAAGCGCCGCGCGGCTGATCTCGGCCCAGGCCGGACGGTGGACGCCCTCGGCCGGCATCAGGCCCCCGGCTCGGCGAGCGCGACCGCGATCGCCGAGAGGTCGCTGTGGGTGAGCGAGATCAGCACCTCGGCGACGCCCCGGCGGGCCGCGAGCTCGGCCGCCGCGGCGTGCAGCACGATACGGGGCTGGCCCGAGCGCTCCTTCACCACCTCGATCGAGCGCCACGGCACCGAGCCCAGGCCGACCCCGAGGCTCTTCATCACGGCCTCCTTGGCGGCGAAGCGGGCCGCGAGCCGCTCGGTGCGGCCCCGGCCGTCGCGCCGCTCGCCCTCGGTGAAGAGCCGCTCGACGATCCGCGGGTGCCGCTCCAGGGCCAGCGCGAAGCGCGCCACGTCCACCACGTCGACCCCGACCCCCCGGGCGGCCACTACTCGACCGTGACGGTCTTGGCCAGGTTGCGGGGCCGGTCCACGTTGCGCCCCAGGCCCCGGGCCATCGCGTAGGCGAAGAGCTGCAGGGGCACCACGTCGACCATCGGCGAGAAGAGGGGCTCGGTCGCGGGTACCCGCAGCACGTAGTCGGCGACGGCGTCGATCGCCTCGTCGTCGTCGGTCGCCACGACGACCAGGGTGGCCCCGCGGGCCTTCACCTCGGCCAGGTTGGAGAGCATCTTGTCGTACATCACGGGATCGGTGGCGACGGCGACGACGACCACGCCGGGCTCGATGAGCGCCAGCGGGCCGTGCTTGAGCTCACCCCCCGGATACCCCTCGGCGTGGAGGTAGGTGAGCTCTTTGAGCTTGAGGGCGCCCTCCATCGCGGTGGGCAGGCCCACGTGGCGCCCGAGGTAGAAGAAGTCGCGCGCGCCCACCAGCTGCTTGGCGACGTCGGTGACGACGTCGCGCCGGGTGAGGGCCGCGGCCACCAGCGTGCCCACCGCGCCGAGACCGCGCACGTGGGCCTCTACGTCGACGGCGAGCAGGGTCCCGCGAAGCTGGGCGAGGCGCAGGGCCAGCATCTCGAGGGCGGCGACCTGGGCGACGAAGGACTTGGTCGAGGCGACCGACACCTCGAGCCCGGCGCGGGTGTAGAGGACGGCGTCGGCCTCGCGGGCGAGCGAGGAGTCGACGACGTTGGTCACCGCCACCACCCGCGCGCCGCGCCGGCGGGCCTCGCGCACCGCCTGGATCGTGTCGATCGTCTCACCACTCTGGGACACCCCGATCACCAGGGTGCCGACCTCGACGACCGGGTCGCGGTAGCGGTACTCGCTGGCGATGTCGACCTCGGTGGTCAGCCGCGCCCAGCGCTCCAGCGCGTACTTCGCCACGAGGGCCGCGTGGTGCGAGGTGCCCGTGGCCACGATGACCACGCGACGCACCTCGAGGAGCTCGTCGTCGGCGACGCGCAGCTCGTCGAAGGTGATCGTGCCGTCACCCCGGCGCCGGTCGAGCAGGGTGTTGGCGAGGGCGGCGGGCTGCTCTTCGATCTCCTTGGTCATGAAGTCCTCGAAGCCGCCCTTCTCGGCCGTCTCGAGGTCCCAGGTGATGGCGAGTTGGCGCAGCCGCACCGGCGCGCCCTCGAGGTCGACGGCGCTGAAGCCGGCCGGCCCGAGGCGCACGACCTGGTCGTCGTCGACCGCGTAGAAGGCGCTCGCCCGGTCCAGGATCGCCGGCACGTCGCTCGCGAGGTAGGTGCGCCCGGGGGCCGTGCCCACGATGAGCGGCGAGACCCGCCGGGCGGCGACGATCACGTCGGGCTCGGTCGCGTCGACGACCGCCACGGCGAAGGCGCCGCGCACCCGGCCGAGGCTCTGGCGCATCGCCTCGACGAGGTCGGCCCCGGCGCGTCGGGCCTCCTCGATCAGGTGGGCCAGGACCTCGGAGTCGGTGCGCGAGGAGAGGGTGTGGCCCCGCTCGACGAGCCCGGCGCGCAGCTCGGCGTGGTTCTCGATGATCCCGTTGTGGATGATCGCGATCCGGCCCGTGCAGTCGAGGTGGGGGTGGGCGTTCTCGGCCTCGGGGGCGCCGTGGGTGGCCCACCGGGTGTGGCCGATGCCCGAGGCGAACCCCGGGGGGGCCTGCGCGCAGACCTCGACGAGGGCCCGGACCGACTCGGTGCCCGAGGCGGTGCGGGCTCGCCAGGTCTCCCCCGGACGCACCAGGGCCACCCCCGCCGAGTCGTAGCCCCGGTACTCGAGCCGGGCGAGGCCCTCGAGCAGGGTGTCGAGCGCGTCGGGGGCGTCGGGCGTGCCGACCACGCCGATGATCCCGCACATGGGCCCAGCCTAACCGGGGGCCCCCCGGGGACCCCGGGGACGGCCTAGCGCTGGGCGATCTCGACCAGGGCCGCGACGTACTCCTCGACGAGGGCCGCGTCGGTCGCCTCGACCATCACGCGCACCACGGGCTCGGTACCCGACAGGCGCACGATGAGCCGGCTCTCCCCCTCGGCCAGGCCGTGGCGGGCGACCTCGCGGGCGAAGAGGCGCTCGACCTCGTCGACGTCGACCGAGTCGCGCGGCAGGCTCACCAGCGCCTGGGGGACGCGTGCCCACGCGCCGCGCGCGAGCGCGCCGAGGGGTCCGCGCCGGGCCACGAGCTCGCCGAGCAGCAGGCCGGTGAGCAGCCCGTCGCCCGTCGGGGCGAGGTCGCGGAAGATGAGGTGACCGGACTGCTCGCCGCCGATGGTCCAGCCCCGTTCGTCGAGGGCGAGCAGGACGTTGCGGTCTCCGACCTCGGTCTCGACGACGCTCACGCCGGCCGCCCCGAGGGCCCGGTGCAGACCGAGGTTGCTCATGGTCGTCACGACGATCCCGCCGTCGAGGTCGCCCCGGACCCGCCGGTCGAGGGCGAACAGGACGAGCAGGTCGTCCCCGTCGCGCACCGCGCCCTCGGCGTCGACGGCGATGAGGCGGTCGGCGTCGCCGTCGAGCGCGAGACCGAGGTCGGCGCCGTGCTCGGTGACGGTCGCCACGAGCGCGGTGACGTCGGTCGAGCCGGCGTGATCGTTGATGTTGCGCCCGTCGGGCCGGTCGTGGATGACCTCGAGGCGCGCGCCGGTCGCGGCGAAGAGCGCGGGGGCGACGTGACTGGCCGCCCCGTTGGCGCAGTCGAGCACGATCGACAGTCCCGAGAGGTCGACCGGCACGCGCTCGCGTAGCCAGGCGACGTACTGGGCCTCGGCCGACGCGTCCACCGGTGGGGTGGGGCGCGCCTCGCGCCGCGGCGACGGGGCCGCGCCCAGGGCGTCCTCCACGGCCGACTCGGTGGCGAGGTCCAACTTCACCCCGCCGAGACCCAGCACCTTCAGGCCGTTGTCGGCGTAGGGGTTGTGCGAGGCCGACACGACGACCCCCACCCCCCCACGGACCTGGGCGATCGCCGCGACGCCCGGGGTGGTGAAGTAGCCCAGATTGACCGCCTCGGCCCCGCCCTCGTCGAGGCCGTGGAGCACCGCCGCGGCGAGCGCCGGGGAGCTCTCGCGGGTGTCGTAGCCGACGAAGACCGGGACCGAGAAGACCGTCGCCACCGCGCGGCCCAGCCGGTAGGCGAGCTCGTCGGTGACGACCTCGCCGGCCCGCCCGCGGATGCCGTCCGTGCCGAAGCGCACGGGCGCCGACATCAGCGCTTCGAGTACTGGGGCGCCTTGCGGGCCTTCTTCAGGCCGTACTTCTTGGTCTCCTTCTTTCGCGCGTCGCGCGTGAGGAGGCCGGCCCTCTTCAGGGCCGGGCGCGAGCCTTCGTCGACCTCGACCAGGGCGCGAGAGATGCCCAGGCGCAGCGCGCCGGCCTGGCCGGCGACGCCGCCGCCCTCGATGGTGGCGTCGACGTCGTAGGTCTGCTGGGCGTCGAGCAGGCGCAGGGGCTCCATGACGATCTGACGGTGCGTCGCCGAGGTGAAGTAGTTGTCGAAGGCGCGGGCGTTTATCGTGATGGTGCCGGTGCCCGGGCGCAGCCGCACGCGGGCCACGGCCTCCTTGCGCCGTCCGGTCTTTTGGGTCAGCGGGGTCGTCACGGTCTCTCCTTAGCGGCGGATCGCCGAGGTGTCGAAGGTCTGGGGCTGCTGGGCCGCGTGGGGGTGGTCGGGCCCGGCGTAGACGTGGAGTTTGCCCATCTGGGCGCGGCCCAGGCGGTTCTTCGGCACCATGCCGCGCACGGCCGCCTCGACGAGGGTCACGGGGTCGTCCTCGAGCAGGGTCCGCCACGAGGTCTTGCGCAGGCCCCCCGGGTAGCCCGAGTGGCGGTAGTGGAAGTTCTGGCCGGCCTTGTTGGCGGTGACCACGACCTTGTCGGCGTTCACGACGATGACGTTGTCGCCAGTGTCGAGGTGCGGGGCGTAGTAGGGGTGGTGCTTGCCGCGCAGCAGCGAGGCCACCGTCGAGGCCAGCCGCCCGAGCACGAGGCCCTCGGCGTCGACGACGAGCCAGCGGCGCGTCAGTTCGGCGGCCTTGGGGGAGTACGTCTTCACGTTTCTTCCTTCACGAAGTCCGGGGGCGGACACGGGACTCTCCATCTTAGGGACCTCCCGCGCGCACGGGCAAGTTCCCCACCCCGACCAGCCACGAGACGGGCGGGGCCTACCAGATCGTGACCCGATCCTCGGGCGCCAGGTACGAGGCGTCGCCCTCGCCGACCCCGAAGGCCTCGTAGAAGGGGTCGAGGTTGCGCACGATCTGGTTGCACCGGAACTCCCCGGGCGCGTGGGGGTCGATTGCGAGCAGGCGGCGCACCTCCTCGGGCCGAGCCTGGGTTCGCCAGACCTGGGCCCAGGCGAGGAAGAACCGCTCGGCCCCCGAGAGCCCGTCGACGACCGGGGCCTCGGCACCGCCGAGGGAGAGCCGGTAGGCCTTCCAGGCGATGCCGAGTCCCCCGAGGTCACCGATGTTCTCGCCCACCGTCAGGGCCCCGTTCACGTGCTGGTCGGGGACCTCGGCCGGGACGAGCCCGTCGTACTGAGCGATGAGGGCCGACGTGCGCACCTCGAAGGCCGCGCGGTCCTCGTCGCTCCACCAGTTCTCGAGCCGGCCGGCGCCGTCGAACTTCGAGCCCTGGTCGTCGAAGCCGTGGCCGATCTCGTGGCCGATCACCGCGCCGATGCCGCCGTAGTTCGCCGCCTCGTCGCGGGTCTCGTCGAAGAAGGGCGGCTGGAGGATCGCCGCGGGAAAGACGATGTGGTTGCGCAGGGGGTGGTAGTACGCGTTCACCGTCTGGGGGGTCATCTCCCACAGCTCGCGGTCGACGGGTCCCTCGAGCTTGTTGGCCTCGTAGTCGAAGGCGAAGGCCGCGGCGTGGCGCACCGAGGCGATCAGGTCATCGCGATCGACCACGAGCGCCGAGTAGTCGCGCCACGTGCGCGGGTAGCCGATGTGGGTATCGAAGGCCTCGAGCTTCTCGATGGCCCGCGCCCGGGTCGCCTCGCTCATCCACTCGAGCGCCGAGATGCTCTCGCGGTACGCCGCGACGAGGTGGGCGACGAGCTCGTCCATCCGGGCCTTCGCGCTCGGGGGGAAGTGGCGCTCGACGTAGGCGCGCCCGATCGCCTCGCCCGCCACGCCCTCGACGAAGCCGACGGCGCGCTTCCAGCGCTCGCGGATCTCGGGCACGCCCGAGAGGGTGCGGCCGTAGAAGTCGAAGTTCTCCTCGACGAAGGCCCGCGACAGGTAGGGCGCGTGGCTCGCGACGACGTGGTAGGCGAGCCAGTCCCGCCACGCGTCCAGACGCTCCTCGACGAGGAGCCCCGCCACGCCCTCGACGAAGTCCGGCTGGTTCAGAACGGTGTGTCGGGCCCGGCCCTCGAGGCCGGTCTCGCCCCACCAGTCGGCGAAGCGGGCCGCACCCACCCCGTCGAAGAGCGCCCCGACCGCCTCGATCGACATCGGGTTGTAGATCTGCTCGACCTCCCGGCAGCGCACCGCGTCCCAGTGGTGTGACGCGATCGCCGTCTCGAGCTCCACGACCCGCGCCGCGCGCGAGGCGGCGTCCGATAACCCGGCGAGCTCGAGCATCCGTCCCACGTGGCCGGCGAAGGCCTCACGCACGCTCGCGAACTGCGCCTCACGGTAGTAACTCTCGTCGGGCAGCGAGATCCCCGCCTGGGCGAGCCAGAGCACGTTGAGCGTCGGGTCCAACGCGTCGGCCTCGACGGCGAGGCCGAGGAAGCCGCCCACGCCCTCGCGAGTCCAGCGACCCACCAGGCGCATCAGGGCCGCCACCGAGTCGAGGGCCGCCACCGCGTCGAGGGGTCCGGCGAGCGGCTCGGCGCCGCGCGCCTCGGCCGCCGCCTCGTCCATGAAGGCCCCGAAGAGGTCGCCGACCTTGCGCACCTCGGTCCCCGCCTCGGCCGCCTGGGCGTCCTCGAGGATCTCGCGCACGGCCCGCTCGGAGGCCTCGCGCAGCTCGTCGAAGGCGCCGTAGCGGGCGCGGTCGGGCGGGATCGGGGTCGTCGCGATCCACCGGCCGTTCACGTGGCGAAAGAGGTCGTCCTGGGGTCGGACGACCCCGTCGAGGTCGAGGGGCATGGCCCCGAAGGCGCTGAGAGTCACGGGGGCCAGCCTACGACGCTCCCCCGTCGTAGCCCACCGCGACCAGGGCCAGGCCCGACGGCGGGGCGGGGGCGGGCAGGCGGTCCCGGTCGGGCGTGGCGAGGCGCCGGCGCACCGTGTCCGGGGCGAGTCGGCCCCGGCCGACGGCCACCATCGTCGAGACGAGCGAGCGGACCATGGTGTGACAGAACGACTGGGCCCGGATGTCGAGGCGCACGAAGGCGCCGCCGGGGGCGAGCTCGAGCGGGTCGTTCGTGGAGCGCCAGCGCGCCTCGTGGACGAGCCGGGTGATGGGCTCGCCCGGCTCGGACCGTGGCGCGCGCCGGCAGAAGGATCGGAAGTCGTGGGTGCCGACCACCTCGGCGGCCGCGTCGTTCATGGCCGCGAGGTCGAGCGGTCCGGGCACGCTCCACCAGAGCGCCTCGAGCGCGTCGAGCCGGGGGCCGTCCACGCAGACCAGGTAGCGGTAGGCCCGCCAGGTCGCCGAGAAGCGCGCGTGGAAGGAGTCCTCGACCGGGGTGGCCGCGATCACGTGGATGCGCCCGCGCAGCTGGGCGTTGAGCGAGGTGACCAGGCGCGCCGGTTCCGGGGCGGTGCGGGTGCGGGGCCGCGCGGGTAGGTCGACGTGGACGACCTGGTGGAGCGCGTGGACCCCGGCGTCGGTACGCCCGGCGCCCACGACCACCGGCTCGGCCTCGAGGCGCAGCGTGCGCGCGAGCGCCTGGCGCAGGGCGCCGGCCACCGTCTCGAGGCGGGGCTGGTAGGCGAAGCCGCTGAAGGCCCGGCCGTCGTAGGCCAGGTCGAGTCGCCACCGGACGGTGGCGGCCGGTGGATCAGACGAACTCAATGCGCGCCATCGGGGCGTTGTCACCCTGACGCGGACCGAGCTTCAAGATCCGGGTGTAGCCCCCGGGCCGCTCCGCGTAGCGCGGGGCGATCTCGGTGAAGAGCTTGTGGACCATGTCCTTGTCGCGGATGAGGGCGACCACGCGGCGTTGGGCGTGGACCGAGCCCTCGGGCGCGTTCTTCGCCGCCGTCACGACCTTCTCCGCCACCGGGCGCAGGGCCTTGGCCTTGGCCTCGGTGGTGACGATCGACTCTGCCGCGATCAGCGACGCCACGAGGTTGCCCATCATGGCCTTCTGGTGGGCGGCGTCGCCGCCGAAGCGGCGGCCCCTGGTCGGCGTGGCGCGCACGGTCAGTCCTCCTGACGCAGCTCGAGGCCGCGCTCGGCGAGGCGGTCCATCACGTCCTTCAAGGAGGTCGCCCCGAAGTTGGTGATCGAGGTGAGGTCGCGCTCGGTGGCGTTCACCAGCTGGGCGATCGTGTTGATGCCGGCGCGCTTCAGGCAGTTGCGCGACCGCTCGGTGAGACCGAGCTCCTCGATCCGGATGTCGAGCTCGCTCGCCGCGGCCTGGGCGCTGCCCACGTCGCCGAGCTCGAGCGCCGGCGCCTCCTCGTCGAACGAGGCGATGAGCGCGATCAGTGACCCGAGGGTCTTGCCGGCCGAGGCCAGCGCCTCGCGCGCGCTGATCGAGCCGTCGGTCTCGACCTCGATCACGAGACGGTCGAAGTCCTTCGACTGCTCGACGCGCACCGGCTCGACCTCGTAGCTCACCCGGCGCACGGGCGAGAAGACGGCGTCGAGCGGAATCACCCCGATGGCCGAGGCGCCCTTGTTGAACTCGGCGCCGACGTAGCCCTTGCCCCGCTCGACGGTCAACTCGAAGCCGAGGGCCGCCTTAGGGTTGGTGAGGTACGCGAGGTGCAGGTCGGGGTTGAGGATCTCCACGTCGGCCGTCGTCGAGAGATCCCCGGCGGTGACCGGGCCCTCGCCACGCTTGTCGAGGCGCAGCGTGACGGGCTCGTCGGAGTGGACCCGCACGAGCAGGTCCTTCAGGTTCAAGGTGATGTCCTGGACGTCCTCCTTGACGCCCTCGATGACGCCGAACTCGTGCAGGACGACGTCGAACTTCACCCTCGTCGCGGCCGCGCCGGGGATCGACGACAAGAGCGTGCGGCGCAGCGAGTTGCCAAGGGTGTGGCCGAAGCCGGGGTCGAGCGGGCCGATGGCGAAGGTCTGCCGGTTGGCGACCTCGTCGCCGAGCGCCTCGACGGTGGGCCGTTGGATGATCAGCATGGGTACTCCTGGGGTATCGAGGGCGTTTACTTCGAGTACAGCTCGACGATGAGCTGCTCGCGGATCGACTCGTCGATCTGCTCGCGCGCCGGGATGGCACGCACGGTCACGGCGAAGCCGTTCTCGCCGACCTCGAGCCAGCCCGGGACGGTGCGGTCCAGGACGTCGAGGTTGCGCTTCACGTTGAAGTTCTCACGCGTGGGGGCCTTCAGGGTGACGACCTGGCCGGGCTTCACCCGGTACGAGGGGATGTCCACGCGTTTGCCGTCGACGCTCACGTGGCCGTGGCGCACGAACTGGCGGGCCTGGGCGCGCGAGGCGCCCCACCCGGCGCGGAAGGTGACGTTGTCGAGGCGCGTCTCGAGCAGTTGCAGCAGCGTCGTGCCGGTCATGCCGGGCCGACGGTTGGCCTCCTCGTAGAGGTTACGGAACTGCTTCTCGAGCACGCCGTAGGTGCGGCGGGCCTTCTGCTTCTCGCGCAGCTGGTTCAGGTACTCCGAACCCTGGCGCTGGCGGTCGCGGCCGTGCATCCCGGGCGGGAAGGCGCGCATGCGCCGGTCGGAGTTCTCAGCGACCGGGCACTTGAGCGAGAAGCACCGCTCGCCCTTGAGATAGAGCTTGGTGCGCTCACGCCGGCAGAGGCGGCAGACGGGACCTGTGTAACGAGCCATTCCTACTTTTCCTAACCCCGACGCCGCTTCTTGGGGCGGCACCCGTTGTGCGGCAGCGGCGTCACGTCCTTGATCGCCACCACCTCTATGCCCGTCGCGGCGATCGAGCGGATCGCGGTCTCGCGGCCCGAGCCCGGCCCGCGCACGAGCACGTCGACCTTCTTCACTCCGTGCTCCATCGCGGCGCGCGCGCACTTCTCGGCGGCCAGCTGGGCGGCGTAGGGGGTGGACTTGCGCGACCCCTTGAAGCCGACCTGGCCCGACGAGGCCCACGAGAGCACGTTGCCCTCGGGGTCGGTGATCGAGACGATCGTGTTGTTAAAGGAGCTCTTGATGTGCGCGACGCCGAAGGCGACGTTCTTGCGCTCCTTCTTGCGCGTCTTGCGGGCGGCGGTCGGCTTGGCCATTACTTGGTCACCTTCTTCTTGCCGGCGACGGTGCGCCGCGGTCCCTTGCGCGTGCGGGCGTTGGTCCGCGTGCGCTGGCCGCGCACCGGCAGGCCCTTGCGGTGGCGGATGCCCTGGAGGGAGTTGATCTCCATCTTGCGCTTGATGTCCTGGGCGACGTCGCGGCGCAGGTCACCCTCGACGGTGACGTTCTGGTCGATGTAGGTGCGCAGCGCGTTCACCTCGGCGTCGGTGAGGTCCTTCACGCGCGTCGACTCGCTCACGCCGGTGGAGGCGCAGATCTGCTGGGCGATGGTCGGGCCCACGCCGTAGATGTAGGTCAGCGCGATCACCGTGCGCTTGTCGCGCGGGATGTCGACGCCTGAGATTCGAGCCATCTTCTCTCCTAGCCCTGGCGCTGCTTGTGGCGCGGGTTCGCCTCACAGATCACGCGGACGACGCCGGCCCGTCGGATCACCTTGCACTTCTCACAGATCGGCTTGACGCTCGCGCGGACTTTCATTTCGTTCCTGGACTCGTGGACGAGAGCTACTTGTAGCGGTAGGTGATGCGACCGCGGGTCATGTCGTAGGGGGTGATCTCCACCTGCACCTTGTCCCCGGGGAGGATGCGGATGCGGTGCA
>JAKCEK010000150.1 GCA_021838005.1 Actinomycetes bacterium
GGTCTCGACGTCGAGGCTCGTCTCTTCGGCCCAGCCGAAGGCGTTGCCCGAGCGCTTGATGCCCCCGTTGAAGTTGGGCTTGCCCTCGGGGTAGTAGACGTTGAGGTTCGCCGTCGGTAGGCCGAACGCCGCGTCGTAGGTCGCGAGGTCGCTCTGGATGGTGGGGCTGCCGAAGGCGTCGATGATGGCGACCTGCGTGCCGGTGCCGGCCAGCTGGCCGTTGATCGTCCAGGGGATCTGGTACGCCTGGTGGAAGATCTGGGGCGTGTAGCAGGCGAGGCCGGCCGCTGCGATGCAGGCTCCTGGACCCGACAGGGGGGATCCGCTGGCCGAAGAGGCCATCGGGATCGCGATGGGGTGGACGGTGTAAACGATGTTCGACGCGTTGGTGTTGGAGCTGGCGCCGGCGACGAGCGCCGGTGCGCCGAACGCGACGAGCGCGCCCGCCGCCGCGCACACGCCGAGGCGCGCGCGCAGGCGGCTTGAATGACTACGGACTCTCATGGATCCCCCTGTGCTGGTGAGTTGTGCCCTCGCAGGACGCACCTTAGGGCAGGTCCTGAACGTCCGCACGAAGAGTGCGGGTCACTCTGTACCGATACTCAGGCGAGCTGGACCCAGCCCGAGGTGACGCACAGCCCGAGGGCGCACCCGCCCACGAGGCCGACCGCGAGCGCGAGGGCGAGGAGCCGTCGGGCCCGGCTGGCCGAGCGGCCGCTCGTCGAGGCCATATACCACTCGGGCAAGAGCCCGATCGGCGCCCCGAGCCAGGGGACGGCGTCGGGCGCGAGGGGGGCGTCGGGGTCGGCCGCGAGGGCGAGCGCGGCGAGCTCCGCCTCGCCGATCGACCCCTCGCTCAGCCGACCGGCAGGTTCCACAGGGCCATCCACTTGGTGAGGTCGCCCTCCATGGGCAAGTCGGCGCCGAGGAACGAGCGCACGCGCAGCTCGAGCTCGTTGTCGCGCTGGGTGGGCCCGGTCGGGGCGAAGGGGTAGAAGGTGCCGGTCTTGAAGAGGTAGACGATCCGCACCGAACCCTCGCCGGGAGGAGCCTTCGGGACGAACCCGAAGACCGCGCAGAGCAGGCGCGGCCCGAGCCCGTGTTCGACCATCGAGGAGTTGGCGGCGTGGATCTTCGTGACCAGGCTCTCGAGGTCGGGGTCCTTGATGAGCACCCACTTGAAGCCGAGGTCGTCTGTGGCGAGGGTGACGTCCTGGTCGGCGCCGAAGTCGAGGAGCTCTCTGATGTCCTGGTCGGTGGCGAGGGTTGCTCCGCCGCTGCCGTCTTTGAAGAGCAGCCCGGCCTGGCCCGAGGTGACGAGGTCGAGCTCGGTCTCGAGGGTGATCGCCGCCTGGGGCAGGGCGAAGAGGCTGTCGAGGTTGGGCGGGACCTGCTTGGTGCGGCCAAAGAGGGTGTCGCGCAGCCCCACTAGCCGTTGAGCTCCTTTTCGAGCTTGGCCAGCTGGTCGAGGCGCCGCTCCAGCGACGGGTGCGTGGAGAAGATCGTCGCCGCGGTGTTGCCCGAGAGCGCTGGGGCGAAGAAGAACTGGTTCATGCTCTCGGCGCGACGCAGGTCGGTCCGGGGGATCTTCGCCATGTCGCCGGTCACGTGCACCAGGGCGCTCGCGAGCACGCTCGGCTTGCCGATGAGGATCGCCCCGGAGCGATCGGCCGCGAGCTCGCGGTAGCGCGAGAGGGCCATGGTGAGCAAGAAGGCGATCGCGTAGATCACGACCGAGATGAGCATCGTCGCGAGCTCGACCAGGACGATGTTGTTCTGGTTACGGCCCCGGCCGCCCCCGCTCAACATCGCGCCCCACATCGCCATGCGGCTCACGAGGCCCGCCAGCATGCCCACGCCCGAGGCGATCGTCATCACCGCGACGTCGCGGTGGGCGACGTGGGAGAGCTCGTGGGCGAGGACGGCCTCGAGCTCCTCGTCGCTCAACCGGTGCATCAGCCCGCGGGTGGCGCAGATGACGGCGTGATTGGGGTTGCGCCCGGTGGCGAAGGCGTTGGGGATGTCGAGCTCGGAGACGCCCACGCGCGGCTTGGTCATGTTGGCCATCAGGCAGAGTCGGTCGACGACCTCGTGCAGGCGCGGCTCTTGCTGGGGGGTCACCTCGTGGGCCTGCATCGACATCATGGCGATCTTGTCGCTGAAGTAGAACTGCGCGAAGAGCAGGGCCGCCGCGATCACGATGACCGTGACGAACGAGATCCCCAGCGCGAGCAGGACCGTCACGATGACGCCGTAGAGCACGACGAGCGCGAGGCCCGTCACGAACATCCGGACGTTGAGCCCGTGGTCGGACTCGATCTTGGTCACGGCCACGGCTAGTTAGCCTCCGGGCTGTTCTCCTCGGCGGGCGCGGCGCCGGCGCCGAGGACACCCGCGTCGTCGCCCGCGGCGAGCTGGCTCTTGAGGGCGGCCAACTGGGCGTCGACGCTCGAGGTGGTCGAGGCCTTGTCGAGCTGGGCCTGGATGTCGTCGGAGGATCCCGTGAGGTCGGTGAGCGCCCCCGAGGCCAGCAGCTCGTCGAGGGCGCCGCTGCGCGCCTGCATCTCGGCGACCTTGTCCTGGGCGCGCTGGAGGGCGGCGCCGGCGTCGTTCATCGAGGTGGAGATCCCGGTGACGGCCTCGTTGACGTGGGTCGACGCCTCGGCGGCGGTGTAGGTGGCCTTGATCGTCTCCTTGCGGGTCCGGAAGGCCTCGATCTCGGTCTGGAGCTTGGTGGCGGTGTCCTCGAGCTTCTTCTCCTGCTCGTCGACCGAGGCGTGCTGGGCGTCGAGGTCCTTCAACTGGGCGGCGATCGCTTCGCGGCGGCCGAGGGCCTCGCGCGCGAGCGGCTCGTTGCCCTGGGCGAGGGCCGCCTTGGCCTGCTCGGCCAACTTGTCGCCCTGGCCCTTTAGTTGTTCGGCCTGGATCTCGATGCGCTTGCGCGCCGTGGCGACGTCGGCGACGGCGCGCTTGACCTTGGTCAGATTGTCGAGCTGTTGCTCGTAGGCGAGGTCGAGGGTCTGGCGGGGGTCCTCGGCCTTGTCGAGCGCGGCGTTCGCCTTGGCCTGGAAGATCGTCTGTACTCGCTTCATGATGCCCATAGGCCCTCCTTGGCGTACCTCGACAGAATAGGGCGCCGGCCCCGACGCCGGGTCTCTGTGCGTCCGAGGCGGTCTAAGACCTCGCTAAGCCCGTGTCCTGGTCGCGTGCCTCGCGCGCCAGGGTGTCGCGGTGGTCGTCGAGGCGGGCCGTGAGATCCTCGTCGGCGACGGCCAGGATCCGCACCGCCAGCAGGGCGGCGTTGGCCGCGCCGTTCACCGCCACCGTGGCCACGGGCACGCCCCGGGGCATCTGGACGATCGAGAGCAGGGAGTCGAGCCCGTCGAGGTGCGCGAGGGCCACCGGGACCCCGATCACCGGCAGCGAGGTCATCGAGGCGAGCATGCCGGGCAGGTGGGCGGCCCCGCCGGCCCCGGCGATGATCACCCGTAGCCCCCGGGCGCGGGCGGCCCGGGCGTAGTCGAGCATCGCCTCGGGGCTGCGGTGGGCCGAGACGACCCGCGTCTCGGACGCGACGCCGAAGTCGTCGAGGACCGCGGCCGCCGCGGCCATCACCGCGGCGTCGCTCGACGAGCCCATCACGATCCCCACGACGGCGCTCACGGCCACGCCCCCTCCTCCGCCGGCGCGCCGAGCCGGCGCGCGCTCCGCCATGCTCTCACGCGCACCTCGTCGGGGTCGTCACCCAGGGCCGTGACGTGGCCGAGCTTGCGTCCGGGCCGCCAGGCCTTGGCGTAGTCGTGGACGAAGACGCCCGGCACCGGCGGCGCGGGGGCCGGCGGGCTCGACGCGCCGACGAGGTTGACCATCACCGCGCAGGGGGCGGTCACGGCGACCGGGGCGAGGGGGAGTCCGGCCACCGCGCGCAGGTGCTGGGCGAACTGGTCGGCCGTCGTCCCCTCGATCGTCCAGTGGGCGGTGTTGTGGGGACGAAGGGCGACCTCGTTCACCCTCAGTCCGTCGGGGGTCACGAAGTACTCGATGGCCATGATCCCGACCGGCCCGACGACGTCGGCGACCTTGGCGCTCAGGGACCCGGCCTCGGCGAGGAGGTGCGGGCCGACTCGGCTGGGGTAGCGCGTCTCGACGCACACGCCGTTCGCCTGTCGGGTGTCGACGAGGGGGAACGGGGCGAGAGCGCCGTCGAGGGATCGGCAGAGCACCAGGGCGGACTCG
>JAKCEK010000020.1 GCA_021838005.1 Actinomycetes bacterium
GGCCGTGTGGTGGTCGTCGAGGGTGAGCCCGGTGACCCCGGCACCCACCCCGAGGTGGTGGTCCGGTGATCCACTGGCTCGTCGAACCCGGCTTCTGGTCGAACCCCGTCGTCGGCACCGCCCTCGTCCTGGGGGTGGTCGTGGCGGCGGTGTCGGCCGCGGTGGGCGTCGTGGTCGTCGTGCGGGGCCAGTCCTTCGCCGGCCACGCGCTGACCGACGTCGCGATGGCCGGCGGCGCCGGGGCGTCCCTGGTGGGCGCGTCGCCGCTCGTGGGCTTCCTCCTCGCCGGGGTCGTGGGGGGCGGGTCGATCGAGGCGGCCGGCGCCGAGCGGATCCGTGACCGCGACGTCGGGACCGGTGTCGTCCTGGGCGCGGCGGCCGGCCTTACGGCCCTCTTCCTCTACTTCGTGAGCTCCTCGACCTCGGCCACCGGCTCCACCCAGTCGGTGCTCTTCGGCTCGGTCTTCACGGTCCCGCCCTCGGTCATCCCGCTCGGGGTCGCCGTCGCGGCGGCCACCCTCGGCGTGCTCTTCATCATCCGCCGGCCGCTGCTGCTCAGCTCGCTCAGTCCCGAACTCGCCGCGGCGCGGGGCGTGCGGCCCCGGGCGATGAGCCTGCTCTTCGTTCTGGTGTTGGCCGCCTCGGTGGCGCTGAGCGCTCTCGTGATCGGGGCGATCCTCTCCACGGCGCTGCTCGTCGGCCCGGCCTTCGCGGCGCTGCGGGTGGCCCGAAGTCTCCTCGGGGCGACGCTCGGCGCGATCGCGGCGGCCATCGCGGCGGTCGAACTCGGGATCCTGCTCAGCTACGACAGCTTCTACTGGAGCGCCGCCCACCGCAGCGTGCCGGTGAGCGCGTGCGTGGTCGGGGTGGTCCTCTGTGAGGTCGCGGCCTCGGTCGCGTGGTCCCGGCTCCGCCGGGGGAGGGGGCGCTAGGCGTGTTCGAGCCCTTCATGGCCAACGCCTGGCTGGCCGGGACGCTGGTGGCGATCGTGAGCGGCGCCGTCGGGTTGTTCGTCGTGGTGCGCAACGGCGCGTTCGCCGCCCACGCGATCCCCAACGGCGCCTTCGCCGGCGCCGCCGGCGCCACGCTTGTCGGGACGAGCCCGCTGCTCGGGCTCGTCGCCTTCTCGCTCGCCGCTGCGCTCGGCATCGCGGCGTTCGGGCGGCGGCGCAACGACGTGGTGACCGCGCTGGCCCTGGTGACGATGCTCGCCGCGGGGGCGGCGTTCCTCGCGGCCAGTGGCGCCTACGAGCCGGCCATCGACGCGCTGCTCTTCGGCGAGGTGCTCGGCGTCTCGCGGGGCGAGGTGCTCGCCCTGGCGTGGCTCGTCGTGGGGTTCGGGGTCGTGCTCGCCCTCGTCTTTCGCCCAATGCTCTACGCCTCGGTGACCGAGGAGGTGGCCGCGGCCCGGGGAGTGGCGGTGCGGGCGCTCGACGTCGTCTTTCTCGTCCTGGTGGCGGTGACGGCGGGCCTGGCGGTGCCGGTGGTGGGGGCCCTGCTCACCTTCGCCCTGACCGTGGGCCCCCCGGCGGCCGCCCGGATGCTGGTCGCCCGGCCCGGGAGGGCGCTCGCCCTGGCGACGGCGCTGTCGCTCACCTGCGTGTGGGCCGCGATCGCGAGCGCCTACCTCTCGGGCTGGCCCATCGGCTTCTTCGTCGGCGCCTACGCCGCCGCCGAGTACGTGACCGCCCGCGCCGCGTCGTCGTGGAGGGAGCGTCGGGCGCGACCCTAACGTGGGGCCGATGGACCCCGGTCGACTCCTCGGTGCGTGCGCGTTCCCGCCGGCCGGCACCGTGGTGGACCTCGCGGTGTCGGGCGGGCCGGACTCGGTGGGCCTGGCGCTGCTCGCGCTCGAGGCCGGACTGGTGGCGACGCTGCACCACGTCGACCACCACGCGCGGCCCGACAGCGGTGAGGACGCCGACTTCGTGCGCGCCCTCGGCGCGCGCCTCGGGACGCCCGTGTCGGCGCACGACGTGTCGGTCCCCGTGGGCCCGAACTTCGAGGCCCGCGCGCGCGCCGCGCGCCGGGCCGTCCTGCCGGGCGGCGCCCTCACCGGTCACACCATGGACGACCTGGCCGAGACGGTGCTGTTGAACGTGCTGCGCGGCGCGGGTCTCGACGGGCTCTCGCCGATGGTGGGCGACGCGACCAAGCCCCTCCTCGGCGTGCGCCGGGCCGACGTGGCGGCGTACGTCGCCGGTCGCGGGGTGCAGGTTCGACACGACCCCACCAACGTCGACTCGCGGTTCCGGCGCAACCGCGTGCGCCACGAGGTCCTCCCGCTGCTCGACGAGGTGGCCGAGCGTGACGTCGTGCCCCTCGTCGCGCGCCTCGCGCGCCTCGCCGGGCGAGACCGCCGGTGGCTCGAGGGCGTCACCGAGGCGGACCTCGGACTCGCCCTGGGCGAGGTCGACGTCGGCGACCTCCGCGCGTGGCCTCGGGCCCGGCTCGCGCGGTGGCTGCGGAGGCGTCTCGCGAGCACCGACGCGCTGGGCGAGGTCCACCCGCCGAGCGAGGCCGAGGTCGACCGGGCGATCGCCGTGATCGACGGGACCGTGGCGGCCACCGAGCTCGCGGGCGGCCGACGACTCGCGCGCCGCGCCCGCCACCTCGCGATCGAGGACCGTTCCACTACGCTGACCGACCATGGGTAGCGCGCCCGACGGGCTCCGCTGGACGAACGGCAATCTGGGCGAGGTGGTCGTCTCGGCGAAAGAGATCGCGGGCCGGGTGGCCGAGCTCGGCGCGCAGGTCAGCGCCGACTACGCGGACGACCCACCGCTCCTGGTCTGCGTGCTGAAGGGCGCCCTCAACTTCATGAGTGACCTGATGCGGGCCATCAGCCTGCCCGTCGAGGTCGACTTCATGGCCGTCTCGTCCTACGGCGCGGCGACCAAGACGAGCGGCGTCGTGCGGATCGTCAAGGACCTGGACACGGACCTCGGGGGACGGACGGTGCTCATCGTCGAGGACGTGGTCGATTCGGGCCTCACGCTCAACTACCTGCGCCAGTACCTCGGGGCCCGCGGCCCCAAGAGCCTCGAGGTCTGCGCGCTGCTGCTCAAGGCCGGCGAGCAGCGCGTCGAGCAGTCGCTGCGTTACGTGGGCTTTACCATCCCCTCGGACTTCGTGGTGGGCTACGGGCTCGACGTCAACGAGCGCTACCGCAACCTCGACGCGATCTACACCTACGTCGGCGAGGCGTAGGTCGTGGTCGACCAGCCTCGGGTCGAGCGGCTCGTGCGCGAGCTCCTCGAGGCCCTCGGGGAGGACCCCGAGCGCGACGGTCTGCTCGAGACGCCCCGTCGGGTCGCCGACATGTACGTCGAGCTCTTCGAGGGTGCCGCGACCGACCCCGGCGAGCACCTGCGGGTCACCTTCGAGGTCGGCCACGACGAGATGGTCATGCTGCGCGATATCCCCTTCGTCTCGCTGTGCGAGCACCACCTGGTCCCCTTCATCGGCCACGCGCACCTCGCCTACCTACCCGGTCCCGACGGGCGGATCACCGGACTGTCGAAGCTGGCCCGCCTCGTCGAGGGCTACGCCCGCCGGCTCCAGGTCCAAGAGCGCATGACGACCGAGATCGCCGAGGCCATCGAGCGTGAGCTCTCCCCGCGGGGCTCGATCGTCCTGCTCGAGGCCGAGCACTTCTGCATGACCATGCGGGGGGTGAAAAAGCCCGGGGTCACCACCGTGACCTCGGCCGTGCGCGGGGTCTTCCGCGACGACGCCGCCTACCGGGCCGAGGCGCTCCAGTTCGTCACGCCGCGCCGGGGCCCGTGGCGCTGAGACCGGCCGTCATGGGCGTCGTCAACGTGACGCCCGACTCCTTCTACCCCGCCTCGCGCACCGCGGCCGTCGACGAGGCGCTCGAGCGGGGACGGGCGCACGTCGCCGACGGCGCCGACCTGCTCGACGTGGGCGGCGAGTCGTCTCGACCCGGGGCCGAACCCGTCGACGAGGTCGAGGAGTCCCGCCGGGTGCTCCCGGTCGTCGAGCGCCTGGCCGAGCAGTCCGTCGTGTCGGTCGACACCACGAAGGCGGGCGTCGCGCGCGACGCCCTCGCCGCGGGTGCCCGGATCGTCAACGACGTCTCGGGCACCCTCTACGGAGTGGCCGGTGAGCGGGGGGCCGGCTACGTGGCGATGCACCGGCGGGGCGACGCGCGCACGATGCAGCTCGACCCGCGCTACGACGACGTCGTCGGCGAGGTGTTGGCCTTCCTCGACGACCTCGCGGCCCGGGCGCGCGCGGCCGGGGTGGGCGAGCTGTGGCTCGACCCGGGGATCGGCTTCGGCAAGACGACGGCCCACAACCTGGCCCTGCTCGCCCACGTCGACGACCTCGCGGCCCTCGCCGAGCGCCACGAGGCCGGCGTTCTCGTGGGCACCAGCCGCAAGCGCTTCCTCGGCGAGCTCGGCCCGACCCCCCTCGACGTCGACGACCGGCTCGAGGGGTCGATCGCCACCGAGGCCTGGTGCCTCGTCCACGGCGCCGCGGTCGTCCGGGTCCACGACGTGCGCGCCGCCGTCGAGCTGCGTGACCTCCTCGCGCGCCCCCTCGAGGCGGTGACCCCGTGCCGATAAAGGGGAAGTGGGCGGCCGGCATCGAGCCCCGAGGCTTCACCTGGGTCTACCGCGGGGCGTTCGCGGTGGCCGAGCGCCCCGGTGGGGCGACGACCGTGCACCGCCAGGTCCGCCGCGACGAGGAGCTGCTGTGGCTCAAGCACCAGGGGTTCTCGCGCGTCGTGACGGTCGCGGCCGAGGTGCCCACCCCCTCGGTCTACGGCGAACACGGCCTGACCCTCGGCCACTACGCGATGCGGGCCGGCGTCGCGCCCAAGGAGGCACTCGCCGCGTGCTACGGCGACCTCGCGCGCTGCCTGGGCGCGGGCACGGTCGTCCTGCTCCACGACGACGAGGTCTCCGACCGGCTGCTCGGGGTGGTGGCCGGCTTCCTCGTGTGGTCGGGGCGCACCCCCACGGTCCCGGCCTCGCTGACGGCCGTCGAACGGCTGTTCCGCCGCTCGGTCGGACCGGAGGGCCGCGGGATCCTCTTCGGGCTCCCCGAGGCCGACCGTGCGTGACGTCATCGAGGTCCGGGGGCTGCGGGTCTCGGCGGTGGTCGGCGTGCTGGCCGAAGAGCGCCTCCGTCCCCAGCCCCTCGAGATCGACCTCGACCTGGTGCGCCCGTTCGGGGCCGCCGCCGTGGACGACGACCTCGGCGAGACGACCAACTACGCCGAGGTGGTGGCGCTGGTCGAGTCGGTGGTGCGCACCAGCGCGTCCCTGCTGCTCGAGACGCTCGCCCACCGCGTGGCGCGCGAGACGCTCGCCCTCGACCCGGCGGTCACCGAGGTGACGGTCGCGGTGCGCAAACTGCGCCCCCCGATCGCCCAGGACGCCGACACCGTCGGGGTGCGCACGACCCTCGCGCGCTGATGCACGCCTACCTGTCGCTCGGCTCGAACGTCGGGGATCGCCACGCCCACCTCTCGGGGGCGCTGGCCACGCTCGCTGCGGGCGAGCCCCGGCGGGTCTCGTCGGTCTACGCGACCGAGCCGGTGGGTGGGGTGGCCCAGGCCGACTACTGGAACCTCGTGGTCGAGCTCGAGACGACGGCGACCCCCCACGAGCTCCTCGCGCGCGCCCGCCTCGCCGAGGCGGCCGCCGGCCGCGCGCGCGAGATCCGCTGGGGCCCCCGCACCCTCGACGTCGACGTCCTGCTCGTCGGCGAGGAGGCTGTTGACGACGAGGAGCTCACGGTGCCCCACCCTCGCCTCTACGAGCGGGCCTTCGTCCTGGTCCCCCTGGCCGAGCTGGCCCCCGAGCTCGTCACCGCGGACCAGCTGGCCGCCGCCGTCGGCCGGGTCGAGCGACTGGGTACACTCGAGACGTTGCGCTAGTCCGAACGGCACCTGCGGGGCCGGAACGGGGGGACGCCATGCAGATCGCCGTCGTGGGCGCCGGCCGGGCCGGCACCGCCTTCCACCTCGCCCTCGCGCGCGTGGGCCACCGCGTGCGCCTGGTTCACCACGACGAGCTGGCCCACGCACTGCCCGCCGACCTCGTCTTGTTGTGCGTGCCCGACGGCGCCATCCACGAGGTTGCTGCCGATCTGGCCCAGGGTGAGCACGTCGTCGCCCACGTCGCCGGGAGTCTCGGGCTCGACGAGCTCGCGCCCCACCCGCGCCGCGCGCTGCTCCACCCCCTCGCCGCCCTGCCCGAGACCGAGGTGGGGGCCGCGCGACTCGTGGGCGCGCGTTACAGCGTGGCCGGCGACGAGGCGGCGCGGGCGCTCGTCGAGAGCCTCTCGGGCACGGCGGTCTCGGTCGAGCCGGCGCGTCGCGCCGCCTACCACGCCGCCGCCGCCGTGGCGGCGAACCACACGGTGGCGCTGCTCGGTCACGTCGAGGCACTCGCGCACGCCGCCGGCCTCGAGCTGTCCGACTACCTGGGTCTCGTCGCCCAGGCCGTCGAGGATGTCGCGACCCTCGGGGTCGACCGCGCCCTCACGGGCCCCGCGTCGCGCAACGACGTCGCCACGATCGACACGCACCTCGGGGCGATTCCGGCGGCCGAGCGACCGACGTACGTGGCGCTCGCGCGGGCCGCCTTCGACATCGCCGAGCGACGTCGCGCCACGGTCTAGATGCGCGTCGTCAAGCGCCTCGACGAGTGGCGCGCCTTCGCCGAGGACCTGCGTCGCCGGGGGCGCACCGTCGGGCTGGTGCCGACCATGGGGGCCCTGCACGCCGGCCACCGGGCGCTGTGCGACGCGGCGCGCGAGCGCGGGGACGCTCTCGTCGTGACCCTCTTTGTCAACCCCCGGCAGTTCGACGACCCGGCCGACCTCGCGCACTACCCGCGCACGCCGGCCGCGGACCTGGTCCTCGCGCTCGAGGCGGGGGCCGACCTCCTGGTCGAACCGACCGGGGACGCGATGTGGCCCCGCGGGGCCGAGAGCGTGACGGTCGGCGCCGGTGACCTCGCGCGCCGCTTCGAGGGCCGGGACCGACCGGGTCACTTTGACGGTGTGGCGAGCGTCGTGGCGAAGCTGTTCGCCGTCACCGGGCCGTGTCGCGCCTACTTCGGCGAGAAGGACTACCAGCAGCTGTGCGTGGTGCGCGCCCTGGCGGAGGACCTCGGCTTCGACGTCGAGGTCGTGGGGGTGCCCCTCCAGCGCGACCCCGACGGCCTCGCGCTCTCGAGTCGTAACGCTCGCCTGAGCGCCTCGGGTCGCGTGAGCGCCCTCGGCCTGTCGCGCGCCCTCGCCGCCGCGGCCTCCGGGGTCGCCGTCGCCTCGGCGTTGCGCGAGCGGATGCGCGTGGTGATGGAAGACGCGGGCGTCGAGGTGGCCTACGCCGAGGTGGTCGACCCCGCGACGCTCGTGCCCCTCACCGACGCCGCCGCGGGGCCGGCGCGGGCCCTCGTGGCCGGGGTGGTCGAAGGCGTGCGCCTGATCGACAACGGACCGGTGGAGGTGGGCTGATGCTGCTGGCGATGGACGTGGGCAACACCGAGACGCTGATCGGGCTCTTCGGCGAGGACGGCCCCGATAGCCCCGACGCGATGGGCTTCGCCCGCGCCTCGGGCGAGCACGGGCTCGCGTACCACTGGCGCACCGCCACGGCCGCGTCGCGCACGCCCGACGAGCACGCGGTTACCCTGACCCAGCTGCTCGACCTCGAGGGCCTCGACCTGCGCACCGCGGTGTCAGCCATCGCGGTGTGCTCCTCGGTGCCGTCGGTCACCACCCAGCTGCGTCGCATGGCCGGTCGGTGGTTCTCCGACTGGCCCCTCACGGTCTTGGGCCCGGGCACCAAGAGCGGTATGCCCATCCTCTACGAGAACCCCCGCGACGTCGGCGCCGACCGGATCGCCGACGCGGTGGGCGCCTTCGACCTCTACCCGGGGGCGCTCGTCGTCGTCGACATGGGCACCGCCACGGTCTTCGACGTCGTCTCGGCCGGCGGCGAGTACCTCGGTGGCGCGATCGCGCCGGGCGTCGCGATCTCGCTCGAGGCTCTCTACGCCCACGCCTCGGCCCTGCGCTCGGTCGAGTTGGTGCGCCCGCGCTCGGTCGTCGGACGCTCGACGGCCGAGTCCATACGCAGCGGCGTCCTCTACGGCTTCGCCGCCCAGATCGACGGCATGGTCGAGCGGATCTGGGAGGAGGTGGGCGAGTGCACCGTCATCGGCACCGGGGGACTCGCGTCGCTCCTCGCCCCCCACACGGCGCACGTGGGCGTCGTCGAGCCGTGGCTCACCCTGCACGGAGTGCGTATCGTTCATGAGAGGAATCACCCGAAAGAGAGCCCGTGACCTCCCCGTACCAGTTCGCCCACGACGCCTTCGCCGCGCGGCTGCGCGAGTCCTTCGACCACCTCGCTCCCGGCGAGGAGTCCGGCGAGGTCGTCCGGGTCGCCGGACGGGTGATGCTGCTGCGGACCCAGGGTCGCCTCGCCTTCGCCACCTTGCGCGACTCCTCGGGCGAGGTCCAGCTCTTCTGCCTGGAGGCCACGACCGAGGACTACGGGGCGTTCACCCGGCTCCACCTGGGCGACTGGGTGGGGGCGGTGGGCGAGGTGGTGCGCACCAAGCGCGGTGAGCTCTCGGTGAAGGTGGCCGCCTGGGCCGTGCTCGCCGAGGCCCGGCGCTCCTTCGGGGAGAAGTGGGCCGGGATCACCGACGTCGAGCTGCGCTACCGGCACCGTGAGGCCGACCTGTGGGCCAACGAGACGACGCGCGCCTCACTGCGTCGGCGCAGCGACGTGGTGCGCGCGCTGCGCGAGCACTGCTGGGCCCAGGGGTTCGTGGAGGTCGAGACCCCCATCCTCAACGCGGTACCCACCGGGGCGGCCGCCCGGCCCTTCGTCACGTTCCACAACGCCCTCGACAGCGAGTTCTTCTTGCGCATCGCACCCGAGTTGTGGCTGAAGCGACTCGTGGTGGGGGGCTTCGAGCGCGTCTTCGAGCTGGGGCGGGTCTTTCGCAACGAGGGGGTGAGCCCCCGTCACAACCCCGAGTTCACGATGCTCGAGCTCTACGCCGCCTACTGGGACTACACCGACATGATGCGCTTCACCGAGGAGCTCGTCGCGGGTGCGGTGACCGCCGTACTGGGTACGACCGAGGTGGAGTACCAGGGGCGCGCCGTGTCCTTCGCCACCCCGTGGGCCCGACGGCCCATGGCCGATCTCGTGAGCGAGGCCCTCGGGGCGGAGATCTCGGTGCGCACGCCCCGCGCCGCCCTGGCTGAGCGGCTCGGCGAACGGGGCGTCGAGGTGGCCGACTCCTGGGGAGCGGGACGGTGCGTCCTCGAGCTGTTCGAGCACCTGTGCGAGGCGGGCCTGTGGGGCCCGACCTTCGTCACCGACTACCCCGTCGAGGTGTCGCCCCTCGCCCGGCGCCACCGCCACGACCCCGAGCTCACCGAGCGCTTCGAGGCGTTCGTCACCGGGCGCGAGCTGGCGAACGGCTTCTCTGAACTCAACGACCCCGTCGAGCAGCGGGCCCGCTTCGAGGATCAGGCCCGGCTCGCCGCGGCCGGTGAGGACGAGACCATGGCGATCGACGAGGACTACATCGCCTCCCTCGAGTGGGGCCTGCCGCCCACGGCCGGGCTCGGAGTGGGCGTGGACCGCCTGGCGATGATCGTCGCCGACGCCGCGAACATCCGCGAGGTGATCGCCTTCCCGACGCTGAAGCCGCGACGCGACCGCTGAGTCGCTAGTAAGCGGGGAGGTCGTCGAGGAGCGAGGCGATGAAGGCGCCGAAGGCGTCGCGCAGTGCGGCGCTGGCCACCGGGGCGAGCGCGCGGCCGGCCTGGTCGAGGAAGTCGCGCGCGGTGTCGATCGTGCGCGCGATGCCGTCGGTGGCCACCACGAGCTTGCGGGCGCGCTCGCGCTCGTCGTCGTTGAGGGCCTGCCCGAGCAGGGCGCGCAGCTCGTCGCCACGGGCCGCGTCCTCCAGGGCGAAGAGGGTGGGGAGGTTGTAGATGCCCTCGGCCAGGTCCTGGCCGGCCGGCTTGCCCAGCTGGTTGTCGGTCGCGGTGAGGTCGAGCACGTCGTCACGCAGCTGGTACACCATGCCGAAGCAGCGGCCGAACTCGGTCAGGGCGTCGCGCTCGGCGTCGCCGTGCGCGGCGGTCATCGCGCCCATGCGGCAGCTGCTCGCCATCAGCGCGGCCGTCTTGCCCTGGATGGCCTCGAAGTAGTCCTCGGGGGAGCGCTCGAGGCTGAAGGCCGTGCGCACCTCGCTGGTCTGGCCTCGGGTCAGCCAGGCCAGGGTCGAGGCCATGAGGCTGGCCGTGGCCGCGCCGAGGTCGGCGGCGATGCCGGCCGAGCGGGCCATGAGGTAGTCACCGGCGACGATCGCGATGAGGTTGCCGTAGCGCGCGTTCACGCTCTCGACGTTGCGCCGGATCTCGGCCTCGTCCATCACGTCGTCGTGGTAGAGCGAGGCGAGGTGCATCAATTCGAGGGCCACCCCGCCCAGGAGGTCCTCCCGGGAGGCGCGGCGCTCGCCGCCGGTCGCCGAGGCCACGGCGAGCAGGGGGCGCAGCCGCTTGCCGCCGGCGCGCAGCAGGTGGGTGGTGACCGTGTCGAGGTACGGGTCGCCCAGGACGAC
Organism: Actinomycetes bacterium; assembly: GCA_021838005.1. GTDB lineage: Bacteria > Actinomycetota > Acidimicrobiia > Acidimicrobiales > RAAP-2 > RAAP-2. Next base: position 10,638 of record JAKCEK010000020.1, read on the forward strand.
CGACTCGGTGAGCAGCTCCTCCAGGGTGGCCATGTCCCGGTCGAGACCGGGCAGGGCGAGCAGCGATGACGGGTCCACGTCCCCACCATAGAGGGTGCGTTCTCGGTGGTCCGAGGGGCTCGTCCCCCCCGCAAAGGGCGACCATTACACTGACGTTCAGTCGACAGTTAGGACGAAGAATTGTTTGAGCGCTTCACTGACCGGGCTCGGCGGGTCCTCGTGCTCGCCCAGGAGGAGGCCCGCGACCTCAACCACGCCTTCATCGGGACCGAGCACATCCTGCTCGGTCTCATCCGCGAGGGCGAGGGGGTGGCCGCCAAGGCCTTAGACGCCCTCGGGGTGACGTTCGACGTCGTGCGCGAGAAGGTGGAAGAGGCCATCGGAGCCAACACCAACCCCTCGCCGGGCTCGCCCCCCTTCACCCCCCGGGCGAAGAAGGTGCTCGAGCTGTCCCTGCGCGAGGCCCTCCAGCTGGGCCACTCCTACATCGGCACCGAGCACATGCTCCTGGGCCTCGTGCGCGAGGGCGAGGGCGTGGCCGCCCAGGTGCTCAACGACCTCGGCGCCGACATGGGCCGGGTGCGCACCCAGGTCATCCAGATGATGTCGGGCCAGTCGGGCAAGGAGGCGAGCGTCGCCTCGGGGCCCGGGTCCGTCAAGGGCGACACCGAGTCGACCGGGAGTTCGGCCGTGCTCGACCAGTTCGGGCGCAACCTCACCCAACTCGCCCGCGAGAACAAGCTCGACCCGCTCGTGGGACGCGAGAAGGAGGTCGAGCGGGTGATGCAGGTGCTCAGCCGCCGGACCAAGAACAACCCGGTCCTCATCGGCGAGCCCGGCGTGGGCAAGACGGCGATCGTCGAGGGCCTGGCCCAGCGCATCGTCGCCAACCAGGTCCCCGTCACGCTCGCGGACAAGCAGCTCTACACCCTGGACCTCGGAGCGCTCGTGGCCGGGTCACGCTACCGCGGCGACTTCGAGGAGCGTCTGAAGAAGGTCCTGAAGGAGATCCGCACTCGCGGCGACATCATCTTGTTCATCGATGAGATCCACACCCTCGTGGGCGCCGGCGCGGCCGAGGGGGCGATCGACGCCGCCTCGATCCTCAAGCCGATGTTGGCTCGCGGCGAGCTCCAAACCGTCGGCGCGACCACGATCGACGAGTACCGCAAGCACATCGAGAAGGACGCGGCCCTCGAGCGCCGGTTCCAGCCGGTCAAGGTGGAGCAGCCTTCGGTGGCCATGACCATCGAGATCCTCAAGGGGCTGCGCGACGTCTACGAGGAGTTCCACGCCGTCAAGATCACCGACCAGGCCCTCATCGCGGCGGCCAACATGTCCGACCGCTACATCTCGGACCGGTTCTTGCCGGACAAGGCGATCGACCTCATCGACGAGGCGGGCAGCCGACTACGGATCCGTCGCATGAGCACGCCGCCCCAGTCGAAGAAGCTCGACGAGGACATCCTGCGGCTGCGCCGGGACAAGGAGACCGCCATGGAGTCGGGCGCCCTCGAGCAGGCCAAGGCCCTCGAGGAGCAAGAGCGCGACCTCGTGGCCAAGCGCGAGGAGCTCGACGCCCAGGTGACGGCCTCGGGCGGTGTGAGCTTCGACCTGGTGGACGAGGAGACCATCGCCGAGGTGCTGGCGACCTGGACGGGCATCCCCGTCTACCGGATCACCGAGGAGGAGACCTCCAAGCTGCTGCGCATGGAAGAAGAGCTCCACAAGCGCGTCATCGGCCAGGACGAGGCCGTGAACTCACTCAGCCGGGCCATTCGGCGCACCCGCGCCGGGCTGAAGGACCCCAAGCGGCCGGCGGGGTCGTTCATCTTCCTCGGCCCGACCGGGGTCGGCAAGACCGAGCTCGCCAAGACCCTGGCCGAGTTCCTCTTCGACGACGCCGACGCGTTGATCCAGCTCGACATGAGCGAGTACATGGAGAAGCACTCGGTCTCGCGCCTGGTGGGCTCGCCCCCGGGCTACGTGGGCTACGACGAGGGGGGCCAGCTCACCGAGGCGGTGCGCCGCAAGCCCTTCAGCGTGGTGCTCTTCGACGAGGTCGAGAAGGCTCATCCCGACGTCTTCAACACCTTGTTGCAGATCCTCGAGGACGGGCGCCTGACCGACTCCCAGGGCCGCACGGTCGACTTCAAGAACACCATCTTGATCATGACCTCGAACCTGGGTACGGCGGACCTGCGCCGGGCCGCGGTCGGCTTCGGCAAGGGATCGGACACGGTCACCCACGAGCGCATGCGCGAGAAGGTCAACCAGGCCCTGAAGGCCCACTTCCGCCCGGAGTTCCTCAACCGGATCGACGACACCATCGTCTTCCACGAACTGACCAAGCCCGAGGTCATCGCGGTGGCCGACCTGTTCATCGGCCGGCTGCGCGAGCAGCTCTCCGTCCAGGGGCTCGGTCTCGAGCTCTCGGCGAAGGCCCAGGAGTTCCTCGCCGAGAAGGGGTACGACCCCGAACTGGGGGCCCGACCGCTGCGCCGGGCGATCCAGCAGTACGTCGAGGACGTGCTGAGCGAGAAGATCCTCTTCAAGGAGTTCCACGCCGGTCAGACCATCGTCGTCGACGCCGTCGAGGAACCCGAGGGCAGCCACCTCACCTTCGAGGGCGTCGAGGGGCTGCCCCCCTCGGTCGACTTCGAGGGCCTCGCGCCCCAGGCCTAGTCACAGCCGGCGCCTAGCCTGCGCCCCGTGCGCGGGATCGGTTACGTCTGCTCGTCGTGCGGGGCGGGGGCGCCCCGCTGGCAGGGGCGCTGCGGGGGCTGCGCCGAGTGGAACACCCTCGAGGCCGCCCCGTCGGCGCCCCGGGCTCGTCCCGTCCCGGACGCGTCGACCCAGCGCCTCGACGGGGTCGACCCCGGCGGGTCGGTGAGGCGCCCGACGGGCGTCGCCGAGTTCGACCGGGTCCTCGGCGGCGGTCTCGTGGCCGGCTCGACGACGCTGCTCTTCGGTGAGCCGGGCGTGGGCAAGTCGACCCTGGCGCTCAGCGCCCTGCTCTCGGTCGCCGCGCGCGGCGAGCCGGTCCTGCTCGTGGCCGCCGAGGAGTCGGCCGGCCAGGTCGCCGGGCGCGCCCGGCGGCTCGGGCCGGTGCCCGAGGGCGTCGAGGTGGCCACCACCACCTCCGCCCCGGCCGCGGCGGCGCTGATCACCCGGCGCGCGCCGGCGATGTGCGTGGTGGACTCGGTCTCGGCGATGAGCGACGACGGACTGCCCTCGGCGACCGGTTCGGTGCCGCAGGTCCGCCAGGCGGCCGAGCGGCTCTGCGCCGTCGCCAGGGCCGAGGGCACGGCCCTCGTGCTGGTGGGCCACGTGACCAAAGACGGCGACCTGGCCGGGCCCCGCGCCCTCGAGCACCTCGTCGACACGGTGGTGCGCGTCGAGGGCGACCGGCACGGGCCGTTGCGGGTGGTGCGGGCCCTGAAGCACCGCTTCGGCGCCACCGGGGAGGTGGGACTTTTCGAGATGGGCGAGGCGGGCCTCGTCGAGGTGACCGACGTGGCGGCCCTGGCCGGGCCCCGCCTGAGCGTGCCCGGGGTGGTGCGCACGATCACCAACGACGGCAGCCGGGCCCTCCCGGTCGACGTCCAGGTCCTCGTCGCCCGCGCGGCCGCCGGGCCGCGTCGCGTCGCCTACCAGGTCTCGCCGGCTCGACTCTCGCTCCTGCTCGCCGTGCTCGAGGCCCGCTGCGGGATCGACCTCGGACCCCACGACGTCTTCGCGGCCGCGGCCGGGGGGCTGCCGGCCAGCGAGCCGGCCGTCGACCTGGCCCTCGCCCTCGCCGTGGCGTCGGCGGCGACGGGCACGGCGCTCGACCCCGACCTCGTGGCGCTGGGCGAGGTGGGCCTCGCCGGGGAGCTGCGCGCCGTGGGCGGGTTCGAGCGACGGGTGCGCGAGGCCCGACGGCGCGGCGCCCGCCTCATCCTCGCGCCGGACCAGGCCGGCGGCGCCGACGAGGGGGCCGTGCGCCCGTGCCGGTCCCTGGCCGAGGCCCTGGGTGCGGCCGGCCTCGACTAGGTGCGGCGGCGCCGTGCGTCTGCTACAATGGTTAACCCCCTAAACGCCCCCTCGCGGGGGCGACGTCCCTGATGAGGAGCATTGTGGTCATGGCGGCGCGGAAGTACAAGAAGGGCGATCGACTCGTCTACCCCCACCACGGGGCGTGCACCGTGGAGAAGATCGAGAAGATGGAGGCCTTCGACGTCAAGCAGGACTACCTCAAGCTGAAGGTCGCCTACACCGACCTGACCTTGATGGTGCCGGTCGCCAACGCCGAGGCCGTCGGGCTGCGCGAGGTGATCAACGACGAGGAGGTCGAGGAGGTCTTCGCCGTGCTGCGCAAGCGCGAGGCCCGCATGCCGACCAACTGGTCGCGCCGGTTCAAGAACCACTCCGAGAAGTTGCGCTCGGGCGACATCTACCAGGTGGCCGAGGTGGTGCGGAACCTCTCGATCCGCGACAAGGACAAGGGACTGTCGGCCGGCGAGAAGCGGATGCTGACCCGGGCCCGCCAGATCCTGGTCTCGGAGCTGACCTTCGCCCTCAACGTGGACACCGCGGCGGCGGAGGAGAAGCTCGCCTCGGCCCTGCCGTAGTCGTGGGCGTCGCGGCCGTGGTGGTGGCCGCCGGGGAGGGCCGTCGCTTCGGCTCACCCAAGCAGTTCGCCGTCCTCGGTGGCTCGACGGTCGCCCGACGCTCGGTCGAGGCGAGCCGCGCCGTCGCCGACCTCGTGGTGCTCGTCGTGCCCGCGGGCTACGACGGCAACGGCGAGGGGGCGGACCTGGTCTGCGAGGGCGGGCCGACCCGTTCGGCGTCGGTGCGCGCCGGTCTGGCCCACGTCGGTGACGCCGAGGTGGTGGTGATCCACGACGCGGCCCGCCCGTGGGCGCCGCCGGGGCTCTTCGCCGCCGTCGTCGCCGCGGTGCGTGAGGGCGCTGACGGCGCCGTGCCCGGCCTCGAGGTCACCGACACCCTCAAGCGCGTCGGCCTCGCGGAGGGTGTGCGCGTCGTCGAGTCGACGGTCACGCGCGAGTCGCTCGTGGCCGTTCAGACCCCGCAGGCCTTCCGCACGGTGGCCCTGGTCGCCGCCCACGCCGGCGGCGGTGAGGCGAGCGACGACGCGGCCCTCGTCGAGGTGGCCGGGGGACGCGTCGTGGTCGTCCCGGGCGACCCGGGCAACCGCAAGATCACCCGACGCGAGGACCTGTTGGTCGCGGGGGCGCGTGCGTGAGGATTGGACAGGGCATCGACGTGCACCGCGTGGGTGACGACCCCGCCCGCCCGCTCTGGCTCGGGCTGGTGCACGTCCCCGACGCGCCTGGTCTGGTCGGCCACTCCGACGCCGACGTCGCGACCCACGCCCTCTGTGACGCGCTGCTCGGCGCGGCCGGCCTCGGCGACCTCGGCCGGCACTTCCCGGACACCGACCCGGCCTTCGCGGGTGCCCCGTCCCGGCGCCTCCTCGAGGCGGTCGTCGAACTCGTCCGCGCCGCCGGCTACGTCGTCACCTCGGGCGACGTCACTATCGTCGCGGAGCGACCCAAGCTCGCCCTCTACCTGCCCGCGATGTCCCACGAGCTTTCGTCGGTGGCCGGCGCGCCGATCTCGGTCAAGGCGACGACGTCCGAGGGTCTCGGCGCCCTCGGCCGCGTCGAGGGGATCGGGGCGAGCGCCGTGGTGCTGCTGAGCGCGTCGTGAGCCCCCGACCGGGCCGTCCCGGCCCTCCCCGACGCCCCGGGGGGCGCCCGCCCGCCCGCCGGACGCCGCCGGGCCCGCCGGCGCGCCGGTCCGCGCGCGTTGAGGGCGTGGGCGGCGATCAGGTCGAGGGGCGCCGCGCGGTGCTCGAGCTGCTCGAGGCCCGGCGCCGGACGGTTCGCGCGGTCTACGTCGCCGAGGGACAAGAGCCCTCGGCGATCCTCGACGCGATCGAGGCGCAGGCCCAGCGCCGCCGGGTCCCCGTCCACCTGGTCTCGAGGGCGCGCCTCGACAAACTGGCCGCCACCGAGGGCCACCAGGGGGTCCTCGCCCACGCCGCGCCGATCGACACCGTCGGACTCGAGGTGCTCGTCGCCGACCCCCGGGCCTTCCTCCTCGTGTGCGACGGGGTCACCGACCCGCGCAACCTCGGGGCGATGCTGCGCAGCGCCGACGGGGCGGGTGTGTCCGGGGTCGTCCTCGCCCGACATCGCTCGGCCCGGGTCTCGCCGTCCGCGGCCAAGGCGGCCGCCGGCGCGATCGAGTACCTGCGCTTCTGCGACGTCGGCGGGATACCGAGCGCGGTCGACCAGCTCAATCGGAATGGCATTCTGACGATCGGTCTTGCCGGTGAGTCCGCCGCATCCATCTACGACCTCGACCTCTCGTCGACACCCGTCGCGCTGGTGGTCGGAAGCGAGGAGAAGGGGCTGTCACCCCTGACTCGTAAACGTTGTGGGGTGGTTGTCTCGATTCCTCAGATGGGTCATCTATCTTCCCTCAACGCGGGAGTCGCCCTCTCGGTCGCTGCGTTCGAGGTCGCAAGGCAACGGCGAAGCTGACAAGTCGGTGATGTCCGCGGTCCTTGTGGCTGTTTGATTGCCCTCGCGAGTACGGCTGCCACCGTGCACTGCTCCAATACTCGAAGGGTGCCACGCACTGCAAGGAGAACTGAGCACAGAGCTGCGACCGTTGTGGGGGCGGCAGAAAGACCAGGTGAGCGTGTCGATGTCTTCCTTCTCATCTCAATCGCGGAGTCGTGTAGGGGTACCACGTAAAAGGAAGTGTCGGCCCCACTGGACCTCGACGTTTCTTCGATTAGCTCTAATTGTTGTGAGCGGATCTCTCGCTTCTGTTCCTCTTCTCCAATCTCCTGCCTCAGCAACCTCGGTGTATCACGTTGTCACATTTGAAGAGAATGACAATTCGTCCGACGGCGTGTTCGCCACTCAGACCGAGAACGCCCCCACGCCTTTAACGGCGTTTGCGTCGCTGAATCCTTCCTTCAGTAATCCTGGCTACACATTCACCGGCTGGAACACGGCATCAAATGGGACTGGTGTCGCATATGCGGACAGCCAGACTTACGATTTCGGTTCGGATCTCGTTCTGTTCGCTCAATGGCAAGGCAGCTATCACGCAGTGACCTTCTACGAGAACGATTCACCGAATGACAACGTGTATGCGTCGCAGTCAGCGAACACGCCCGAGATGCTTACCGCATTTGCAGGTCTTTCACCAAACTTTACCAAGCCTGGATACAGCTTCACTGGTTGGAACACTCTGCCGAACGGTTCGGGTGTTTCCTATTCAGACGGGGCAATCTACTCATTCAACTCTGACCTATCGCTCT
>JAKCEK010000021.1:0-4318 GCA_021838005.1 Actinomycetes bacterium
GGGGGCGCCCGTGGCGCAGACGTCTTCGAGCGAGCGGCTGGCGAACGAGCTCAGTCCCATCGCCACCCCGCGCGCGGCGGCGGCCCGGGCGACGGCGACTTCGCCCTCGGGGTGGACGGCCTGGACCCCGGTCGGCGAGAGCAGGACGGGCAGCGCGAGTTCGAGGTCCATCACGGTGGTGGCGAGACGGCGCTCGGGCGCGAGGCCCGCGACGTGGGGGGCGAAGCCCAGCTCGTCGAAGGCGGCCGTGTTGTCGCGCAGGGAGAGGCCCTTCTCCGTGCCCGCGAGGATCGCGGCGTAGACCGAGCGGGGGAGACGGCGGCGCGCGCGCGCCTCGGCGATCGCCACCGTCTCGAACCAGCCTCTCGCCACGCGACCTCCCGGGGCGAGACTACCGAAGCCGCCCGAGCGCGACCGCACGCGAGTGGTCGATCGAGGGCGTCGGGCGAAGTTCGACGCGGGTCGTCGCGAGCTTGCGCTCGCCGTGGCCGAAGACGCACTCGGGATCGGGGTCGCTCGCCTCGAGCCCGGTGAAGAACTTCGCGGCGAGACACCCCCCGCGGCAGGCGTCGTAGCTGCCACAGCTCGCACAGGCCCCCGGGCTGGCGGGCGCGCGCAGCTCGGAGAAGAGCGCGCTCTCGCGCCAGACCGGCCCGAAGCCCCCGGGTCGGACGTTGCCCGCCCGGAAGCGGTCGTGGATCACGAAGGGGCAGGCGTAGACGTCGCCGACCGGGTCGATCAGACAGACCACCCGTCCGGCGCCGCACAGGTTGAGCCCCTCGAGCGGCTCCCCGAGGGGCGAGAGGTGGAAGAAGGAGTCGCCGGTGAGCACGTGGGGCCGCTCGACCAGCCAGGCGTGGAGCCGACGGTTCTGGGCGGCCGTCGGCCGCAGGGCGTCCCAGACCGCGACGCCCCGACCCGAGGGACGCAGGCGCGCGAGGCGCAGCTCGGCGCCGTACGACAGCGCCAGCGCCTCGAGCGCGTCGAGCTGCTCGACGCTGTCGCGGGTCACCACCACCGAGACCTTGAAGCCGGCGAAACCGGCCTCGGCGAGGTGGTCCATCGCGCGCCGGGCCGCCGCGTAGCTGCCCGCCCCGCGCACCGGGTCGCTCGTGGCGGCGTCGGCCCCGTCGATCGAGACCTGCACGTCGAGGTAGTCCATTCCGGCGAGGCGCCGGGCGGCGGCGGCGTCGAGACGGGTCCCGTTGGTCGAGAACTTGACGCCGACCCGCCGCTCGACGGCGTGCTCGACGATGTCGAAGAAGTCCCGACGGATCATCGGCTCGCCCCCGCCCACGTTCAGGTAGAAGACGCGCATCGCGGCCAGCTCGTCGACGAGCGCGAGGGCCTCAGCGGTCGTGAGCTCGTCCGGGTCTCGCCGACCCGACGAGGAGAGACAGTGCGTGCAGGCGAGGTTGCAGGCGTAGGTCAGCTCCCAGGTCAGACAGATCGGAGCGCTGAGCCCGCCCTCGAGTCGGTCGCGCAGGCCCGACTCAGCCGACACCGATCAGCTCCCCCGCGGCGAGAGTGGCGAGGGCCCGCGCGTAGCGGTCCCGCTCGCTCGGCGCGACGAGATCGCCCAGGGCGTCGGCGGCCGTGGCGAACTCCCCGAGGCGGCGCACGAGGGCGACGAGGCCGGTCGAGCGCAAGAAGACGAGGCGCCGATTGCCGTGGTGGTAGGCGAGCGCCCCGAAGGGCTCGTCGCGCAGCGACACCTCGGGGCTGAGCCGCCAGGGTCGCGCGGGGTCGAACGCGTCGGGCGCCACCGACCTAGTAGACGCCACAGAGGCCGTCGATCGAGATCTCCTCGACGAGCAACTCTTCCTCGGCGACCCCGAGGGTCGTCTCGCCCCCGGCGGTGGGTGGGGTCACGGCGCCTCCTTCGACGACCCATTCTGGCGCGTGGGCGCGCCCCGCGCGCACGGTCCCGGTGGTGCGAGACTCGGACGTGGCCACCTCCCCCGACCCGCGCGACCACCCGGTGCCCGTCGGCACCATCCTCGAGATCGACCCGCGGGCCCGCTTCGTCGGCGACGACCTCGTGGCCGGCGGGCAACCCTGGCGCCTGTTGCGCCTGCCCGCGACCAGTCGCGCGGCCCTCGAGCGTTGGCGCTCGGGTTCTCCCGTCGCGCCCGAGGAGGGGGCCCTCGCGCGGGTCATGGTCGAGCGCGGCCTGGTCCACCCCCGGGTCGCCGAGCCCCTCCCCCTCGACGACGTCGACGTCGTGGTCCCGGCGCGCGGCGCCTCTGACGGCTTAGAGGAACTGCTCTCGGCGCTGGGTGGGCTCGCCGTCACGGTCGTCGACGACGCCAGCCACGACCCCGCCCTCGCGAGCGCCTGCGCCCGCCACGGGGCACGACTCGTCACCCTCGAGCACCACGAGGGGCCGGCGGCGGCGCGTAACGCCGGCGTCGCCGCGACGTCGCGGCCCGTCGTCGCCTTTGTCGACGACGACGTGATCCTGACCGACCCCGCCGACGCCCTGGGTCGACTGCGCGCGGCCCTCGAGGACCCGCGCCTCGGCGCGGTGGCTCCCCGGGTGGTCGGCCCGGTCCGAGCGGGGCTGCGCGCCGGCTACGAGCACCGCCACGGCGCGCTCGACCAGGGCAGGGCGCCGGCCCTGGTCGACCCCCAGGGCCCGGTGACCTTCGTGCCGAGCGCGTGCCTGCTCGTGCGCCGCGAGGCGCTGGGCACCGGCTTTGACCCGACGCTGCTCATCGGCGAGGACGTCGACCTCGTCTGGCGCGTTCTCGACGCGGGCTGGCTCGTGCGCTACCTGCCCGCGGTCACCATCGCCCACCCGACCCGCCCGACCTGGCGGGCGTGGTGGCAACAGCGACGCGTCTACGGGCTCACCAGCGCGCCGTTGGCCGAGCGCCACGGGGAGCGCCTCGCCCCGATCCGGGCCGACCGCTGGACCCTCGCCGCGTGGGGCGGGCTCGTCGCCGGGTCGCCCTCGCTCGCCCTCACGGTCCTCGCGCGCGCCCTGCGCCAGGCTCGCCGGGGGCCCCTCGCCGGCGTCGACCACCCCGAGCGGGTGGCCCTCGCGGTCGTGGGGGGCACCGTCGCGCGCGCCGGCGGTCCCCTGGCGCGCGCGACGGTGCGCACCTTCGGCGTCGGGCTGCTCCTCGCCGCCCTCCACCCCCGGCTGCGCCGGCGGGCCCTGGCCGTGCTCGGGGTCGGCCTGGCCTGGCGACTGCGCGGCACCCGGGTGCGTCCCCTGGACGTGCCCCTCGCCCTCCTCGACGACCTCGCCTACGGCCTCGGGGTCCTCGAGGGGGCGTGGCGCCACCGCTCCGCGGCGACCCTCACGCCCCGGGCGCTCACCCCCACGCCCTCGTGGTCCGAGGTGCTCGGCCTATCCCGCGGCGACCCGGGCGCCCCCTGAGCCGACGACGCGCGCGGGCGCGCCCGGCGCCCGTCCCGCGACCACCAGGACCGTGCCGCCCTGGAGGGCGTAGGTGAAGGCCGCCCGGGGAGCGTCGCGCACCGCGGCGCAGGTCGCGCCCGGCCCGGGCGCGACGGCGTAGTCGAGCACCACCGTGCCGCCGGGCCCCGCGCGCAGCCCGGCCACCCCGGCGTGGCTGTGGGGCTCGAGCGCCGCGCTCGTCGCGACCAGGCGCCGCGCGTCGAAGAAGGCCACGCGTCCGAGGCCGCAGGCCGCCGCCGGCGCGCGCACCTCGACCGCGACGAAGGTCGCGCCGAGCGCCGTCGTGCGCACCGTCGAGGTGGAGCAGGCCACCCCGCCCCGACAGAGCGGGTCGCCGCGCAGGGCGCTCTCGCGATCCGCGAGCGCCTGCGCGTGGGGCGACGGCGCCGGGGCGCGGTGCAGCGCCCCCACCACGAGGGTGGCCACCACGATCGCACCCGCGCCGAGCAGGAGGGTGGTCGTCCGGGGACCGAGCAGGGGGCGGGCCACGCCGGCGAGGTTAGGCCGGTCGCACGAACAGCCAGAGCGCGAGCCCCGCGCCCGCCGCGGCGGCCGCGTAGCGCAGTGGCGCCTCGGGCGCGCGCCGGGCGATCGACGGGCCGAGGTAGCTCCCCCCGAGTAGCCCGAGGCCGAGCGCGAGCGCCGGCGCCACGCGCACGGGGCCAAAGAGGAGGAAGGCGACCGCCGCGACGACGTCGGCCGCCCCGAGGACCACGTTCTTGAGGGCGTTCGCCGTGGCCAGGGTCTCGTCGAGCGCCACGGCCAGCAGCGCCAGCACCATCACCCCCGAGCCCGCGCCGAAGTAGCCGACGTACACCCCGACGACAAAGAGCGCGCCGACGAGGAGGGTCGGGTGGCTCGCGACGCGCCGGCGCACGAGCCAGGGCC
>JAKCEK010000021.1:4328-17934 GCA_021838005.1 Actinomycetes bacterium
CGAGCGCGGCGGCCGCGGCGAGCAAGAGGAAGGGCACCACGCGCGCGAAGAGCGCGGCGGGCGCCTCGAGCAGGGCGACGACTCCCACGACACATCCCGCGACGACGATCGGCAGCCACCGCCCCCACCGCGCACGCTGGCCGCGCAGTTCGACCCGCGCGCCCAAGGAGGATCCGACGAGCGAGGCCGACAGGGCGACGGCGTTGGTCACGTTGGCCGCGAGCGGGGCCAGCCCCACGGCGAGCAGCGCCGGGTACGAGACGAGCGTGGTGATCCCGCCGGCCGCGCCCACCGTGCCGGCGACGAGGCCGGCGCCCACGAGCAGGAGGTCGCGCGCGAGGGCGTCCACGGCCCGGAGGCCCGCGGGCCTAGAAGCGGACCACGCCGCGGACGTTGCGCCCGTCGCGAAGGTCCCGGTAGCCCTGTTCGACCTCGTCGATCGTGTACTCGGTGGTGACCAGCTCGTCCACGGGGAACTTCCCCTCGTGGTGCAGCCGCAGGAGCCGGGGGATCTGGAGCTTGGGGCTGAACGAGCCGAAGACCGTCCCGCGCAACTCCTGGTTCATCATGGCGAAGAGTTGGGTGTTCAGTTCAATAGTGGTGAGGTCCTTCGAGCCCAACGAGGTGAGCACGATCACGCCGCCCTTGGCGGCGATGGAGCGGGCCTCTTCGACCAGGGCCGAGGTGAGCTTGTTGACCGTGACGATCACGACGTCGCAGTTCTTGCCCCAGGTGAGCTCGGGCAGGACGTTGAAGGCCGCGTCGAGGGCGCTGGCGGCGCCGTGGGTGGCGCCCAGCTTCCTCGCCCGCGCGACCTTGGACTCGTCGGTGTCGATGGCGATGACCGCGCGCGCGCCGGACTCGATCGCCCCGAGCAGCGCCCCCGAGCCCACCCCGCCGCAGCCGATCACCGCCACGACGTCGCCGTGGCGGACGCCACCGCGCACCACCGCCGAGCCGTAGCCGGTGGCGATCCCGCAACTGATGAGGGCGGCCGCGCGCAGGTCGAGCCACGGGTCGATCTTCACCAGGGAGGCCTCGGCGACGACCACGTACTCGCTAAAGGCCCCGACCTGGCACATGCGGTTGAGGTCCACGCCGTTCCAGTGGTGGCGCCAGGTGCCGTCGGCGATCTGGGGACCGGCCACGATCGTGGCCATGAGGTCACACAGGTAGGGGCGACCCGACAGGCAGTAGTCGCAGCGCCCGCACCCGGGCACGAACGAGACGGCCACGTGGTCCCCGGGGGCGAAGGCCGACACGCCCTCGCCGACCGACTCCACGACGCCGGCCCCCTCGTGGCCGGCCACGATCGGGAAGACCGTGTCGCGACCGGTGAGCAAGGTGAGCAGCTCCGGGTCGAGCCCGATGCCGCCCAGGCGCAGCGTCTCGTCCGAGTAGCACATCCCGGCGAAGGACATCTTGACCTTCACCTCCCCCGCGACGGGCTCGTCGATGTCGATGAGCTCGGTGCGGAACGGTCCCCCGGCCTCGGTGACGACGGCTGCCTTGACCTTCATGGTGCCCCCTCTCGCGGCCGACGTCGCCGCGCCCGTACTCTACCGAGCCCCCCAAAGCGCCCGGGGCTAGTTGCAGAGGGTCTGACCCGAGGGCGTCGTGTAGCAGACCGTCGTCGTGGTGACCGGCGCGGGCACCGTCGACGTGACCGGGGGCGCGGTGGTCGCCGTCGTCGCCGGTGTCGGGGAGGCCACTCCCGAGCTCAGGGTTGACGAGCTCGACGTCGCGCCCGGGCTCGGGGGGCGGGGCGACGTCGCGCCCGGCGGGGTCGTCGTCGTGGTCGCCGCCGGCGACGCCGTCGCGACGTGGACGACGATCAGCGCCGAGGCCAGGCCGGCGGAGACGAAGAGGCCCTGGGCGAGGAGGCGCACGCGGCCCATCCGCTCCTCGACGGGCCAGCGACGGGTGCGAAGGGACCCGAGATCGGGCTCGGACTCGGGTTCAGGCTCGAGATCGATCTCGGGGACGAGCGCGTCGTCGATCGGAGCGACGACCGGATCGGGGCGACCCTCGGGCTCAGTTGTCCCCACCGGCTCCGCCCCCCGACGCGCCGTCGTCGCCGTGACGCGTCCCCGAGGGTGACGAGACCGTGACCGCGTGGAACCCGGTCGCCGCCGTGGGGGCCGCGCCGACCGAGGTGGTCGCCGACGGCGGGGTCGTGGTCGTCGGCGCAGCCGCCACGGGCTGGCTCGCCGTCGTCGGGGTCGCTGGGGGGCGGGCGTCGATGACCCCGCGCGCGACGCCGAAGGCGGCGATCACCGTCACCCCGGCCGTGATCACCCAGGTCGCCACGGACTTCACTCGCTCCATAGGGGCCTCACTTCCTCGTCTCGACCTCGCGACCGAACTATGGCCGATGTCAATAAACGGTACCTAGGAGGAGTCCGTCAGAATCCTTAAAACCCACAACTCACGCGCTACATGCGCTCGGGCGCCTCGATCCCGAGGACCGAGAGGCCCAGGTCCAGCGCACGGGCCGTCAGCTCGCACAGGGCCAGGCGCTCGGTGCGGGTCGGCTCCTCGGCCGAGAGGACCGGGCAGGCGTCGTAGAAGGCGGTGAAGCGCTGGGCCAGGTCGAACAGGGACGTGCAGAGCCGGTGGGGCTGGAGGGTCGCGAGCGCCGCGGCGAAGGCCTCGGGGAGGGCCAGCAGGCCCGTCGCGAGGTGACGTTCCTCGCTCGAGCCCAGGGCGAAGGCCACACCCCCCCAACCGACGGGCTCGTCGAGGCGACGAAAGATCGAGCGCACCCGGGCGTGGGCGTACTGCAGATAGGGGCCGGTGTCGCCCTCGAAGGCGACCATGCGCTCGAGGTCGAAGACGTAGTCGTTGGTGCGGTCGGTCGACAGGTCGGCGTACTTGATGGCCGCGCGCGCGATCTGCAAGGCCAGGTGGCGGCGCTCGGCCTCGCCCATGTCGCGACGGCGCTCGGCGAGTGAGGCCTCGGCCCGCGCCGTCGCCTCGTCGACGAGCCCCACGAGTCGCACCGTCTCGCCGGCGCGGGTCTTGAACATCTTGCGGTCCGGTCCGAGCACGTGGCCGAAGTTCACGTGCTCGCAGCGCACGCCCTCGGGCAGCCACCCGGCCTCGCGGGCGACCTCGAAGACCATGGCGAAGTGCTGGGCCTGCGGGGTTCCCACGACGTAGAGGAGCTCGTCGGCGTGCAGGTTCCCCACCCGGTCGCGGATCGCGGCGAGGTCGGTCGCGGCGTAGCCGAAGCCCTCGTCGCTCTTTTGGACGATGAGGGGCAGCGGCTCGCCGTCACGGTTGGCGAACCCCCGGGGGAAGACGCAGCGCGCCCCGTCGCTCTCGACGAGCAGGCCGGCCGCCTCGAGGTCGGCCACGACCCCCTCGAGCATCGGGTTGTAGAAGGACTCGCCCACGACGTCGGCGGGTGACAGGGTGACGTCGAGCTTCGCGTAGACCTCGCTGAAGTAGCGCACCGACTGGTCGACGAGGACCCGCCAGAGCCGGAGCGTCTCGGGGTCGCCGCCCTGGAGGGCCACCACCCGCAGCCGGCTGCGCTCCTTGAAGGCGTCGTCGACGTCGAACTTGACCCGAGCGTCGCGGTAGAAGGCGTTCAAGTCGCCGATGCCGAGCGTCGCGGCGGCCCGGGCCTCGCCCAGGTCCACCAGGTGCTCGATGAGCATCCCGAAGGGCGTCCCCCAGTCGCCCACGTGGTTGCGGGCGATCACCTCGTGGCCGACGAAGCGGTACATCCGCGCGAGCGCGTCGCCGATCACCGTCGAGCGCAGGTGGCCGACGTGCATCTCCTTGGCGACGTTGGCCGAGGAGTAGTCGATGACCACCCGGCGGGCGGGCTCGGCCGGCTCGACGCCCATCCGGGCGTCACCCAGCAGCGCCCCGAGGGCCGCCGAGAGGTACCCCGTCGTGAGGGTGAGATTGATGAACCCCGGCCCGGCCACCTCGGGGGTGGCGACGTCGCCGACGTCGAGGGCGGCGAGGACCGCCTCGGCCACCTCGCGCGGGGGCCGGCCGAGCGACTTGGCGAGGGCCATGGCCCCGTTGGCCTGGTAGTCGGCCCGATCCGAGGCCCGAAGCACCGGGTCCGCGCCGCGCCCGACGCGCTCGAACGCCGCCGTGAGGCGCGCGTTGAGCAGGTCGTAGGTCGCGGGCACGTCCCCAGTCTCGCACGACCTCGCACGCGCCCGAGGCGCCGTGGGGCGGGAGGGGCGGGGCGCGGCAGAATGGGGGCATGACCTCCTCTGCCAACTCCTTCGGCGCGAGGAGCACCCTCGAAGTCGACGGGCGCTCGCTCACGTACTTCTCGCTGCACGCGGCCGACCTCGGCGTCGACGTCTCGCGCCTGCCCTTGTCGATCCGGGTCCTGCTGGAGAACCTGCTGCGCCACGAGGACGGCGTCAAGGTGACCGCCGAGGACATCACGGCCCTGGCCCACTGGGCCGACGCCCCGACCCGACACGGCGAGGCCGCGGGCGAGGACGCCCGCGAGATCGCCTTCTCCCCCGAGCGGGTCCTCATGCAGGACCTCACCGGCGTGCCCGGCGTCGTCGACCTCGCGGCGATGCGCGACGCCATCGTGGCCCTCGGCGGCGACGCGAAGCGGATCAACCCCCTCGTGCCCGTCGAGCTCGTCATCGACCACTCGGTGATCGTCGAGCGCTCGGGCACGGCGCGCAGCTTCGACGAGAACGTCGACATCGAGTACCAGCGCAACCAGGAGCGCTACGCGTTCTTGAAGTGGGCCCAGGGCTCCTTCGAGCACTTCCGGGTCGTGCCGCCCGACACCGGCATCTGCCACCAGGTCAACCTCGAGCACCTCGCGCGGGTCGTCTTCGAGCGCGAGGGTGCCGCGTACTTCGACACCCTCGTGGGCACCGACAGCCACACCACGATGGTGAACGGGCTCGGGGTGCTCGGCTGGGGCGTCGGCGGCATCGAGGCCGAGGCCGCGATGCTCGGCCAGCCGGCCCCGATGCTGATCCCGCCGGTGGTGGGCCTACGCCTGGTGGGCGCGCCCCGCGAGGGCGTGACCGCGACCGACGTGGTCCTCACCATCACCGAGCTGCTGCGTCGCCAGGGGGTGGTCGGTGCGCTCGTCGAGGCCTTCGGCCCCGGCGTGGCCGCGCTCTCGCTCGAGACGCGCGCGACGATCGCGAACATGTCGCCCGAGTTCGGGGCGACCTGCACCCTCTTCCCGATCGACCAGGTCACACTGGACTACCTCACCTTCACCGGCCGCAGCGACGCGCACGTGCGACTCGTCGAGGCCTACGCCCGCGCCCAGGGCGTCTGGCACGACCCGTCGAGTACCGTGCCGGTCTTCTCCGAGCACGTCGAGCTCGACCTCGGATCCGTCGAGCCGAGCCTGGCCGGCCCCAAGCGGCCTCAGGACCGAGTGGCCCTCGGCGCGGTGCGTGACGCCTTCTCCGGCGCGCTCGGCCGCGAGCCCCGCGAGGTCCACGGCGAGGGGGCGGCCGAGCGGCTCGCCGACGGGGCCGTCGTGGTCGCGGCCATCACCTCGTGCACTAACACCTCGAACCCGTCGGTCCTCGTGGCCGCCGGCCTGCTGGCCCGACGCGCGGTCGAGCGCGGGATGAGCGTGCCGCCGTGGGTCAAGACGTCGCTCGCCCCGGGCAGCCGGGTCGTCATGGACTACCTCGAGCGCGCCGGGCTCGTCGAGCCGCTCGACCGGCTGGGCTTCTACCTCGCGGGCTACGGCTGCACGACCTGCATCGGCAACACCGGGCCCCTCCTCGAGGGGGTCTCCGAGGCCGTCACCGCGAACGACCTCGCGGTCGTCTCGGTGCTCTCGGGCAACCGCAACTTCGAGGGCCGCATCCACCCCGACGTCAAGCAGAACTTCCTCGCGAGCCCGCCCCTCGTGGTGGCCTACGCCCTGGCTGGGACCGTCGACGTCGACCTCACGCGCGAGCCGATCGGGGTCGACCGCGACGGCGCACCCGTGACCCTCGCCGAGCTGTGGCCGAGCGACCTCGAGGTGGCCGAGGCCGTGCGGGCCTCGCTGACCCCCGAGATGTTCACCGAGCGCTACCAGGGCGCCTACACCGGCGACGACCGTTGGCGGGCCGTCCCCACCACCGACGCCCTCACCTACGGCTGGGACCCGGCGTCGACCTACGTGAAGCAGCCCCCCTACTTCGAGGGGCTCACGCGAGAGCCCGCGCCCGTGGCCGACGTGCGCGGGGCCCGCGTGCTCGCCCGCCTGGGCGACTCGGTCACGACCGACCACATCTCGCCCGCCGGCTCGATCCGCCCGACCAGCCCGGCCGGCCGGTACCTCGTGGACGGGGGCGTCGCGCCCCAGGACTTCAACAGCTACGGCACCCGTCGGGGCAACCACGAGGTCATGGTGCGCGGCACCTTCGCCAACGTGCGCCTGCGCAACCTGCTGGCCCCGGGCACCGAAGGCGGCGTGACGCGCAAGTTCCCCGAGGGCACCGAGATGTCGATCTTCGACGCGGCCATGGCCTACGCCGCCGAGGGCACCCCCCTGGTGGTGCTCGGGGGCAAGGAGTACGGCACGGGCTCGTCGCGCGACTGGGCCGCCAAGGGCACCCGGCTGCTCGGGGTGCGCGCCGTGCTCGTCGAGAGCTTCGAGCGGATCCACCGCTCCAACCTGGTGGGCATGGGCGTGCTGCCCCTGCAGTTCCTGCCGGGCGAGAGCGCCGAGAGCCACGGGCTCACCGGCTCCGAGGTGCTCGAGGTCACCGGGCTCGCCGGGCTCAACCGCGGCGAGCTCGTTCCCCGGGTCACTCTCAGCGTGACGCGCGAGGACGCCACGACCGAGTCGTTCGAGGTGCGCCTGCGCATCGACTCCCCGACCGAGGTCGAGTACTACCGCCACGGTGGCGTGCTCAACTACGTGCTGCGCCAGCTCGCGGCCGCCTAGCCCGCGAGAGCCGCTCGCACGGCGGTGTCGACGCTGTCGTGGAAGGCGACGGCGGCGAGCCGCGCGTCGCCGTAGCGCGAGAACGCCCGGCGCACCGCCGGGGTCGCGCGCGCGACCGTCACGTCCACGTGCTCCTTGTCGAGGTCGGCGAGGAGGTCGGTGAGCATCGCGAGTCCGGTGAAGTCGACGTCGGCCATCGCCACGGCGTCGAGGACGACGTGACGGGTCTTGGGTCGCTCGGCGAGCCGATCGTGGAACCGGCGACGAAAGACCCCGGCGTTGGCGAAGAAGAGGTCGGCGTTGAGGAACAGGACGAGCACTCGGTGCTCGCGCTCGACGCCCGGCCGGCCGAGCGGCTCCCAGCTCGTGGTCCCGGTGCGCCGACCCAGCTCGAGCAGGGCGGGCCGCGCCGAGCGCCAGGTCTGGGCGAGGATGGCGAGCCCGACGGCGATGGCGATCCCCGCCTCGACGCCGACCAGGACGACCCCGAGCCCCGAGACGACCGCGAGAGCGAACTCGGTCCGGCTCGTCGTCCACACCCGCTTCAGCTGGTCCAGCTTCACGAGGCGGGCCGCGATGAAAAAGAGGATTCCGGCCAGGGCGGCCAACGGGATCCGCTCGGCGTAACGCCCGAGCGGCGAGAGGGCGATCGCGAGCACGGCCGCCACCAGCCCCGGCAGCTTCGTTCGCCCCCCCGCGAGGCGGGTGACCGTCGTGCGCGCCGGCGAGGCGTCGACCGGGAAGGCCCCGACGAGGCCCGCCGCCACGTTGGCGAGGCCCACGCCCAGGAAGTCCCGGCTGACGTCGGTCTCCACCCCGAGCTCGTCGGCCGAGGTCCGCGTCGTCGCGGCGCTCTGGGAGAGGATCACGATCACGAGGGTGACCGTCGTGGCGAAGACGGTCGCCCACTGGCTCGCCCCCAGCCAGCGCAGCCGCCACTGGGGACCGCCCACCGTGACGGCGCCGAGCTCGGCCACGCCGTGGTGCGCGAGCGAGAGGGCCACCGAGAGGACGGTCGCGACCAGGATTCCCGCGAGGGCCCAGGGCAGTCGGGCGTTCCGGCGCTCGCCCACCGCGAGCAGCGCGAGCGTGCCCACGGCGAGGCCGATCGACCAGGCGCTCACGTGACCGAGCTCACTCGCCACGACGTGGAGGCGCTGGTAGATCGAGGAGCCGCCCGCGGCAACCCCCAGCGCGTCGGGCAGCTGGTGGACGATGATGATGAGCCCGATCCCGGCGAGAAAGCCCGCCACGATCGGCGCGGAGAGGAAGTCGGCGATCCACCCCAGGCGGGCGAGGCCGATGACCGTGAGGACGAGCCCGGTGGTGACGGCCGTGACGGCGACCACCTCGAGGTAGGCGCTCGAGCCGAACGGGGCGAGGCGCGTGAGGCTCACCGCGAACAGCGGCGCGATGGTCGAGTCGGCGCCGACCGACACGATCGGGTTCGAGCCCGCGGCCGCGAACACCAGGGTCGCGACGACGAAGGCGATCATGGCGAAGAAGGCCGGCGCCCCGGCCAGGCGCGAGGTGGCCAGCTGCTCGGGGATGGCGATGGCGAGGAGCGTCACCCCGGCGAGCACCTGGCCCGGGACGCTCGCGCGCGTCACCCCCACGAGCAGGTCGCGCACCCCGCGCAGTGCGATGCGCTCACCGATCGGCGTGCGCGGACTCGGGGCGGGCGGCGTCGCCACGGCCCCACCCTACGGCCGGGCTGGACCCCTAGTCGGTGGCGACGACCCGAAAGAGCTCGCCGGTGTGGCCCGGGCGTAGCCCGGCCCGCTCGGCGTTCGCCGTGTCGTTCGCCCGGATGCGCTCGGCGAGGGCGGCGGCGTCACCGACCTGGCTCGCGTGGCAGGTGAGGGCCTCGACCTTTCGCGCGATGGTCTTCGTCGTGTCGATCGCGATGGTCGGCGTGGGGCTGCCGGCGATCCAGACGAGGGGCACGACGTGGGGCTCGAGCCCCTCACCGAGCAGCTCGGGGAAGGCGTGAGGGTTGCGGGCGTCGGGGTAGATCGCGCGCAGGGTCGCTTCGCCGGCGGCCATGTGGTCGGGGTGGCTCGCGCGCACGCGCGCGTAGTTGCGCTCGGGGCTCTGGGTGATCACGAGGTCGGGACGGACCCGGCGGATCACCCGGGCGATGTCGCGGCGCAGGGTGAGGGTGGGCTCCACGCGCCCGTCGGGCCAGCGCAAGAAGGTGAGGTCGCTCACCCCGAGCACCTTGGCCGCGGCCGTCTGCTCGGCCTCGCGCAGGGCGCTGCGCTCCTCGCGCGGGATCGCCGAGTCGTCCCCGCCGGCGTCACCGGAGGTGACGAGGCAGTAGGCGACCCGCACGCCACGGTCGGTGAGATACGCGATCGTCCCGCCGCTGCCGAAGTCGACGTCGTCGGGGTGCGCGACGACGACCAGCGCGCTCGAGAAGCTCTCGTCGTAGCGGTAGCGCGAGATCGTCACAGCACCGACCTCTCGGCGGACGTGTCCCAGTGGGCCAGGTCGCCGAGGTGGGGGTTGTTCGAGAAGACCTCGACGATCGGGAGCCTGAGGGCGAGGCGCTTCAAGATGACCTGGGCCTCGAGCACCTGGTTGTAGAGGAGGAGGGACACCACGACGCCCGTCGAGCCGGCGCGCGCCGTGCGCCCCGAGCGGTGCAGGTAGGCCTTGTGGTCCTCGGGCGGATCGAAGTGCATCACGCAGTCCACCGCGTCGATGTGCAGCCCGCGGGCCGCCACGTCGGTCGCGACGAGCACGGGCAGCTTCTCGGCGGCGAAGTCGGCGAGCGCCTTCTCGCGCTGGCTCTGGCGCAGGTCGCCGTGGATCGCCGCGGCCTCCACGCCCTCCTTGGCCAGCTGTTCCACGAGGCGGTCGGCGCCGCGCTTGGTGCGACAAAAGACGATCGTCTTGTGGTTGGCCCGGCAGATGGCGGCCGCCACCTTCACCCGGTCCATCTGGTGGACCTGGAGGAAGTGGTGGACCATGCGCGAGACGGTCTGGGACTCGCTCGCGACCTCGTGGAAGACCGGGTCGGTGAGGTAGCGGCTCACGAGCCGGTCGACCGCGCCGTCGAGGGTGGCCGAGAACAAGAGCGTCTGGTGGGGGTGGTTGGCGATGCGGCGAAGCACCCACTCGACCTGGGGCATGAAGCCCATGTCGGCCATCCGGTCGGCCTCGTCGAGCACCAGGACGTCGAGGGCCTCGACGTTCACCTCGCCCCGGTCGCCGAGGTCGATCAGGCGGCCCGGCGTGGCGATGACGACGTCGCAGCCCTGGCGCATCGACTTGATCTGGCGCTCGATGTCGGCCCCGCCGTAGACGGCGGCCACCCGCAACCCGAGCGCCCGGCCGAGCACCTCGAGCACCTCGAAGACCTGCAGGGCGAGCTCGCGCGTGGGCAGCAGGACGAGCCCGCGCGGGCGCGCCGGCGGGCCCGCGGCGGCGGCCGGGGCCCCCGCGAGGCGCTGGAGCATCGGCAGGCCGAAGGCGAGGGTCTTGCCCGAGCCGGTCTTGGCCTTACCGCACACGTCGCGACCGGCGAGCGCGTCGTGGATCGTGAGGGTCTGGATCGGGAAGGCCGTCGTGAGGCCCTGGGCCGAGAGGGCCGCGACGAGGCCCTCGGCGACGCCGAGGCCGACGAAGGTCTGGGTGGTGGCGTAGGCGTCCTCGGCGGCCGCCACGTTCTCTAGGGTCTCACTCACGGTGCAGGGGTCGTTTCTCGGTCGGACCCGTAACCGTCATCGAAGAGAGTGGGCCCTCGCTCGCACTCGAGCTCGCCCCTAGTCTACGGGGCGTCCGCCCCCGTCACGACCCAGGAGGAGAGATGGCCCGACTCGAGCCCGGGACCCGCGCCCCGACCTTCACCCTGTCCGACCAGGACGGCACGTCGGTCTCGCTCGCCGACCTCGCGGGCGAGCGCGTGGTCCTGTACTTCTACCCCGCCGACGACACCCCGGGGTGCACGACCGAGGCCTGCCAGTTCAACGACGCGCTCGCCCAGTTCCGGGGGCTCTCGGCGAGGGTGCTCGGCGTCTCGCCCGACGACGCCGCCTCGCACCGTGCCTTCCGGGCGAAGTACGGGCTCGACTTCGACCTGCTCTCGGACCCGACGAGGGCCACCATGGAGAGCTACGGCGCCTACGGCGAGAAGACCCTCTACGGCAAGAAGGTCCTCGGGGTCATCCGTTCGACGTTCGTCATCGGCCCCGACGGGCGGGTCGAGCACGCCTTCTACGGGGTGCGCGCGAACGGCCACGCCCAGCGCGTGCTCGCCGCACTGGACTGACGACGCACGGTCTCGGGGCCCGCACGGGCTCGTCGAACCTCGCCCCGCACCGCGCGGCTCGGTAGTCTCGGGCGGGACGGGACGTCGGGTCGTCCCCGCGCGGTGGGCGAGGAGAGAGCATGGCGAGGAGCTTCCTTCGTCGGTGGGTGGTCGTAGCGGCGGCCCTGAGCGTCGTCGCGACCGCGAGCGCCGGCGCGGCCACGAGCCCGAAGGGCCCGTCTGGCCGGGCCGCCCGCACGCCGCACCTCGCGGCGACGGGGAACGCCGCGGCGATCGCCTTCTACCGCAAGGTCGCGGCCGCGACCGACAAGATGGACTCGGAGCGCTTCACCTACAGCGCGGCTCAAACCCTCGTGCGGGTGAAGAACCTCGGCGGGGGCCGGCTCTCTTGGATCATGGCCGGGGCGCCCAAGGCGGGCTACCAGCCCGCCTACGGCACGGTGTGGGCCGAGGCGCTCGACGGTCGCACGACCTACGCCGCCGAGACGGTCCTGCCGGTGAACGCGGCGAGCGGATTCAACCCCTTCGAACTCGTCCTCACCCCCAAGGGCGAGGTCATGATGACGCTCGGATCCTCGGGACCGGTGAGCTGCGGCGGCACCGTCACCGGCAAGCCCTACGTGGGTCTCTTCACGGTGACGGGCTACCCACTTGGCTACACCGTCGAGGGCCGCTTCTCGCCCCTGCGGCGTGTCGGCGACACCGTCTATGTCACCTCGACCTACCACTGGGGACCGCAGAAGCTCATCGAGGTGGACACGATCTCGGCGGCGACCTACCTGCCGAGCCGCTCGGTCTACCGCGTCTTTCCCTACCACACCATCCCCGGCTTCACCTTCGCCCAGGACGACCTCACGTGGGGCACGACGCCCGTCGCCCCGCCGGTCTCCAGCGGCGTCTGCGCGACCTACCTGGCCTCGATCAAGTAGCCCGTCGGCGCGCGCGGTGACCGCCGCGTTCGTCTAACGACGCGACCGTCAGAGGCTCGCGACGACGACGACGCGCGAGCCCGGGTTCGGCTGGGCTCCGACGACGATCCGCACCCCGCTCAGCTCGTGACGCAAGATCACAGCCACCGTGACGGCCCGCGCCCGCGCGAGGGCGCCCGTGCCCGGCCCGTCGCCCAGTCCCACCAGGTGGACCTGGGTGTAGCCCCCGGCGGCGATGGCGGCGACCAGGCGCGCGAGGGCCGCTCGCCCGGCCGGGTCGAGCGCGCTCGACCCGCGGGCGAAGGGCACCGACCCGCTGAGGAGCCGGGACACGACCTTCACGACCTGGGTCACGTTCGAGGGGGCGTCGTTCGCGCCGTAGGGGGCGAGGGCGACGGTGACCGGGTGGGACCCGACGCCGAGGCTCGCGTGGCACGTCGCCGAGCCGCTCGGGGCGGCCAGGCCCACGCAGCCCGGGAGGAACGACCCGCCCACCGAGAAGGAGAGGGTCCCCGCGACGCTCCCGGTCGCCGGCAGCGACACCGGACCCGAGGCCACCGGCGCCGACGGGAAGGCGGCCGTCACCGTGGTCGGCTCGGGCGCGACGGTGAGGGTGAGCGTGGGAGAGGTCGAGTGCAAGTAAGAGGGGTCGGTCGGGGTGAGGGTGGCGCTGAGGCTGCGCGCGCCGACGATCGTCGGGCTCCAGGCGCAGGTCACCGTCGTGGTGGCCGAGAGCCCGCTGCACCCGGGGATCGCGGTGGACCCGTCGTAGAAGGTGACCGTGCCCGGCGTGCTCACCGTCGCGGTGAGGGTCGTCGGGGACCCCACGACCGGGCTCGCGCCCGACGGGGCGCTCAGGGTGAGCGAGCTCGCCAAGAAGAGGGGGACGGGTTGTCCGACCTCGGCGAGCCCGCCGCCCTGGAGCGCCGCCCAGACGACACCACCCTCACCGGCGATGCTCACCGCCGGGGTGGGGAGGGTGACCGCAGTCCCCGGCGCACCCGAGACGACGCCGACGGGCCAGATCGCGTTCACGCTGGTGCTGCCCACCCACAGGTTCGCCCCGACGACGGTTATCGCCGAGAGGTCTGCCCCTCCGGGCACGCTCGCCACACCCGAGAAGGAGTAGCCGGGCACGGAGAGCCGCCCGATGGTGTCGCTCAACCCGGTCGTGAAGTAGGCGTAGGCGCCCGAGGCCACCATCGACGCACCGTAACCAAGAGCCGGCGTGGAGACGTTCCCGGGCAAGGCTGGAGTGCCGTCGGTCATGTTGTACGCGGAGATCATCCCGGGGAAGCACAGCAGGCCGAGGACGCCCTGGTCGACGGTCGCCCCAAAGAACGGGTTACACGCGGGGGGCACCTGCCACAAGGGCGCCCCGCTCGTGATGTCCACGGCGAAAGCGTGTCCCTCCCAGTCCACCACCACGAGGGTCGTCCCCGACACCGCGAGGGCGCCCTCGGGCGATAACGCGATGGGCGGATAAGCGAA